>NZ_JBHXVE010000002.1:128173-136671 GCF_042672505.1 Streptomyces sp. NPDC127190
GTTTATAATGATATGTGGGGTATGGGAATGTGTAGGTGAGCGGCAGCCGCGGCGAGGCCGCGGCGGCCCCCCCCCCCGCCGGGCGGCCCCCCCCCCCCCCCCCCCCCCCCCCCCCCCCGGCTCCGGCATTCAGTGGGCCGATGTTCAGACCGTTTCGGGCAGCTCTTCCAGGCCCTCGGCGACCAGCTTGGCCAGCCGGTCCAGGGCGGCGTCCGCGCCCTCGGCGTCGGAGGCGAGGACGATCTCCTCGCCGCCCTGGGCGCCCAGGCCCAGGACAGCCAGCATCGAGGCCGCGTTGACGGGGTTGCCCCCGGCCTTGGCGATCGTCACCGGGACGCCTGCGGCCGTGGCGGCTCGGACGAAGATGGAGGCGGGGCGGGCATGGAGGCCCTCGGCCCAGCCGACGTTGACGCGGCGCTCAGCCATGTGTTGCTGCCCTTCGGAGTTCAGGGTTGTCTAGACCAGTTTCCCATATCGTGAAGCGTGCCCGGGGCGGACCCGCGCCCACCCCGGTGTGTCCCCGGACCGCGGCCTCGGTCCGGGTTTTCGTCCTCCACAGACTGCCTCGCGCCGTTGTCGTACGCGAGCCGTACTCTGGGGCCCATGCAGACCTCGGCGGACCGGCACGGCCGGTACGAGTACCCCGCCCACTGGGAGGCGGACGTGGTGCTGCGCGACGGAGGTACCGCGCGCATCCGGCCCATCACCGTTGATGACGCCGACCGCCTGGTCAGTTTCTACGAGCAGGTCTCGGACGAGTCGAAGTACTACCGCTTCTTCGCGCCGTACCCACGACTGTCCGCCAAGGACGTCCACCGCTTCACGCACCACGACTTTGTGGACCGGGTGGGGCTCGCCGCCACTGTCGGCGGCGAGTTCATCGCCACCGTACGCTATGACCGCATCGGCGCCGACGGTATGCCCGCCTCCGCCCCCGCCGACGAGGCCGAGGTCGCCTTCCTGGTGCAGGACGCCCACCAGGGCCGCGGAGTCGCCTCCGCGCTCCTGGAGCACATCGGCGCGGTCGCGCGCGAGCGGGGCATCCGCCGCTTCGCCGCCGAGGTGCTGCCCGCCAACACCAAGATGATCAAGGTTTTCACGGACGCCGGGTACACCCAGAAGCGCAGCTTCGAGGACGGCGTCGTCCGCCTGGAGTTCGACCTCGAACCCACCGACCGGTCCCTGGCCGTCCAGCGCGCGCGGGAACAGCGCGCCGAGGCCCACTCGGTACGCCGGCTCCTGGTCCCCGGTTCCGTGGCGGTCGTCGGCGTCGGCCGCGCCCCCGGCGGGGTCGGCCGCAGCGTCCTCGGCAACATCCGCGACGCCGGCTTCCCCGGCCGCCTGTACGCCGTGAACCGGGCCTTCCCCGAGGATCTCAAGGAGGTCGACGGCGTGCCCGCGCGCCGCTCGGTGCGGGACATCGAGGGCCCTGTCGACCTCGCCGTGGTCGCCGTACCGGCAGAGCACGTGCCCGGGGTGGTCGCCGAGTGCGGGGAACACGGCGTCCAGGGACTCGTCGTGCTCTCCGCCGGATACGCCGAGAGCGGGACCGAGGGACGCGAACGCCAGCGGGCGCTCGTCCGGCAGGCGCGCACGTACGGCATGCGGATCCTCGGCCCCAACGCCTTCGGGGTGATCAACACCGCCCCCGGCGTCCGGCTGAACGCCTCCCTGGCGCCCGAGATGCCCCGCCCCGGCCGCATCGCCCTGTTCACCCAGTCCGGCGCCATCGGCATCGCCCTGCTGTCCCGGCTGCACCGGCGCGGTGGAGGGGTGACCGGGGTGACGGGCGTGTCCAGCTTCGTGTCCGCCGGCAACCGCGCCGACGTCTCCGGCAACGACGTCCTCCAGTACTGGTACGACGACCATGACACCGACGTCGTCCTCATGTACCTGGAGTCCATCGGCAACCCGCGCAAGTTCACCCGGCTCGCCCGGCGCACGGCCGCCGCCAAGCCGCTGGTCGTGGTGCAGGGCACCGGCACGGCGCCGCAGGGCCACGCGGTACGGGCCACCCGGCTGCCGTACGCGACCGTCTCCGCGCTGCTGCGGCAGGCCGGGGTGATCCGCGTCGACACCATCACCGAGCTGGTCGACGCGGGCCTGCTGCTCGCCCGGCAGCCGCTGCCCGCCGGCCCGCGCGTGGCGATCCTCGGCAACTCCGAGTCGCTGGGCGTGCTGACGTACGACCGGTGTCTGGCGGAGGGGCTGCGGCCGGCGCGGCCGGTGGACCTGACCACGGCGGCGACGGCGGAGGACTTCCACCGGGCACTGGGCGCCGCGCTGGCGGACGACACGGTCGACTCCGTCGTGGTGACGGCGATCCCCGCGATCGGTGAGGGGTCGCCGGGGGACGCGGAGCTGGCGGAGGCACTCAGGTCGGCCTCGGCCGCGGTGCCGGGAAAGCCGGTCCTGGTGGTGCACGTGGAACTGGGCGGCCTGGCGGAAGCGCTCTCGGCCGCGACGAGCACGGCCCCCCAACCCGCAACACCGGCACCCGGCACCGAGGCCGCCTCATCGGCCCCCGGCACCGCGCCGCGGGCCGTGGCAGCGGGGCAGGGCACCGAGGCCGGTGCCGCGAGCACCGCATCCGAGTCCCCCGGCGCCGCGAGCACCGCATCCGAACCCCCCGGCGCCGAGCGCGTCGCCCAGGAGCCCCGCCGTCCCTCCGGCCGCCCGCCCGTCGCGGAACCAGGTGCGCCGCCCACCGCGGGAGCGGAAGCGTGGCCCACCGCGGGACCAGGTGTGCCCCCCACCGTCGGAGCGAATGCGCGGCCCACCCCGGCAGCGGACGCGCCGCCCACCACGGGAACGAATGCACGGCCCACCCCCGGAGCGGCTGCGCCGCCCAGCCCAGTCGCGGATGCGCCTCCCCCAGCCGGCCCAGCTGTCCCCCCGCCCGGCCCGGTCCTCCCCGACGACGGCCGTCTCATTCCCGCCTACCCCGCCGCCGAGCGTGCCGTGCGGGCGCTCGCCGAAGCCGTGCGGTATGCGCAGTGGCGGCGGGAGGCGGCCGATCCCGGGAAGGTGCCCGAATACGACGACATCGACGAGAAGGGGGCCGCCCGGCTCATCGGGGAGCTGCTCGCGCGCGGGGAGGGGCTCACGATCTCCGAGGCGGAGACCTGCGAGCTGCTCGGCAGGTACGGCATCCCCGTGCGCCGGGCGCTGCCCGCGCCCACCCCGGACGCCGCCGCCGAGGCCGCCCGCACCCTCGGCTACCCGGTCGCCCTGAAGGCCACCGCCCCGCACCTCAGGCACCGCGCGGACCTCGGAGGGGTCCGGCTGGACCTCGCCGGCGAGGAGGAATTGCGCCGGGCGTACGCCGAGTTGACCGAGCTGTTCGGAGCGCCGGAGGAGCTGCGCCCGGTGGTGCAGGGCATGGCACCGCGCGGCGTCGACACCGTCGTACGCGCCGTGATCGACCCGGCGGCCGGGGCCGTGCTGTCCTTCGGGCTCGCCGGGGCCGCCTCACAGCTGCTCGGGGACATGGCGCACCGGCTGATCCCGGTCACCGACCGGGAGGCCGCCTCCCTGGTGCGGTCCATCCGCACCGCCCCGCTGCTCTTCGGCTGGCGCGGGTCCACCCCCGTGGACACCCCCGCGCTGGAGGAGCTGCTGCTGCGCGTCTCCCGGCTGGTGGACGACCACCCGGAGGTGGTGGCGGTCACCCTGGAACCGGTCGTCGTCGCCCCGCACGGCGCGAGCGTCCTCGGCGCCACCGTACGGCTCGCACCGCCCCCCGCCCGCGACGACCTCGGCCCGCGCACACTGCCGGCGTACTGACCCGCCGCCCGCGACCGGGACGGCCGGCGAGGCTCTCCGGGGAGCCGCCGGGAACCGCCCCGAGGCCCCGGAGCGCGCCCGCGCGGCCCGCCCCGGGTCTGTACGACTGTCCCGGACCCCCCTTGCCCACGGACTAGGATGGACGCCATGGCCAAGACCAGTACGACGACCCAGGGGCTGCGCGCGGCGATCGAGCGCAGCGGCTACTACCCGGCCCTCGTGGCCGAGGCGGTGGAGGCCGCTGTGGGCGGCGAGCCCATCCGGTCGTACCTGGTCCACCAGGAGACCACGTTCGACCAGAACGAGGTGCGCCGGCACGTCACCGTGCTGGTCCTCAGCACCAACCGCTTCATCGTCAGCCACACCGACGAGCAGGCCGCCGACAACACCTCCCCGACGCCGTACGCCACCACCTCCACCGAGTCCGTGAAGCTCGACCGGATCTCGTCGGTCGTGGTCAGCCGTGTCGTCGCGAACCCGGAGCAGTACACCCCGGGCACCCTGCCCCGCGAGGTCGTGCTGACCATCGGCTGGGGCGCGGTCAACCGCCTCGACCTGGAGCCCGCGGCCTGCGGCGACCCCAACTGCGACGCCGACCACGGCTACACGGGCAGCTCCACGGCGGACGACCTCAGCCTGCGCGTCAGCGAGGCGGGGGACGGCCCGGAGACGGTGCGCCAGGCGCTCGCCTTCGCGCAGGCCATCTCGGAGGCGACCGCGGACATCGCCCGCTGATGTCCCAGCTCTCCGCCTGGGACCACCCGGAACCGCTCGCCCTGGACACCGCACCGCTGCCCGAGTACGGCACCGGCTCCCTCGCCGACCTGCTGCCCACGCTGGCCGCCGGGATGGGCGTGCCCGGCCTGACCGCGACCATCCCGGAGCTGACCGCGGCCGACCGGGTCTGCGTCTTCCTGATCGACGGGCTCGGCTGGGAGCAGCTGCGTGCGCACTCCGCCGAGGCCCCCTTCCTGACCTCCCTGCTCGCCGGCTCGCGCGGCGGCACCGGCCGCCCGCTGACCGCGGGCTTCCCGGCGACCACCGCGACCTCCCTCGCCTCCGTCGGCACCGGGCTGCCGCCGGGCGCCCACGGCCTGCCCGGCTATACCGTGCGCAACCCGGCCACCGGCGCGCTGATGAACCAGCTCCGCTGGCAGCCGTACACCGACCCGCGCCCCTGGCAGCCGTACCCGACCGTCTTCCAGCTGGCCCACGAGGCCGGGGTGCACGCCGCCCAGGTCTCCTCGCCGCTGTTCGAGAACACCCCGCTCACCAAGGTCGCGCTCAGCGGTGGCACCTTCCACGGCCGGCTCACCGGTGAGGAGCGCATGGACCTCGCGGCCGCGCAACTCGCCGCCGGGGACCGCTCGCTGGTGTACACGTACTACTCCGAGCTGGACGGCGCGGGCCACCGCTACGGCGTCGCCTCCGACACCTGGCGCGGCCAGCTGATGTGCGTGGACCGGCTCGCCCAGCGCCTGGCCGAGCAGCTGCCGCCGCGCAGCGTGCTCTACGTCACCGCCGACCACGGCATGGTGGACGTGCCCTTCGACGAGGAGCACCGCCTCGACTTCGACACGGACTGGGAGCTGCGCGCCGGGGTCGCCCTGCTGGGCGGGGAGGGCCGGGCACGGCATGTGTACGCGGTGCCGGGCGCCGAGAACGACGTACTGGCCTGCTGGCGCGAGGTGCTCGGCGAGCAGTTCTGGGTGGCCTCGCGGGACGAGGCGGTCGCGGCGGGCTGGTTCGGGCCGCGGGTCGACGACCGGGTCCTCGCGCGCCTCGGCGATGTGATCGCGGCCGCGCACGACGACGTGCTGATCATCGCCTCCGAGCGGGAGCCGAAGGAGTCCGCGCTCGTCGGCAACCACGGTTCGATGACGCCCGCCGAGCAGTTCGTCCCGCTGCTCGAAGTACGCTCCTGACCCTTCCCACCGCTGTGACCTCTCACCGAAAGGTGCTCAACTCCTCATGCCCGAGCTGGTGTTCTTCTCCGGAACGATGGACTGCGGGAAGTCGACGCTGGCTCTCCAGATCGAGCACAACCGCTCCGCGCGCGGCCTCGTCGGCATGATCTTCACTCGGAACGACCGCGCGGGCGAGGGCAAGCTGTCCTCGCGGCTCGGGCTGGTCACCGACGCGGTGGAGGTCGCGGACGACCAGGACCTGTACGCATACATCGTCGACCACCTCTCGCAGGGCGGCCGGGTGGACTACGTGATCGCGGACGAGGCGCAGTTCCTCGCCCCCGAGCAGATCGACCAGCTCGCGCGCGTGGTGGACGATCTCGGGCTGGACGTCTACGCCTTCGGGATCACCACCGACTTCCGCTCCAAGCTCTTCCCCGGCTCGCAGCGGCTGGTCGAGCTGGCGGACCGCATCGAGGTGCTCCAGGTGGAGGCGCTGTGCTGGTGCGGCGCCCGCGCCACGCACAACGCCCGCACGGTCGGCGGCGCGATGGTGGTCGAGGGCGCCCAGGTGGTCGTGGGCGACGTCAACCAGTCCGCCGGCGAGGTCGGCTACGAGGTGCTGTGCCGCCGTCATCACCGGCGCCGGATGACCGCCGCGTCCTCCCACGCAGCGGCCCTCTCCCCGGACGTCCTGCCGGTCCAGCCGGCCTGATCGCGCAGCGGCTCAGCGCGGGTTCTGGAGCACCGAGAAGACCGCGCCCTCCGGGTCCGCGACCGTCGCGACCCGGCCGTGCGCGCTGTCGTGGGCCGGGCTGAGCACCCGGCCGCCGAGGCCGGCGACCTGCCGCAGCGCCGCGTCGGTGTCGGCGACCTCGAAGTACGTCTGCCAGTGCGGGCCCCGGTCCCGGGGCAGGGCGTGCCCCACGCCGTGCAGACCGGCCACCGGGCGGCCGCCGACGCGCAGCGTGACGTAGTCGAAGCCGGGGGAGACCATCGGCTCCTCCTCGTAACCGAACACCGTCTCGTAGAACTTGGCGACGCCCTCGGTCTCGAAGGTGAGCAGCTCGTTCCAGGCCGGTGTGCCGGGCACCCCGGTGATCGCTGTGCCCAGATGCGCGGCGCCCTGCCAGATCCCGAACACCGCCCCGGAGGGGTCGGCGGCGATGGCCATCCGACCGGCGTCGGCCGCGTCCAGCGGGCCGACCGCGACCGTGCCCCCGCACAGCCGGACCGCGTCCGCCGTCCGGTCCACGTCGTCCGAGGCGAAGTACGGCGTCCAGGCGATCGGCAGCCGGTAATCCGGCGGCAGCTGGCCCATGCCGGCCACCTCGTGCCCGTCGAGCAGCGCCCGCACATACGGGCCGAGCTGCTGCGGGCCCGGCCGGAACTCCCAGCCGAACAGCTCGCCGTAGAACTCCTCGGTGGCGGTCAGCCCGTGCGCCATCAGGCTCACCCAGCAGGGTGCGCCGGGCACGCACCACGCGTGCGGACCGGCCGACTCCCGTGCCTCGGTCATCGATCACTCTCTCCTCGGCCCCTCGTGGGGGCCGTGTCGCTTCCGCTCCCCGGAAGGGGTGTCCACGCGGCTCGCGTGTCCGCCCGTGCCGGTGCCCGCATCCTCTCCGGTGCCGCGGGCCCTACCGCGCCGCGACCCGGCGGTGTATCCGGGAGAATGCCAGATCTGCCGTCTTTCGCCGCTCTCCTGAGGATGGCCGGCGGCTGCCTGTTCGGCTGTACAGCACGTGCTCGATCCCCTACGCCTCGTGATCGAGGTGTCGGCGGAGCAGAGTAGCCGGACCTGGACGCCGAGGCCACCCCTGGCGTATGGATGGACGCCATGACAGCCATCATCACCGCAACCGATCTGGCCCACGAGCTGACCGCGCAGACCCCGCCCGTGCTGCTGGACGTCCGCTGGCAGCTGAGTCTGGCGAAGGCGGCGGGCGCCCCCGCCTTCGACGGCCGGGCCGAGTACGCGGCCGGGCATCTGCCCGGCGCGGTCTACGTCGACCTGGACCGGGAGCTGGCCTCCGCACCCGGGTCCCGGGGCCGGCATCCGCTGCCGGACCTCGCGGAGTTCGGCGCGGCGATGCGCCGCGCGGGCGTGTCGAGGTCCCGTCCGGTCGTCGTGTACGACGGCGGACAGGGCTGGGCTGCCGCGCGCGCGTGGTGGCTGCTGCGCTGGACCGGTCACCCGGACGTGCGGGTCCTGGACGGCGGTCTGCCGTCCTGGCAGGGCGAACTGGAGACCGGGGAACACACCGTGCCCGAGGGCGACTTCACCCCGGAGCCGGGCGCGGTGGGCCTGCTGGACGCGGACGGGGCCGCGGCGCTGGCCCGTACGGGCGTCCTGCTGGACGCGCGCGCGGGGGAGCGGTACCGGGGCGAGGTGGAGCCGATCGACCGGGTCGGCGGGCACATTCCGGGCGCGGTGTCGGCGCCGACCACGGAGAACGTGGGCCCCGACGGCCGCTTCCTGCCCGGCGCGGAGCTGCGCGACCGCTTCAAGGCCCTCGGTGTCTCGCCGGACACCGAGGTGGGCGTGTACTGCGGTTCGGGCGTCTCCGGCGCGCACGAGGTCCTGGCGCTCGCGGTGGCGGGCATCCCGGCGGCCCTGTACGTCGGTTCCTGGTCCGAGTGGTCCTCGGACCCGTCCCGGCCAGTGGCGGTGGGCGCGGACCCGCAGTAGGACAGGGCGAAGCGGGGGGGCCCCCCCGGGGCCCCCCCGCCCCCGGGGGGGGGGGCGGGCGTAGCGCGGGCGGTCGGACGGGGGAGCGCGGTTGTTGGTGGGGGGGGGGGGCA
>NZ_JBHXVE010000002.1:136681-160874 GCF_042672505.1 Streptomyces sp. NPDC127190
ACCCTGGCCCTGGGGCGGCTCGGGCCTTTGTTTTACACGCCCCGGGGGGGGCGCCCCCCCCGCGGTCCCCGGGGGCGCGGGGGGGCCCCCCGCCCGCCCCCCCGCTTCCGCGTTCGTCCGTACGGCTCTTCGCGCGTCCGTACGACCGGCTACTCCTGTTTCTTGCGGCGGGTGCCGAAGACGATCTCGTCCCAGCTCGGGACGGCGGCGCGGCGCCCGGGGCGGACGCCGTCGGCCTCGGCCTGGCGGTCGGTGGCCCCGATGAGCCGGTCCCGGTGGCTGCCGACCGAGCGGGGCATGAGGACGTCCGCGTAGGCCGAGCCGGCCGAGGCGGCGGGCGCCGGAGGCTCCTCCTCCACCGGTTCGTCGGTGGGCTCCTCGGGGTCCTCCGCGGGGCGTTCCGGCACCACCAGGTCGCCCCGGAAGCTGGGCACGGCCTCCAGCAGGCTGGTCAGCGAGTCGCGTTCGCCCGTGCTCTCCTCGTCGGGCTCGGACGGCTGCGCGGACAGCGCGGGCCGCTCCCGGTCGCTCCGGTCGAGCGCCCGGTCCATCGACCGCTCGCGCGGCAGCCGGGCGATGCGCGGGACGAACGGGAAGCTGGGCTCCGGCACGGCGAGGTCGTCGGACTCGCCGATCAGCGAGCGCGCCTCGTCGTCCACGGCCTGGACGAGCCGCCGGGGCGGGTCGTACGTCCAGCTCGCCGAGTGCGGTTCGCCCGCGACCCGGTAGACGAGGAGCACCTCCCAGGTGCCGTCGTCGCGGCGCCAGGAGTCCCACTGCACGGTGTCCTTCTCGGCGCCGCGCAGCAGCAGCCGCTCCTGCACGGCCTCGCCGAGCGGCGGCCCGGAGTTCTCGCCGGGGCGGCGGACCGGGGTCTTGCGGGCGCGCTCGGCCATGAAGGCGCGCTCGGCCAGCACGGGTCCCTCGAAGCGCCGTACCCGGTCGACGGGGATGCCGGCCAGCTGGGCGACCTCCTCGGCGGTGGCACCCGCGCGTATCCGCGCCTGGATGTCACGGGGCCGGAGATGGCTCTCGACCTCGATCTCGATCTGGCCGAGGCGGGGCCGGTCGCCGCGCACGGCGGCGCGGAGCCGTTCGTCGATCGGAAGCGTGTATTCCGTAGAGTCGGCAGCCTTCAGCACCAGTCGTGTGCCGTCATTCGAGACGGCCACGACACGCAGTTCGGGCATGGGGACCTCCCGGGTGGTGCCTGCCGACGTCACGTGCGTCGCTGCTTCCGCTAGTCGAGTGTGGCCTGCCCGGGTGCAGCCTGCCACAACCTTGCCGAGTTGCCCGGCGTGTCGGGCGCGGGCCCTGAGTCGCCGTTATGGCACGGTTACCTGTTCGCAACGCTCAGTGACCAACTCCGTCACCGTGTGCAACTAGCCCCCTCCCGGCGGTCCTTGCGAGGCCGCGGACACCCTGGTGGGAGACCGGACCCAGGGCTCGCAACAGTACTCCATTCGGACCACGTGCGTGGATTGGCGCGCCGCCCAACTTCTGGCAAGGGTTGCAACTCGGCCCGGCGCAAGCGGTTTTGCGGATCATGAACGTGGCGAACTTCACGCAATCCCCGGAAACGGAACGAATGGCAGGCAAGTTCCGTCCGCTCCCGGGGAGTTCACCGAGGGCACCGTCTACCGGCCCAGCACCCTCCGCAGATAGTCGTTCTGGAACAGCCGGTCAGGGTCGAGGCGGTCCCGCAACGCCGTGAACTCCTCGAAACGCGGATACACCCGGGCGAAGTACTCCGCGTCCCGGGTGTGCAGCTTGCCCCAGTGCGGACGCCCCTCGTACGCGGTGAAGATGCGCTCCGCGGCGGTGAAGTACGCCTGGTACGGCGTGCCCCGGAACATGTGGACGGCGATGTAGGCGCTGTCCCGGCCGGAGGCGGTGGACAGGGTGATGTCGTCGGCCGGCGCGGTGCGCACCTCGACCGGGAAGCTGACCCGCGGCCCCGAGCGGTCGACCATGGCCTTCAATTCGCGCAGCGCGTCAGCCAGGGCCGCGCGCGGGACGGCGTACTCCATCTCCACGAAGCGCACCCGGCGCGGTGAGGTGAAGACCTTGTACGGGATGTCCGTGTACGTCCGCGCGGACAGCGCCCTGCTGGAGATCTGCGCGATGGCCGGGACCGTGGCGGGGGCGGCGCGGCCGACCCACTGGGCCACCTGGAAGACGCCGTTGGAGAGGAACTCGTCCTCGAACCAGCCGGCCAGCCGGCCCACGGGCTGTTCGGGGCCCGCGCTGCGGTTGTTGCGCTTGGTGTTGGTGTTGGCGGTGTGCGGGAACCAGTAGAACTCGAAGTGCTCGTTCTCGGCCCAGAGTTGATCGAACTCGGCGAGCACCCGGTCGAAGGGCATCGGTTCCTCGCGCGCGGTGAGCAGGAAGATCGGCTCCACGGCGAAGGTGATCGCCGTGACGATGCCGAGCGCGCCGAGGCCTGTTCGGGCGGCGGCGAAGACCTCGGGGTTCTCCTTCTCGGAGCAGGTGAGCACCGAGCCGTCCGCGGTGACGAGTTCCAGCCCTTTGATCTGGGCGGCGATGGAGCCGGACTCGCGGCCCGTGCCGTGCGTGCCGGTGCTGGTCGCCCCGGCGACGGTCTGCTCCATGATGTCGCCCATGTTGGTGAGCGACAGCCCCTCGCGCGCCAGGGCCGCATTGAGTCTCTTGAGCGGAGTACCCGCCTCGACCGTGACCGTCATGGACGCACGGTCGATGGTGCGTATTCCGGTCAACAGTTGAGGGCGGATCAACACTCCGTCCGTGGCCGCGATCGAGGTGAAGGAATGGCCGGTCCCCACGGCCTTCACCTTCAGGCCGTCCTCCCGGGCCCGGCGCACGGCCGCCGCCAGGTCCGCCACGGAGGCCGGAGCGACCTGCCGGGCGGGGCGGGCGGTGACATTGCCGCCCCAGTTACGCCAGGTGCCGATCTTCCCGTTCGCTGTGCTGCTCAACGGTGCCTCCCCGCCCCGCCGCCGGCCTGCGCAGCCGGCGGTACCCGAGGAAACCGACCGCGACCGCGGCGGCCCCGGAGACCACCGGAACCCCGTACCCCGCGCGTGCCCCGGCGGCGTCGATGACCGAGCCGGCCACGGAGGAGCCGAGCGCGACACCGACCGCGAGACCGGTGCTCACCCAGGTCATGCCCTCGGTGAGCCGGGCACGAGGTACGTGCTCTTCGATGAGGGACATCGTCGTGATCATCGTCGGCGCGATGGACAGCCCCGCAACGAACAGCGCCACGGCCAGAAGCGGCAGGTTTCCGACCAGTAGGAGGGGGATCATACTCACGGCCATCGCCGCCACGCCCAGCAGCCAGCGGCGTTCCGGTGCCCCGGCGAACCGCAGCAGCCCGAAGACCACCCCGGCCGCACAGGAGCCGGCCGCGTACAGCGCGAGCACCACGCTCGCGGCGCCCTTGTGGCCGCGGTCGTCGGCGAAGGCGACGGTGACGACGTCCACGGACCCGAAGATCGCGCCGGTCGCCACGAAGGTCGCCACCAGCACCTGGAGCCCGGCCGAGCGCAGGGCCGTACCGCCGCCGTGGTGCTCGCGCGGGTGCGGCTCGGGCTCGGTGGCGCGCTGGGCGGTCAGCCAGAAGACGCCGACGGCCAGGAAGCAGGCGGCCAGCAGCGGGCCGGCCTCCGGGAACCAGGCCGTGGACAGCCCGATGGAGATGATCGGGCCGAAGATGAAGCAGACCTCGTCGACGACCGACTCCAGCGAGTACGCGGTGTGCAGTTGGGGCGTGCCCCGGTACAGCGCCGCCCAGCGGGCCCGGATCATCGCGCCCAGGCTCGGCACCGAGCCGATCCCCGCCGCGCAGACGAACAGCACCCAGTCCGGCCACCTCAGATGGGCGGCGAGCAGCAGCCCGGCCGCCGCCGCGAGGGCCACCAGGGTCGCCGGGCGCAGCACCCGGCGCTGACCGTGCCGGTCGACCAGCCGGGAGATCTGCGGGCCGATCGCCGCGGCGGACAGCGCGATGGTGGCCGACAGCGCGCCCGTGAGGCCGTACCGGCCGGTGAGCTGGGAGACCATCGTGACCACGCCGATGCCGGTCATCGACAGCGGCATCCGGCCGAGGAACCCGGCGGCGGAGAAGGCCTTGGTGCCGGGGGCGGCGAACAGGGCGCGGTAAGGGCTGGGCACGTGGTCTCCGAAGCGGCTCGGTAAGGCGCGAATGCGGCGGATACAGCTTACGAGTTAGGTAAACCTAAGTGCACCCTCGAAAGCGAGGGGAAAAAGCGTCATAAACCCGCTGTAGTCCGACTCTTCATCCGGCTGTTTCCCGGCTGTCGGCACCGGGTGGCAGGATCGACACATGCCAGACGCGCTCGATGTCACGCCCTACGACGCCCTGCTCCTGCTCTCCTTCGGCGGCCCCGAAGGCCCGGACGACGTCGTCCCCTTCCTGGAGAACGTCACGCGCGGGCGTGGCATCCCGAAGGAACGCCTGAAGGAAGTCGGGCAGCACTACTTCCTGTTCGGCGGAGTCAGCCCGATCAACGCCCAGAACCGCGCCCTGCTGGACGCCCTGCGCAAGGACTTCGCCGAGCACGGCCTGGACCTTCCCGTCTACTGGGGCAACCGCAACTGGGCGCCGTACCTGACGGACACCCTGCGCGAGATGGTCGCCGACGGCCGCCGCCGCATCCTGGTGCTCGCCACCAGCGCCTACGCCTCCTACTCGGGCTGCCGGCAGTACCGCGAGAACCTCGCGGACGCGCTGGCCGCCCTCGAGGCCGAGGGGCTGGAGCTGCCGAAGATCGACAAGCTGCGGCACTACTTCAACCACCCCGGCTTCGTCGAGCCCATGATCGACGGTGTGCTGCGCTCCCTGGAGGACCTCCCCGCGGACGTCCGCGACGGCGCCCACATCGCCTTCACCACCCACTCCATCCCGACCTCCGCGGCCGACACCTCCGGCCCGGTCGAGGCGCACGGCGAGGGCGGCGCCTACGTCGAGCAGCACCTGGAGGTGGCCCAGCTGATCGCCGACGCCGTCCGCGAGCGCACCGGCGTCGACCACCCCTGGAGGCTCGTCTACCAGTCCCGCTCCGGCGCCCCGCACATCCCGTGGCTGGAGCCCGACATCTGCGACCACCTCGAGGAGCGGCACGCCGCGGGCGTCCCAGCCGTCGTCATGGCCCCCATCGGCTTCGTCTCCGACCACATGGAGGTCCTCTACGACCTCGACACCGAGGCCACGGCCAAGGCCGAGGAACTGGGCCTGCCGGTGCGCCGCTCGGCCACCGTGGGCGCCGACCCCCGGTTCGCCGCCGCCGTCCGCGAACTGATCGCGGAGCGCGCCGCCGTGGAGCGCGGCCAGCACGTCACCCCCTGCGCCCTGGGCGCGCTGGGCGCGAGCCACGACCTGTGCCCGGTCGGCTGCTGCCCGGCCCGCGCCCCGCGCCCGGCCGCCGCCGGTGCCGACAGCCCCTACGCGTGAGGAGACCCGTGACCGACGCCCTGCACCGGGAACTGCTGGAACTGGCCCAGGAGGCCGCCCGCCGCGCCGGCGAGCTGCTGCGCGACGGCCGCCCGGCCGGCCTGGAGGTCGCCAGGACCAAGTCCAGCCCGATCGATGTCGTCACCGAGATGGACATCGCGGCGGAGAAGCTGATCACCGATCTGATCTCCGGCCGCCGCCCCGACGACGGCTTCCTCGGCGAGGAGGGCGCCTCCGCCCCGGGCACGAGCGGCGTCCGCTGGGTGATCGACCCGCTCGACGGCACCGTGAACTACCTCTACGGCCTGCCGACCTGGGCGGTGTCCGTCGCCGCCGAGGTGGACGGCGAGACCGTCGCCGGGGTCGTGGCGGCCCCGATGCGCGGTGAGACGTACCAGGCGGTGCGCGGCGGCGGTGCGTGGGCCACGGGCGCCTGGGAGGGCGAGCGGACCCTCGCCTGCCGTCCCGCGCCCCCGCTGGACCAGGCGCTGGTCTCCACCGGCTTCGGCTACGTCACCGAGGTCCGCGCCCACCAGGCCGAGGTGGCCGCCCGGCTGATCCCGCTGGTGCGGGACATCCGGCGCGGCGGCTCGGCGGCGATCGACCTGTGCGACGTGGCCTGCGGCCGGCTGGACGCGTACTACGAGCGGGGCCTCAACGCGTGGGACTACGCGGCGGGGGACCTGATCGCGCGGGAGGCGGGCGCGCAGACCGGTGGACGGCCCGGAGAGCGGCTTTCGCGCGAGCTGACCGTCGCCGGGTCGCCGGGTGTCTTCGAGCCCCTCCAGCGGCTGCTGGAGGACTTCGGCGCCTGGCACGACTGAGTACGCCAAGGGCCCGACCGGGCCCGGCCGGGCATGCGAAGGGCCCGGCCGAGCGCGTCCGAGCATGCGAAGGGCCCCCGGCGCTGGATTCGCCGGGGGCCCCTCATGCGCTGCCGGGCCGATCAGACGCGTGACGCGCCGACCTCCACACCGTGTTCGGCGGCGAGGCGGCGCAGGTCGTCGAGCTCGGCCTGCTCCACCTCGGCGAGGAAGTCGTCGCCCTCGTCACGAGCCCGCGACAGGTCGGACTCGGTCGCCTTTATGCGCTGCAGAAGTCCTGCGGTGAAAGCGTCCATGCTGCGCCCCCTCGTCCTGGGTCGTGGGTCGGTGGCACGGGGGTGTGCCGTATGGGAAGCGGCGATCACGTCTGACGAGGGTGCCCAGCGCTGCCCTGCTGGGCGGCGACGGTGCCGGACACCCGCGCCCACGCTGCGAAGCGGATCAAGGTACCGCATGGTGTTACGGCACATGCAGAGCGTGATCGCGGGGTGTAAAGCCGTCCTCCCCCCGCTTCACTCCCCGGAAACCTCAACCGGCGGAGAAAGTCCGGGATTCCCGCCCCGGAACGCCGATCCTGCGGCCCACCCACCGCCTTACAGCCGACTTACGGCCGAAAAGGGCAGGATGGAGGTCACATCCCACGAACACCCCTGCCCGCACCCGCCCACGGCGCGCTACGCGGGTGGACATCAGGAAGGAAAGCGACGTGCGCGTACTCGTCGTCGAGGACGAGCAGCTGCTCGCCGATGCGGTGGCCACCGGACTGCGCCGGGAGGCCATGGCCGTCGACGTCGTGTACGACGGTGCGGCCGCCCTGGAGCGCATCGGCGTCAACGACTACGACGTGGTCGTCCTCGACCGCGACCTCCCGCTGGTGCACGGCGACGACGTCTGCCGCAAGATCGTCGAACTGGGCATGCCCACGCGCGTGCTCATGCTCACCGCCTCCGGAGACGTCAGCGACCGCGTCGAGGGCCTGGAGATCGGCGCCGACGACTACCTGCCCAAGCCGTTCGCGTTCAGCGAGCTGATCGCGCGCGTGCGCGCCCTCGGCCGCCGGACCAGCGTGCCCCTGCCGCCGGTCCTGGAGCGCGCCGGCATCAAGCTCGACCCCAACCGCCGCGAGGTCTTCCGCGACGGCAAGGAGGTCCAGCTGGCGCCCAAGGAGTTCGCGGTCCTGGAGGTGCTGATGCGCAGCGAGGGCGCCGTGGTGTCGGCCGAGCAGCTGCTGGAGAAGGCCTGGGACGAGAACACCGACCCGTTCACCAACGTGGTGCGCGTCACGGTCATGACCCTGCGCCGCAAGCTGGGCGAGCCGCCCGTCATCGTCACCGTCCCCGGCTCCGGCTACCGGATCTGATCCGCCGTGGCCACGACACCCGCGCCGCCGCAGGCGCCCCCGAAGCCCACCTGGGACCCCAGGCGCCCGCAGCCGCCCTTCCCCTGGCTGCGCCCCACCATCCGCATACGGCTCACGCTGCTGTACGGCGGCATGTTCCTGATCGCCGGCATCCTGCTGCTGTCGATCATCTATCTGCTGGCCGCGCAGGCGATCAGCACCGGCAACCAGCCACTTTTCAAGATCGTCAGCTTCCAGGAGCTGAAGGTCTCCAGCGACAGCTGCCCCGCGATCAACACCACCAGCCTCCCGCTGTCGGACTTCAACGACGCGATCGCCCACTGCGTGGACCAACAGCGCCAGGCCGCCCTGGACAACCTGCTCAGCCGCTCGCTGCTGGCCCTGCTGGGCCTCGCGGTGATCGCCTTCGCGTTCGGCTACGCGATGGCCGGCCGGGTGCTGTCCCCGCTCGGCCGGATCACCCGCACCGCCCGCCAGGTGGCCGGCTCCGACCTGTCCCGCCGGATCGAGCTGGACGGCCCGGACGACGAGCTGAAGGAGCTGGCGGACACCTTCGACGACATGCTGGAGCGCCTCCAGCGGGCCTTCACGGCCCAGCAGCGCTTCGTCGGCAACGCCTCGCACGAGCTGCGCACCCCGCTGGCGATCAACCGCACGCTGCTGGAGGTGCACCTCTCGGACCCGAACGCGCCGGTGGAGCTCCAGCAGCTCGGCAAGACGCTGCTGGCCACCAATGAGCGCAGCGAACAGCTGGTCGAGGGGTTGCTGCTGCTCGCCCGCAGCGACAACCAGATCGTCGAGCGGGGGCCGGTCGACCTGGCCGAGGTCGCCTCGCAGGCCATCGACCAGGTGCACGCCGAGGCCGAGGCCAAGGGCGTCAGCGTGCGCGGCGAGCGCAAGGCCGCCGTGGTCCAGGGCAACGGCGTCCTGCTGGAGCGGATCGCCCTGAACCTGGTGCAGAACGCCGTGCGGTACAACGTGCCGGAGGACGGATGGGTCGAGGTGAGTACCGAGGTGCGGCACGGGCAGGCGGTGCTGACGGTGTCGAACACCGGCCCGGTGGTGCCGGCGTACGAGATCGACAACCTCTTCGAGCCCTTCAGACGGCTGCGTACGGAGCGCACGGGCAGCGACAAGGGCGTCGGTCTCGGCCTGTCCATCGTCCGCTCGGTGGCCCGCGCGCACGGCGGCCACATCGTGGCGCAGCCACGGGAGGGCGGCGGTCTGGTGATGCGCGTCACCCTGCCGTTGTGATCTACGACCGACACACGCGAAGGATGTTCGCTTCACGCGGAATTTTCCGGGGGCCGAATGGGCTTCACTTTGTGTGATCGATCACATAGGCGGATTTCCAGCCATGTACTGTCCGTGATCATGACACAAGCCGGAAAGCCGGGAAAGTCCTGGTTTTCAGGGCTCTTGATCACGGGAAGTACACGGTGAGGCGCCTTTGAGGTGCGGCATTCGAACCGTGTACGGTCCACAGCGCCATCCAAGCCGATCACTCTTGAGGGGTCGGGTTGGGTGTCGATTGAGTAACAGCCCTTGATGTGAGGCAAAATCTCCGCCTCAGGTCGGGCACAAGTCCGGCCTCTCACGCGTTACGTGCGCTGGAGACACCGCAGACACCCAGAGGGGGAGAGCGATATGGCAACCGATTACGACACTCCACGCAAGACCGACGACGACGTCGACTCGGACAGCCTTGAAGAGCTGAAGGCCCGGAGGAACGACAAGTCCACCTCGTCGGTGGACGTCGACGAGTTCGAGGCCGCCGAAGGCCTCGAGCTGCCCGGCGCCGATCTTTCGAACGAGGAACTGGCAGTCCGTGTGCTGCCGAAGCAGCAGGACGAGTTCACCTGCATGAGCTGCTTCCTGGTACACCACCGCAGCCAGCTCGCCCGCGAGAAGAACGGCCAGCCGATCTGCCGCGACTGCGACTGAGGACGGGTCGGCCATGACTGGCTCGACCCCTCATCGGAAGCGCCGCTTCCCCCGGCGGGGAGCGGACCAACGGCGGGTGCACGGCCCGCACGGTACGCGTGACGACGAGCGGGGCTCATTCGGTACGGGAGCCTCGCTCGGACCGGCGGCCGACCGGGACCAGCCGCCGGAGCCGGAACAGCAGACCGCGCCCGCCGCCCAGCGACGGGTGGCGGTCCTGCGTGGCAAAGCCCTGACGATGGCCCGGGAAGGGGCCCTCAGGGGCCGCAGGCGCGCCCTCGTGGGGATCGCTCATGTCGCCGACCGGATCATCGACATCGCCCCGCGTGTGCCCGTACGCGACCTCGCGACCCTGCGCCGGCAGTTCCCGGGCCTCGGGCCCGAAGAGCTGGCCGACAAGCTGGTGGCGGGCGCGGCGGCCGGGACCTCCACGATCGGCGCGGGCATCGGAGCGGCGGCGATGCTGCCGGTACCGCCGGCCATGCCGACCGAGCTGGCCGCCGAGATCACCGGGGTCGCGGCGATCGAGCTGAAGCTCATCGCCGAACTGCACGAGGTCTACGGCCTGCGTCCGCCCGGAAACCTCAAGGCCCGCAGCGCCGCGTATCTGTCCTCCTGGTCGGGGGAGCGCGGCATCGAGGTGCTGAAGCCCTCGACCTACGACGCCGCCCTCGGCGGCCGGATGAAACGCGAACTGCGCCAGCAGATCATGAAGCGCGCCCTGCGCGATCTGCCCAACCTGGCGCCGTTCCTGGTGGGAGCCGCGGTCGGCGCGGTCATGAACCGCCGGGACACCCGAAGACTCGCCGCGCGCATCCGCGCCGACCTGCGCAGACACCAGGTGCCGTGGGACCGGCTGGGGGAGCTGCCGGCGCTGGAGAAGCCCGAGAACCCGCTCGAGCTGCGCGACCTGCCCGGCGAGCTCTGAAGGCTCCCGAGGCTCCGGCGGGCGCTGGACGGGCGCTAGACCTGCGCCTTCTTCGCGCTCTCGATCGCCGCCGCCAGCCGCTCCGGCTCACGCGTCGACAGGTACAGGTACGGCGTCGGGTCCTGCGGGTCCGTGACCTCCACGCGCAGGGCCGTCGGGATGTAGGCGCGCAGCAGCAGGAAGGCGCGGGTGTCGGCCTTGTACGTGCGCCAGGCCCGGGCCTCCTCCGCGTCCATGACGTGGGACTCGCCCAGCGCCGACACCGGGATCTTCGCCTCGCCCGCGATCAGCGCGTCACCCACCACCCGGATCCGCATCGAGCCGTACGAGCTGGCGACCACCGCCGCCACGGCCGTACCGCCGACCAGACCGCCGAGCATCGGCAGAGTGCCGAAGGGGAGCAGGATCAGGGCGAACGAGACACCCACGAGAAAGCTGATCAGCCACCACGAGCGGGGGGCGGTGAGGCGTTCTTCGTAAGGGGTGGCGGAGAGCTGCATGAAGCCAAGCTTGGCACGGCATCCGGACCGGGCCGATGCGCGGGTAAGGTCTGCGGCTGTGAGTGGTAGTTCCGCAAGCCTTCAGCCTCCCGCCGACGCCGTGACACCGGTGCGGCACCCCGACGCGCCCGCGCCCGGCGAACTCCTCGGTGCCCACTACGAACACTGTTTCGGATGCGGCCCCGGACAGTCGCACGGCCTGCACCTCGAGGCGCGGGCCGGCGAGGGTGTCTCGCTGACCGCCGAGTTCACCGTCCAGCCCGCCCACCAGGGCGCCCCCGGCCTCGCGCACGGCGGGGTGCTGGCCACCGCCCTCGACGAGACCCTCGGCTCGCTGAACTGGCTGCTGCGCACCATCGCCGTGACGGGACGGCTGGAGACGGACTTCGTCCGGCCCGTGCCCGTCGGCACCACGCTCCACCTGGAGGCCGAGATCACCGCCGTCGCCGGGCGGAAGATCTACTCCACCGCGACCGGCCGGCTCGGCGGCCCCGACGGACCGGTCGCCGTCCGCGCCGACGCCCTCTTCATCGAGGTCAAGGTCGACCACTTCATCGACCACGGCCGCACGGAGGAGATCCAGGCCGCCATGAACGACCCGGACCAGATCCGGCGCGCCCGAGCCTTCGAGGTGAACCCGTGAGCCGTGACCCCCTGGACGTGCTGATCCGGCGCGTCGATCCGGACGTACCGCTTCCGGCCTATGAGCACCCGGGGGACGCCGGAGCGGATCTGCGCACCACCGAGGCGTGCGAGCTGGCGCCCGGCGAGCGGGCCGTGCTGCCCACCGGTGTGTCGATCGCGCTCCCCGAGGGGTACGCGGCCTTCGTGCACCCCCGTTCCGGCCTGGCAGCCCGCTGCGGTGTCGCCCTCGTGAATGCCCCGGGGACGGTTGATGCCGGGTACCGTGGGGAGATCAAGGTGATCGTGGTGAATCTCGACCCGCGCGAGTCCGTGCGGTTCGAGCGCTTCGACCGGATTGCCCAACTGGTCGTCCAGCAGGTCGAGAGGGTCCGCTTCCAGGAGGTCGCGGAGCTTCCCGGCTCGGCGCGGGCCGAGGGGGGCTTCGGGTCCACCGGCGGCCACGCCGCGGTGGGCGGCGAGAGCGGCACAAACGGTCAGGCCGCCATGGGCGGCCCGACGGGTGGGAATCGATACGCTTCGGTCGTATCCGACCGGGAAGGACAGTGACGTGTTCGGACGTCGCAAGAAGAAGGGTGCCGCCGAGGACGCGGCCGGCGAGGCCGAGCAGGTCGTCGACAACGTCGACACCGAGGCGGACGAAGAGGAGGCCGAGCGCGAGCGCGTCCGGCTGGAACCCGGGCCCCGGCCCGACGGCCCCTGGGACAGCGAGGAGGTGCGCGACCCGGCCGAGGGCCGCGTGGACCTCGGCGGTCTGTTCGTACCCGGCGTCGACGGCATGGAGCTGCGGGTCGAGGTCGCCGGTGACGCGATCGTCGCCGCGACCGTCGTCCTGAGGGACAGCGCGATCCAGCTCCAGGCCTTCGCCGCGCCCAAGCGGGAGGGCATCTGGGGCGAGGTCCGCGAGGAGATCGCGTCCGGCATCACCCAGCAGGGTGGCATCGTCGACGAGGTCGAGGGCCCGCTGGGCTGGGAGCTGCGGGCACAGGTGCCGGTGCAGCTGCCGGACGGCACGGGTGGCTTCCAGGTCGTGCGGTTCGTCGGCGTGGACGGTCCGCGGTGGTTCCTGCGCGGTGTGATCTCCGGGCAGGGAGCCGTGCAGCCGCAGGCCGCCGGGCTGCTGGAGCAGATCTTCCGGGACACCGTCGTGGTCCGTGGCGAGGGGCCGATGGCGCCTCGCGACCCGATCGTCCTCAAGCTGCCGAACGACGCGCAGATGGTCCCCGAGGGGGTCCAGCAGGAGGAGTCCTCGCGCTTCTCGGGCGGCATGGGGCAGTTGCAGCGGGGCCCCGAGATCACGGAAGTCCGTTAGCGGACGGGTTCACGGGCCGTGCCCCTCCTCGGGCGCGGCCCGTTCGTGCGACACGGCCCCCAGCCGCGGGGCCCGCGGCCGTCAGGGTTGCGTCAAAGTGTGCCCTTGGGCAGGCGCTCGTCCCTTGTGTCCGCATCGTTGGCCGTAAGGTCGACGCTGCGTGGGCAAGAGTGACGGGAAGACAATAAGAGCATGGCGCGCGGCAAGCTTCGGATCTATCTCGGTGCCGCACCGGGCGTGGGCAAGACGTACGCCATGGTGTCCGAGGCGCATCGGAGGGTGGAGCGGGGGACCGACTGCGTCGTCGCCTTCGTCGAGCACCACGGCCGGGCGCGGACCGAGGCGCTGCTGCACGGCCTGGAGCAGGTGCCGCGCAGGGAGATCGAGTACCGGGGCGGCGTCTTCACCGAGATGGACGTCGACGCCGTACTGCGCCGGGCCCCCGCGGTCGCGCTCGTGGACGAGCTGGCCCACACCAACGTCCCCGGCTCCCGGAACGCCAAGCGCTGGCAGGACGTCGAGGAGCTGCTGGCGGCCGGGATCGATGTGGTCTCGACGGTCAACATCCAGCACCTGGAGTCACTCGGTGATGTGGTGGAGTCCATCACCGGGGTGCGGCAGCAGGAGACGGTGCCGGACGAGGTCGTGCGCCGGGCCGACCAGATCGAGCTGGTCGACATGTCCCCGCAGGCGCTGCGCCGCCGGATGGCGCACGGCAACATCTACCAGCCGGACAAGGTCGACGCGGCGCTGTCCAACTACTTCCGGCCGGGCAATCTCACCGCGCTGCGCGAGCTGGCGCTGCTGTGGGTGGCCGACCGGGTCGACGAGTACCTGAACCAGTACCGCAGCGAGCACCGGGTCTCCACGATCTGGGGGTCGCGGGAGCGGATCGTCGTGGGGCTCACCGGCGGGCCGGAGGGCCGTACGCTCATCCGGCGTGCCGCGCGGCTGGCCGAGAAGGGCGCCGGCGGCGAGGTGCTGGCGGTGTACATCTCGCGCAGCGACGGGCTGACCTCGGCCTCCCCGAAGGAGCTGGCCGTCCAGCGGACCCTGGTGGAGGACCTGGGCGGTACGTTCCACCAGGTGGTCGGCGACGACATCCCGGCCGCGCTGCTGGACTTCGCACGGGGCGTCAACGCCACCCAGATAGTGCTCGGCTCCTCGCGCCGCAAGAGCTGGCAGTACGTCTTCGGGCCGGGCGTGGGTACCACGGTCGCCCGGGACTCCGGGCCCGACCTCGACGTGCACATCGTCACCCACGAAGAGGTCGCCAAGGGCCGCGGACTGCCCGTCTCCCGGGGCGCCCGGCTCGGGCGGGCCCGGATCATCGCGGGCTGGCTGACGGCGCTGGCCGGCCCGGCGGTGCTCGCGCTGCTGCTGAGCGCGACCGACCTCGGCCTCGCCAACGACATGCTGCTGTTCCTGGCCGTGACGGTCGCCGCCGCCCTGATCGGCGGCCTGCTGCCCGCCCTGGCCTCGGTGGCCTTCGGGTCCCTGCTGCTGAACTACTTCTACACCCCGCCCCTGCACCGGTGGACCATCGCCGACCCCAAGAACATCGTCGCCATCGCGATCTTCTTCGGCGTCGCCGTCTCGGTGGCCTCGGTGGTGGACCTGGCGGCCCGGCGCACCCACCAGGCCGCCCGGCTGCGCGCCGAGTCGGAGATCCTCTCCTTCCTCGCCGGCAACGTGCTGCGCGGCGAGACCAGCCTGGAGGAGCTGCTGGAGCGGGTCCGGGAGACCTTCGGCATGGAGTCGGCGGCCCTGCTGGAACGCGCGGGCGACCTGGAGCCCTGGACCTGCGCCGCGCGGGCCGGCTTCGGGCCGCAGCTGGACCGGCCCGAGCAGGCCGACGTCGACGTGCCCGTCGGTGACCACCTGGCCCTCGCGCTCACCGGCCGGGTGCTGCCCGCGGAGGACCGCCGGGTGCTCGCCGCCTTCGCCGCGCAGGCCGCCGTCACGCTGGACCGCAGGCGGCTGAAGGAGGAGGCCGACCAGGCCCGCGCCCTCGCCGAGGGCAACCGCATCCGCACCGCCCTGCTGGCCGCCGTCAGCCACGACCTGCGCACGCCCCTGGCCGGGATCAAGGCGGCCGTGTCGAGTCTGCGCTCGGCCGACGTGGAGTGGTCCGAGGAGGACCGGGCCGAGCTGCTGGAGGGCATCGAGGAGGGCGCCGACCGGCTCGACCACCTCGTCGGCAACCTGCTGGACATGTCCCGGCTCCAGACCGGGACGGTCAACCCGCTGATCCGCGAGACCGACGTCGACGAGGTCGTGCCGATGGCGCTCGGCGGGGTGCCCGACGACAGCGTCGAACTGGACGTGCCCGAGACCCTGCCGATGATCGAGGCCGACCCCGGACTGCTGGAGCGGTCGGTGGCCAACCTGGTCGAGAACGCCGTCAAGTACAGCCCGCCCGGACGGCCCGTACTGGTCTCGGCGAGCGCCATGGCCGACCGGGTCGAGGTGCGCGTGGTGGACCGCGGGCCCGGCGTCCCCGACGAGGCCAAGGACCGCATCTTCGCGCCCTTCCAGCGGTACGGCGACGCCCCGCGCGGCGCCGGCGTCGGGCTCGGTCTCGCGGTCGCCCGGGGCTTCGCCGAGGCCATGGGCGGCACCCTCGAGGCCGAGGACACGCCGGGCGGCGGGCTCACCATGGTGCTCAGCCTGCGCGCCGCAGGAGCGGGCCCGGACCCCCTCCACGCAGCGGAGGACACCGCAGAACCAGAAAGGCAGACCCTATGACGACCCGGGTGCTCGTGGTCGACGACGAGCCGCAGATCGTGCGCGCCCTCGTGATCAACCTCAAGGCGCGCAAGTACGAGGTCGACGCCGCGCCCGACGGCCGTACCGCCCTCGAACTGGCCGCCTCCCGCCACCCCGACGTGATCGTGCTCGACCTCGGCCTGCCCGACATGGACGGGGTCGAGGTGATCCGGGGGCTGCGCGGCTGGACCCGGGTACCGATCCTCGTGCTGTCCGCCCGGCACTCCTCCGACGAGAAGGTCGAGGCGCTGGACGCGGGCGCCGACGACTACGTCACCAAGCCCTTCGGCATGGACGAGCTGCTGGCCCGGCTGCGGGCCGCGGTGCGCCGGGCCGAGCCGGTCGGGGCGGGCGAGGACGAGCTGACGACCGTGGAGACCGAGGGGTTCACCGTCGACCTCGCCGCCAAGAAGGTCAACCGGGCCGGCAAGGACGTCCGGCTCACCCCGACCGAGTGGCATCTGCTGGAGGTGCTGGTCCGCAACACCGGCCGCCTGGTCGGCCAGAAGCAGCTGCTCCAGGAGGTGTGGGGGCCGTCGTACGGGACGGAGACCAACTACCTGCGCGTGTACATGGCCCAGCTGCGCCGCAAGCTGGAGGCGGACCCCTCGCACCCGAAGCACTTCATCACCGAGCCGGGGATGGGATACCGGTTCGAGAGATGAGCCCGGCGGTGAAGTGAGCTCGGCTACGGCGGTGTCGGCGGGCCCCGGTACGCTTCAGGTATGGGTGCTGTTCCTCGTTCCGCCAAGCCGGCCGGCCGGATCCGGCGCATGCTCGACCGGCTTTCCTCGTCACAGGAGGACCTGGAGTCCGAGGAGCTGCGTGAGGACGCCGAGACGGCGGGCTGTACGAAGATCGGCGACTGCCAGGACCGGCAGATCGTCATCGTAACTGGTACCTTGCGCACGGTCACCCTGCGTCCCCGCGCCGGAGTCCCGGCCCTGGAGGCCGAGCTGTTCGACGGCTCCGCGGCGCTGGACGTGGTGTGGCTCGGCAGGCGCTCCATCGTGGGTATCGAACCGGGGCGCCGGCTGATCGCATCGGGCCGGATCTCCATGAGCCGGGGCCGCCGGGTGCTGTTCAACCCGAAGTACGAACTGCGACCCCTCGGACGGGAGTAGCCGGTGACGTCCCTCGACAAGCCGACCCAGGACACCGACCAGACCCCGCCGGACGACGCCCGCGCGGTCACCGAAGCGGCGCTCTTCGAGGCGTTCGGCGGTGTCCGGGGCATGGTCGAGACCGTCGTCCCGGGGCTGCTCTTCGTCGCCATCTACACGGTCAACAAGGACCTGCACATCTCGGCGATCGCCGCGCTCGCGGTGTCCCTGGTGCTGGTCGTGGTCCGGCTGGTGATGAAGGACACCGTCAAGCACGCCTTCAGCGGGGTGTTCGGCGTGGTCTTCGGCGTGGTGTTCGCGATGTTCACCGGCAACGCCAAGGACTTCTATCTGCCCGGCATGCTCTACACGCTGGGGCTGGCGGTCGCGTACATCGTCACGACCCTCGCCGGGGTGCCCCTGATCGGGCTCATCCTGGGCCCGGTCTTCAAGGAGAACCTCTCCTGGCGGACCCGGAACCCGGGCCGCAAGAAGGCCTATGCGAAGGCCAGCTGGGCCTGGGGTCTGATCCTGCTCGCCAAGTGCGCGATCCTCTTCCCGCTGTACTGGTGGTCCGACACCACCAAGCTGGGCTGGGTCCTGGTCGCCCTGAAGATCCCGCCGTTCCTGCTGGCCGTCTGGCTGACCTGGGTCTTCCTGGCGAAGGCGCCTGCGCCGATCGACGTGTTCGCGGAGCTGGAGGCGGAGGAGAAGGCCGCGGAACAGGCCCGCCACCAGGGCTGACCGCCTGCCGGCGATGCCATCCGGGGACCCCGGCTCCGTGGACGTCCCGGATCGGTTCCCGTGGTCGGTTCTCGGCTTCCAGCCCCGCCCCGTAGTCCCCGTGCCCCCGTCACCCAGCCCCGACCGTCCGTCTCCGGACCGACCGGGTCGGGAGACGGACAGCGGGCGGTGTCTGTGTCAGCCTTCCTCGCGCCGTACCGACAGCAGCTGCTCCAGCTGCTCCTCGCGGGCCTGGGCGGCCACGAAGAGCAGTTCGTCGCCCGGTTCCAGGGAGTCGTCCTTGGACGGGGTGAGCACCCGGGTGCCGCGGATGATGGTGACCAGGGAGGTGTCCTCCGGCCACTCGACGGCGCCGACCTGTGTGCCGGCCAGCGCCGACTCCTCGGGCAGGGTCAGCTCGACCAGGTTGGCGTCGCCGTGGCTGAAGCGGAGCAGACGGACCAGGTCACCGACCGAGACCGCTTCCTCGACCAGGGCGGACATCAGGCGCGGGGTGGAGACGGCGACGTCCACGCCCCAGGACTCGTTGAACAGCCACTCGTTCTTGGGGTTGTTCACGCGGGCCACGACGCGCGGAACGCCGTACTCGGTCTTGGCGAGCAGCGAGACGACCAGGTTGACCTTGTCGTCGCCGGTCGCGGCGATGACGACGTTGCAGCGCTGGAGCGCCGCCTCGTCCAGGGAGGTGATCTCACAGGCGTCGGCCAGCAGCCACTCCGCCTGCGGCACCCGCTCCACCGAGATGGCGGTCGGGGCCTTGTCGATCAGCAGGACCTCGTGGCCGTTCTCCAGCAGCTCGCCCGCGATCGAGCGGCCGACGGCACCGGCTCCGGCAATGGCGACCCTCATCAGTGACCGCTCTCCTCTTCCGGGCCCTGGGCGAACGCCGCCTCGACCTTCTCGACGTCGTCCGACCGCATCATCACATGCACGAGGTCACCCTCCTGCAACACCGTCTGCGAGGTCGGCAGGACCGCTTCGCCGAGGCGGGTCAGGAACGCCACGCGGACGCCCGTCTCCTCCTGCAACTTGCTGATCTTGTGGCCCACCCACTTCGCGGAGGCGTGCACCTCGGCGAGCTGCACCCCGCCGGTGGGGTCGCGCCACAGCGGCTCGGCCCCGGAGGGCAGCAGCCGGCGCAGCATCTGGTCGGCGGTCCAGCGGACCGTGGCCACCGTGGGGATGCCCAGCCGCTGGTAGACCTCGGCGCGCCGCGGGTCGTAGATGCGGGCGGCCACGTTCTCCACACCGAACATCTCGCGGGCCACGCGCGCGGAGATGATGTTGGAGTTGTCACCGCTGGAGACGGCCGCGAAGGCGTCGGCCTCCTCGATGCCCGCCTCGCGAAGGGTGTCCTGGTCGAAGCCGACACCCGTGACACGGCGGCCCCCGAAGCCCGGGCCCAGACGGCGGAAGGCGGTCGGGTCCTGGTCGATCACGGCGACCGTATGGCCCTGTTGCTCCAGGGTCTGGGCGAGAGCGGAACCCACTCTCCCGCAGCCCATGATGACGATGTGCACGACCGTCCTTCCGGTGTCAAGAGATTCTCGAAGGATTATTGACTTGGCCTTAACAGGTTCTCAGACCGCGGCCCAAGCTACACACGCACCGTCCCGGAGGGGCACCCCCTATCGCGGTCCAGGTGCTGGAGGAGGGCGGCGGCGCGTGATGCTGCGCACGCTGCACAGGGTGAGGATTCCGAGGCCGACGAGGCCGAGAGTGGCCCCGATCAGCTCTGCGGGCGCGGGCATGGCACCTCCGAGGTGCGAAGATGTGCGGGTTTGACATCTAGGCACGACGGGCACGATCACCACGGAATCCGCAGGTCCGCGCACCCTCGAATTCACTCGTGAGGCAGATTCCCCCCACCGGGTGGGCGGGTGCCAGTTCGAAGGCTTACGATCCTCTCTCGTGTCCAAACTGACCGACGTGCCCAAACGGATCCTGATCGGGCGCGCACTGCGCAGTGACCGGCTGGGAGAAACCCTCCTGCCGAAGCGCATCGCACTCCCCGTCTTCGCCTCCGACCCGCTGTCCTCCGTGGCCTACGCACCGGGGGAGGTCCTCCTGGTCCTGTCCATCGCGGGCGTGTCGGCGTACCACTTCAGCCCCTGGATCGCCGTCGCGGTCGTGGTGCTGATGTTCACCGTGGTCGCCTCCTACCGGCAGAACGTCCACGCCTACCCGAGCGGCGGCGGTGACTACGAGGTCGCCACCACCAACCTGGGCCCCAAGGCCGGTCTGACCGTCGCCAGCGCCCTGCTCGTGGACTACGTGCTGACCGTCGCCGTCTCCATCGCCTCCGGCATCGAGAACCTCGGCTCCGCGATCCCCTTCGTCGTCCAGCACAAGGTGCTGTGCGCCGTCGTCGTGATCCTGCTGCTCACACTGATGAACCTGCGCGGTGTGAAGGAGTCCGGCAAGCTCTTCGCCATCCCGACGTATGTGTTCGTCGGCGGGGTCTTCGTCATGATCGCGTGGGGTGCCGTCCGGGGGCTGGTCCTCGGCGACACCATGCGCGCCCCCACCGCCGACTACCACATCAGGGCCGAGCACCAGGGCCTGGCGGGCTTCGCCCTCGTCTTCCTGCTGCTGCGCGCGTTCTCCTCCGGCTGTGCCGCGCTCACCGGTGTCGAGGCGATCTCCAACGGCGTCCCGGCCTTCCGCAAGCCCAAGTCGAAGAACGCGGCGACCACGCTCGCCATGATGGGCCTGCTGGCCGTCACCATGTTCTGCGGCATCATCGCCCTGGCCATGTCGACCAATGTCCGGATGGCCGAGAACCCGGCCACCGACCTGATCCACAACGGTCACCCGATCGGCTCGGGCTATGTCCAGAACCCGGTGATCTCCCAGGTCGCCGAGGCCGTCTTCGGCAAGGGCAGCTTCCTGTTCATCGTCCTCGCGGCCGCCACCGCCCTGGTGCTGTTCCTGGCCGCGAACACGGCGTACAACGGCTTCCCGCTGCTCGGCTCGATCCTCGCCCAGGACCGCTACCTGCCGCGCCAGCTGCACACCCGCGGCGACCGCCTCGCCTTCTCCAACGGCATCGTGCTGCTGGCCGGCGCCGCGGCGCTGCTGACGGTCATCTACGGCGCCGACTCCACGCGTCTGATCCAGCTGTACATCGTCGGCGTGTTCGTGTCCTTCACGCTCAGCCAGACCGGCATGGTCCGGCACTGGAACCGGCACCTGGCGACCGAGCAGGACCCTGCGGCGCGCCGCCACATGGTGCGCTCCCGGGCGATCAACGCGTTCGGCGCCTTCTTCACCGGCCTGGTGCTCGTCGTCGTCCTGGTCACCAAGTTCACGCACGGCGCGTGGGTGGCCCTGCTCGGCATGTGCATCTTCTACGCGACCATGACCGCGATCCGGAAGCACTACGACCGCGTCGCCGAGGAGATCGCCGCCCCCGAGGGCCCGAGCGACGACAGCGTGCGGCCCTCCCGGGTCCACTCGGTGGTCCTGATCTCCAAGATCCACCGGCCCACCCTGCGTGCCCTGGCCTACGCCAAGCTGATGCGCTCGGACACCCTGGAGGCGCTGACCGTCGGCGTCGACCCGGGCGAGACCAAGGCGCTGCGCGAGGAGTGGGAGCGGCGCGGCATCGACGTACCGCTGAAGGTCCTGGACTCGCCGTACCGCGAGGTCACCCGCCCGGTGATCGAGTACGTCAAGAGCCTGCGCGCGGAGTCCCCGCGCGACGCGGTGTCGGTGATCATCCCCGAGTACGTGGTCGGCCACTGGTACGAGCATCTGCTGCACAACCAGAGCGCCCTGCGGCTGAAGGGCCGGCTGCTGTTCACCCCCGGCGTGATGGTCACCTCCGTGCCCTACCAGCTGGCCTCCTCCGAGGCGGCCAAGATGCGCGCCCGCAAGCGGCAGGAGTGGAGCGCCCCGGGTGCGGTCCGCCGCGGCCCGGCGACGGAGCATCCGAAGGAGCCGGCGACGAAGAGCGAGTGACGGTGCGGGGAGGCCGTAGACTGGTGGGCTGTTGTCCGGCCCACCGGTGTGCGGCCGTCCCCGTTTCCGCGTCCGCTTTCCCGTTTCTTTGATCTGGAGTCACCCCGCCATGCAGGCAGAACCGACGAAGTCTCTGGTGGGCGAGGAGTACGAGGTCGAGGTCGGCCCCGTCGCCCACGGCGGCCACTGCATCGCCCGTACGTCCGAGGGCCAGGTGCTGTTCGTCCGGCACGCGCTGCCCGGTGAGCGGGTGGTGGCCCGGGTGACCGAGGGCGAGCAGGGCGCCCGTTTCCTGCGCGCGGACGCCGTGCGGATCCTGGAGGCGTCCAAGGACCGGGTCGAGGCGCCCTGCCCCTTCGCCGGTCCCGGCCGCTGCGGCGGCTGCGACTGGCAGCACGCCAAGCCGGGCGCCCAGCGCCGGCTGAAGGGCGAGGTGATCGCCGAGCAGCTGCGCCGGCTCGCCGGCCTCACCCCCGAGGAGGCGGGCTGGGACGGCACGGTGATGCCGGCCGAGGGCGACAAGCTGCCGGCCGGACAGGTGCCGCAGTGGCGCACCCGGGTCCAGTACGCCGTCGACGCCGAGGGCCACGCGGGCCTGCGCCGGCACCGCTCGCACGAGGTCGAGCGCATCGACCACTGCATGATCGCCGCGGAGGGCGTCAGCGAGCTGGGCATCGAGAAGCGGGACTGGGCCGGCATGGAGTCGGTCGAGGCGATCGCCGCCAGCGGTTCCCAGGACCGCCAGGTGATCCTCACCCCGCGCCCCGGCGCCCGGCTCCCGCTGGTCGAGCTGGACAAGCCGGTCTCGGTGCTGCGGGTGGACGAGAAGTCCGGCGGGGTGCACCGGGTGCACGGCCGCCCGTTCGTCCGTGAGCGCGCGGACGGCCGTACCCACCGGGTCGGCGCCGGCGGCTTCTGGCAGGTCCACCCGAAGGCCGCGGACACCCTGGTGACCGCGGTCATGCAGGGGCTGCTGCCCCGCAAGGGCGAGACCGCCCTCGACCTCTACTGCGGCGTCGGCCTCTTCGCGGGCGCGCTCGCCGACCGCCTCGGCGAGAAGGGCGCGGTCCTCGGGATCGAGTCCGGCAAGCGGGCGGTGGAGGACGCGCGGCACAACCTGGCCGACTTCCCGCGGGTCCGCATCGAGCAGGGCAAGGTCGAGTCGGTCCTGCCGCGCACGGGCATCACGGAGGTCGACCTGATCGTCCTGGACCCGCCCCGCGCCGGAGCGGGCCGCAGCACGGTCGCCCACCTCTCCTCCCTGGGCGCCCGCCGCATCGCCTACGTCGCCTGCGACCCCGCTGCGCTCGCCCGCGACCTGGCCTACTTCCGCGAGGGCGGATACCGGGTGCGGATGCTGCGGGCGTTCGATCTGTTCCCGATGACGCATCATGTGGAGTGCGTGGCGATTCTTGAGCCTGCCGAGAAGGGCCTCTGACCTGCCGTTTTGCATTTCAGGTGGCCAGCTCTACCTGTTTTCGCTCGCGGACTGCGTCGACTGAGGTTTGCTTGTCCAGAACGCTCTGAGCTGCAGGTTCGAGGGCTGGCGTGGGTCTCGCGGCGACGTGGCGATGCGCAATGCAGAATTTTTGACGCTCGGATGACGCTCGAATATCGGAAGCCTCAACCTCGGACCTCTCCGGCCCTGGGCCGCAGACCGGGGCCGTTGGCGCGGGGCAAGGACTCCGGTTTGGGGGGCGACTGCACCTCGCCAGCGGCGGCGCGTGCTGCTACCTCGTCGCACGCACCTCGGAACCGAGACCGCGGCCCGACCGGGCCACGAAGGACGGATCCGTATGCCTTCGCGAGATGGGGCAGTGGGTCCGCTCGGCGCGAGAATGGCGTCCCACGCGCCTTCCCCTTTGGGCGGCACCCTGGGAGCGCATCACCGGCTCCCTGGAACTGAAGGCGCCAGGGCACGACGTCACGCCCGACGGCTTCACGAAGCGGGACCGGGAGCAGTGGGAGCTGATGCGCGGACCGCGGTGGCCCGGTACCAGTCCGGTTCCTGCGGGCACAACTTGGGCGCGTGCGCCCGGACGAAGGCTCGTGCGGCGGTGACGCGGTTGGGGTGTTCGTCGGTGGCCTCGGCAGCGTCGAAGGCCGGGATGCGGCCCAGCCCTTGCTCCGCGTCGTCGAAATTGTCCAACCTGGTCTTTGGCGCAGGAGACGCCGTGTAGGCGTCGCTTCCCCAGTCCTGCCGGTCGGAGAAGATTGGGTGGGTGCCAGTCCTTCGTGCCCATGACGACGAGGACCTTCGGGGTCATCCCCTCGAAGGCGGTCGTGGCGAGCGGTGCGTAGGGCTGGGCCGCCGGGCCGTTCAGATCCGCGCCCCGGCCGGCCGCGGCGATCGTGACGCGGGCGCCGAAGTGTGCGTCGACGGCTCACCGGCAGGTTCGGGGTTGACGGGCGTGCTCGCCGTAGCTCGGGTCGGTGATCGCCGGCGCGTTCACGAATTGGCCGACGCGCCAGGACTGTCGGCCGCCGAACCGCTCGGCGAAGAAGGAGGGCATCCCTTCGCCCTCCGATTGCCGAGCAGCCGTGGAGAACCGTGCGGCGCACGTCGGCGGCGAACGGCCCGTCGTAGGAGGCAGGGCCGTGGGTGTGTTGGGGGGGGGGGTGTGGGTGGGGGGGGGGGGGGGGGGGTAC
>NZ_JBHXVE010000002.1:160881-170261 GCF_042672505.1 Streptomyces sp. NPDC127190
CGCAGCCGTGGCGAACGGTGCGGGGCGCGTCGGCGCCTATCGCCGCGTCGTTGGAGCCCGGGCGGTGGGGCTCGGGGGCGGTGCCCACGGAGCCGCACGTTGGTTACCGTCAGAAGCCGACGCCGTCCGTGTCCTATTCCGGGTCCACGCTGTACAGCGGCCGGTCCTCGATCCCCAGGGCGCGCATCAGCTCGTTCGTCGGAATCCTGTACCTACGTCCGATGCGGAGGACAGGGCAGGGGAACTCGTGCTCGCGGATCAGCCGGTACGCGGTCGTCGAGCCGATTCCGAGTGCTCGGGCCGCCGTGCGCAGGTCCACTGCGACGGGCAGGTCGAACATCTCCGTGAAACTGAGGCGGCCCTCTGCCGGGTCCTTCACCCTCGCCTCCCCGCAGGGCGGACCGGCCGGGTGTCCGCGCGGCGCCTGGGCCGTCGCTTCTTCCCGGGGCTGTGACCCGCCGAACGGTCCTGCGACCCGTCGTCGGTGTCGATGAAGATTCCCTGTCGGCGCAGATGCTCCGGGCGCACCCGGAAACGCAGCGGCGCGCACAGCCCGTCCGGGCCGTCCGGACGGTCGACCCGTACGTCCAGGCTCTCCGCCGCCGGAGCGTCCGCCTCCTCGCCGGACGCAGTGAGAGCGTGCTCCTCGGTGATGCGTTCGATCTGGGTGGAGGGAAGTTCCCGCAGCCCTTCCCGGGCGAGATGCCACGCCCTGGCGCGCGCCGCGTGCAGCAGAGAGGAGTCGGTGAGACAGCTCGCGCCGTCCCGATCCGCCAGCTTCTCCAGGAGAGCCAGGACCATCTCGGCCTCCACGTCCGACCGGTCGGCCCGCAGGCGCGTGCAGACCCGGTGGACCGTCCCGGTCAACCGGGGCAGGGCCAGCCAGATCGCCAGGAGTTTCCCCGTGCTGTCTGGAGTCAGGTCGCTCTGTGCCCTGCGGATGACCTCCTTCCAGACCGCGTTGGCGAACTGAGGGTCGGAGCCGGGGCCGTACAAGGCCTCGTGCGTCTCGGCGGCGGTCAGCCAGACCGGATCAGCCTCGTCGGTGTGCGGGGGGACGAGCACGTAGACCGCGTCACTGGTCCGGGGATCGTCGAAGTGCCGCCTCACCGAGGCGAACGCACTGCTGCGCAGTGGATACATCAGGAAATGTCCTCTCTCGGACTGCGGAAACCTGAGTCCGGAGGTGCTGGAGGTACCGAGATGCTGGACGAGGTGTGTCCTGTGGTGGAGACGTATCGCCTCATATCCGCGTCAAGCGGAGACGAGTCCCACCAGCCTCACTTTGATGCGTGAGCATGCGGTAGTGGTCTTCTCGACCAGGTAACGCCGCCTTTGACCACGAGCGTGTGACAAGCGGGGCAGCCAGGCCGCGAACTCGCCGGTGACGAAGTTCGCGAGGCTGGTGGGTGCCCGTACAGAACGGGCACCCACGAACTGTTGCGCTCAGGCGGTCTCGGAGGACGAGGTGTCCGGCGCCTCGGTGGGCGGGGTTGCAGGGGTGGTGTCCTCGGTCCGGACGGCCGCCCGCCGGCGGCGGCTCGGCGGCCAGTCGGGGGACTGGCGTAGACGGGCTGCCCGGCGGTTCCGCTGACGGCTGTTCATCGGGTTCGCGGTTCCTCTCTGATGAGTCGATGGATGACTAAGCCGCCCTTTCGTGCTTCTGCGAGCGACTGGTGCCATCGTGCCCGCGGGTGAAGCGGGGCCGCAGAGCGAAAACTGAGGGATAACTGAGTCCCCGGGGGCGTGAAGAAGCAAGCGCGTGTGAAGCGGCACAGCGCGGCGCACAGATCAAGGAGCGCCGGCGAGGGGCCGGATCACTGACTGCGGCGCGGTGAGGGAGAGGGCGATGGAGGGGTACGTGCTGGGCCCGGTGCGAGCCGAAGGGGGCGGCGGCAGGAGGGTGGTCGAAGGGTCGAAGGTGGCGGCCCTGTTCGCGCTCCTGGTGACCGCGCCAGGCTGCCGATGTAAGAGGAAGGACATAGCCGAAGTCCTCTGGGAGGGCGTCGAGGACGTCGGCGATCGGGTTGACCGCGTCGTCTCCGACCTGCGGAAGCGGCTGGGCCAGGAGTCCGTGCCCCATAGCGGCAAGTCGGGTTACTGCACGCTCCGCGTGCCGGTGGGAGACGTCGACCTGCTCCGTTTTCGCGAAAAGGTGAAGCAGGCTGAGGGACTGACCTGCAAAGCGCAGTTCGAGCTGCTCGGCGCGGCCTTGGAGGAGTGGAACGGCGAGGACGAACCGCTGCACGGACTGTCCGAGACCGGCTTCCACTTACGTCGGGAGGAGCTGCGGGCCGAGTTGATGGCCGCCGTGTACGCGCGGCTGGACGCCGCCTACAAGTCCATGGAGGTCAAATGGCTGCGCGAAGAGACGGAGAAATGGTTCGAGCGTGCGCCGGAATTGCCCAAGATCTTCCGGTTCTATCTGCTCGCCCACGCAGACCTGCCGGAGTCCCGGCGTGAGCGGCTCATCAAGAAGTGGGAGAAGCGCAACGGAAAAGCGGACGTCGATGTACAGAGCGCCATCGACCAGGTCCGGGGAGAGGGCCGCCGGCCGGGCGGGGCGCTCCTGCCCCCCGTTCCCGACCAGTTGCCCGGCGGCAGGCGCAAGCCGATCGGGCAGGACGAGCTGATCGGTGACCTCTTCGAGGCCGTGTGCGAGGAGCAGGACGCCGGCAATCTGGCGCTGGTCCTGATCAGCGGCATGGCGGGCGTCGGGAAGACCACGGTGGCCGAGAACCTCGCCGGTCGGCTGCGGGAGCGGTTTCCCGACGGGGTGCTGCGCGGCGAACTGAACGGATTCGCCGACGGAGACGTGCGGCCCGCCGAACCGGACGAGATCCTGGACAGCTTTCTGGCCGCGCTGCCGCCCTACACCACGGTGACCGGAACGGAGAGCAAGAGCAACGCGCTGCGGTCGGCGCTGGCCCACCGGTCGGTGCTCATCGTCCTCGACGACGCGCGCAGCGCCCAGCAGGTGCTGCCGCTGCTTCCCGGAGACGGTACCTGCGCCGTGATCGTCACCAGTCGTAACGACCTCTTGCGGCTGCAGTCCGAGAGAAAGGTGCTGTTCCGCAAGATGGAGCCGCTGCACGAGGCGGACGCCCTGGAGGTACTCCAGGAGAAAGTGTCGGCCGAGGACCGGGCCAAGCACGCCGTGCCCTTCAGCAAGCTGGTCCACCTCTGCGGTCGACTGCCGTTGGCCCTGGTGGTGGTGGCCCGGCTCTTGGAGGTCGGTGCGCGTCCGCTGCACACCCTCCCCGCCCTGGTGCGGGAGATGGAGAAGGAGCTGGAGCGGGCGAAGCTGGACACCCTGGACCTGCCCGAGCACGAACTGTCGGTCCGCGCCGCCCTCAACTGCTCCGTGCGCGTGCTGAATGAGGAAGCCCGGCTGCTGCTGTGGCAGCTCGCCGTCCACCCCGGGCCCAGCGCTTCCTGGGAGGCGGTGATGGATCTGGGACGGGCAGTGGACGAAGGGACGCGTACCGACCTGGCCCTGGTGGACCTCGTGGCGGCGAACCTGGTGGAACATCACGGCGACCGCTTCGGGCTGCACGACCTCGTGCGGGCCTTCGCCCTTCGGCACGTGCGGCCGGTGCCGGACGGAGAGAACGCGGAGATCGAGCAGGCGACCGTACGACAGGTGCTGGAACACCAGCTGCACAACGTCCGGGCCTGCGACCGGGTGCTCGACCGCGAACACACTCTGCGCACCGGCGAGCCCGGAGCGGTCAGGGTCACCGACCCCGCGGACCCTGCGGAGGCGATGGCGTTCCTGGACAAGGAGTACGCCACCGTCCAGCGAGGCATTCACTTGGCGATCAATCGGTGTATCGACCGGTATGTATGGCTGCTTCCGATGGCCCTGGTCACCTACCAGTGGCGCCGCAGCCTGCTCGATGATGCGCGGCAGAACCTCCGGTACGCCGCCGAGGCGGCGGAAGCCGTCGCGGGTCCGGTCGATCGCGCCATGGTCCACCGGTCGCTGGCAGGGACCTACTGGCGGCTCGCTGAGTACGACTTGGCGGTGGGCGCCCTGCGCAGGGCCGTCCGGCTCAGCGAGGAGGACCGCAGCACGGAAGGCCGGCTGAGTCTGGCCCGTACGCTGCACCGGCTCGGGCTCACCCTGCGCAAGCAGGACGACCTGACGGGAGCGGAGGAAGTGCTCCGCCGTGCACTGGAGTTGTGTCGGGAGGTGTCCGACCGGGTCGGGGAAGCGGCTGTTCTGAACGTCCTCGGCGCGATCCACCTCGACCGGGGCGAGCACGAGCGGGCGCTCCGTCGGTGCGCCGACGCTCTGGGCGTGGTGGAGCGCACGACGGAGCGCAGCGGCCTGGCCGATGTGCTGTTCACTCTGGCCAAGGTGCACCTGGCCCGTTCCGAACGGGACGAGGCCATCACCCTGTACCGGCAGGCCTCAGACGTCTACCGCGAACAGGAGAACTGGCCCAACGAGGACAAGGTACGGATGCTCTTCGCTGATGTCCTGGTGTCCGCCGGCGACACCGACGCGGCGGTGCGGGAGCTGGAGAGAGTCATCGTGTTGCGTGAGCTGATGGGCGGTGAGGGGGTGCGGGAGGTCCGGGAGCGGCTGGAAGGGCTGAGGTGACCCGCCCGGTCGGCGGCCGTCGGCTCACCGTCAAAGCCGGGGCGGATGCGTGCGGTAGTACTCGGTCGGGTCCGGGCGCAGGGGCTTCGATGGCCGTTGCGAGCCGAGCTGGGGTAGGTAGCAGCGGAGCCGATCGAACACTTCACGGACATCCGCGGGGCGCTCCGCCGCCTTCCACCGGACCATCCACAGCGCCAGGGAGGCGAACTCGGGGGGTAATTTGGCGAGCCGGTCGGCCGGCAGCACCGGGGTGCCCTCTTCCGCCCGCTCGTCCTGTCCGCCGTAGGGCAGGCGCATCACGGTCATCTCCAGCAGGATGCAGCCGAGTGCGAAGATGTCCGCTTGCCGCGTCAGACCTGACGGGCACGCGTCGGACTGCTCGGGGGAGGCCCAGCCGCGCGTGCCGCGTGCGTATCCCGTCTCCTGATCCGCCACGACCGCGTGGCCCATGTCAATGAGCCGGAGACGGCCGTCCGGCTGCACGATGACGTTCTCGGGCTTGAGATCGCAGTGCACCAGATTCCGGTCGTGGACTTCTGCCAGAATTTCGCACAGTTGGCCGATGACGGCGGCAACGGTCCTAGGATCCTTAACGGGCAGGGCCGCCGACAGGACCTTCTGCAGTTGGTGCCCTTCGACAAATTCCATGACCAGGCACCGGCGTCGCCGGTGTGTCCCCGTGGCGATGACTTCGGGAATCGCCTGGATTCCTGTCAGCATCATCATGCGTGATCCCTCTTTGAGGAGTTCATCGCCGGCCCAGTGGAAATCGCTCTCGGGTCCGAGGTCCCGGGCCTTCTGAAGCTTCAACGCCACCTTCTGCCCGCTGTTGCGGTCACGCCCGAGGAAAAGGTCGCCTTGGCCGCCGTCGCCGACCATGTCCAGCACTTCGTAGCGCTTCTCCACATCGCCGATCTCCTCGATCTCCCTCACGGCCATCCACCTTTCCTCCGTACGGAAATGGAGCACGAAATGTCACAGCCATGGCTGCCCCCCGACGGGGTGACCCGCACCTCCGAAGTCATCACGGTATCCGCCGGAATGTTCAAGGGCGGAGAGTTCCGATGCCCCGCCGCTGACGCACTCAAGACCCGCGGCTACCACACCACCGACCCCGTACCGCGCCGCCGTGAGAGGCTGGAGCACTTCGCTCTGGGCCCCTTCATGGCTGCCTGCGACATCCGTTCGGGGCCTGCCGGCAGCCCGCCTCGGACACGTACCGGGCCCCTGCACGACGGTCTGCGGACCTGGTCGGAGCACGGCGTGCAGATGTACGAGTCGGCCTTCCCTCTCGACCCGGAACGTCCCCTGCACGAGGTGCCCGAGCCGTGGACGTACCGCTACCGGCCGCCCGGCCCCGACCCGCGCGACGCCCAGGAGTACCGCCTCACAGTGTGGGGCCGCTGCCTGGCTTCCCCGGACGGTGCCTACCGCGAGCTTCGTCTGCCCGTGCACCGCCTGCGGGACTTGCCGCCCGACGGCTTCACCGCGGCCGTCGCCCTGGTGCTGGCCGAGGGCGCACCCGGACCGCCGCCGGAGCACGTACGGATCGTGGAGTTCGCACTCTTCGACGGCCGTACGCGGGAACTCTTCGCGGGAAGCCGGGAAGAGGCGCGCGCCCGGTACCGCGAACACGGCCCCGCCGCCTTGGCCGGCGTACTGGACGGACGGGAATACCGCCCGGGGTCCGCCTGTGGCGGATGCCCCTACCTGTCGGTGTGCCCGGCCCTGCGCACAGCGCCCGGACTGCTGGGCATCGAGGCGCACGACCGGCCCCGCCGCACATGGTCGGTCACCAACGGGCGGGCCTACCGAACCTGCCCGGCGCGTGACCACATGCGCCGGCTGCACCTGCCCACGGCGGACTCCGTCGAACGCGAGGTGACGGCCGAGCGCGGCCGGGCCTTGCATGCCTACCTCGCCGAACGGCACGCCCACGGATCGCCTCGGCCCTGCACGGTCGAGGTTCCCGAGGAGTGGGTCCCGCAAGGATTCGACCTGCCCTCAGACGAACGCGCACTCGGCGCCCTGCTGTTGCGGCGGCACGCCGCGGTCTGCCCGCTGCGGTACGTCGGGGACGGCACGGATGTGCGGACCGAGCCCCGGGTGGTGCGACACGACACCACCGCCGACGTGGTGGTCCTGGCCGCGCCCGACCTGCTCTACCGGGATGCCGGGTCATGGGTGTGGCGCGAGACTAAGACCTCCGTCACCGACCGGCGGTCCGACCGCCCTCTGCTGGAGCGATATCCGCAGTTGGCCCTGGCCGTCGTGCTGATCGCCCGCGGTGACCTGGGCGGTGAACCGTTTCGCGCCCGGGTCGAGCTAGAGGTGCTGCGCCCCGGCGGCGCCGACCTGGAGATCATCGATCCCTTCGCCCCGGCCAATCGGGTCACCGCCGAGAAGGTACTGCGGGCGATGGTGGCCGACTGGCACAGTGACGACCGGTACGCGGCCCGGCCCGGACGCTCCTGCGAGCGGTGCGAAGTGGCCCGCTGGTGCACGGTGTCGTCCGTCAGCGAGGCCGCGGCATGAGGGCGGGGTCGGCCGGCCGGGCCGATCGGCCGGACGCCGGCGAGGCGCCCGAGGGCGTGGGCAGCGACCTCTTCGGCGAACTCGCCCGCATGGTGGCGGCTCTCTCCGAGGTCCAAGGGCTCCGCTCCTTCACCCTGCCCTATCCCGGCCTCGCCCAGCGTGCGCTGGACCACACGGTGATGCGCTGCCTCGAAGCGGGGGAGTCGCCGCCGAGGAGTCTTCCGGAGCTGTGGGAGTGGTGCCGGACCAGGCCGTCCGACGACTCACTCTTCGCGGTCCCCTCCTCCCTGGTCTCGCCGGGCACCACGCTGGTGCACCGGGTCGGCCGGATGCCGACCCGGTCGTGTCTCGAGGTGGCCTCGCACGGACCGGATGGAGGCGTGGCGGCACACGCCCGCGCGCTCCTCGGGGACCTGCACGCGCGGAGTGGAACGGAAGAGCGCTACCGGCAGTGCCGGGCGTTCCTGGCGCGTCACCCGGTCGTCCACCAGCAGGACCGCTTCGCGCCGGGTTGGAACAGGGCGGTCTGGAGCCGGGTCAAGAATCTCTACGGTCCGTTGCCCGAGTTCCTGCTCGTCGACGGAGACTTCCTGTACTGCCCCTCGTGCAGGCTCCCCGCGCTGCCCCGGGACAGTGCCGTGCCCGTACCCGGACCGGCCGGCACCGGCGCAGAAGTCTGGTGCGAGGGGGAGGACTGCCCGCGCGACGCCCCTCCGCGGCTCATCCGTGAGCCGGACCAGGCGTGGATCCTGCAGCGCTCGCTGCGGTGGTACCTCGTACTGCCGGACCGCACCGACGAAGCCGCCCGGGAGGCACTGGAGCGCGCCGAAGCCGCGTACGAGACCCTGCCCGCTCTTCTGCCCGCCTACCGGCTCTGGGACACCGGCCCCCGCACCGTGGACATCCAGGTGTACGACCGCCTTCAGCCGGCGCTCCTCGCAGCCCATCTCACCGACAACACACCCCTCGCGGACCGCACCCTCGTCGTGGTCCCCGACGCGCTCGCCGGACGGGACGGCTACCGGCAGGTCTTCACCGACGCCCTTCCCGCGCTCCTGCGGGACCGGCTGGTGCTTACCACCCCCGTGGACCTCGTGCCCGACCTGGGACAGGCCCGGCGAGAGGAGAAGGACGATGCGTAGCCTCACCCCGCCCTTGACCGACGTGTTCAACGCGCTCAAAGCATTTCTGGGGTCCTCCGTGCCCCAGCCCACGCTGGAAGCCCTCTGCCAGGTCGAACTCGGCCTGTACCTCCAGCAGAAGATGATGCCGGGCAGCCCCGCAGGCAGCGCCTGGGTGCTGTTCAGCGGGTACGGGTTCGCCGAGGCGCACCGGGCACCGCTGCCATCCGACGCGGCGAAGACCCTGCGTATCGCCAGGTACTCGTTGTGGACGCTGCGCCGGAGCCGTACCTGGCTCGATGCGCTGGACACCTACCAGAGGTTCGACCCCAGGGTGCGCGCCTACGACGTACCGGACGCCGAGACACCTGCTGCCCGCCGCGACCTCTCCGTCGCCGGCGACCGCTTCTCCGTCTACGAACAACTGCTGCGTGCCGCACCGCCGCTGGCGGGCAAGCGGCTGCCGGTCGCGGGTCAGGGCCCGCACGCCTTCCCGGTCAGTCGCACCATGGCCGTCGTCGACCTGCCGCCGGTCCCCCGCACCCCCCTCGTCGCCCACGACATGGACCTGGAACCGGCCGGCGGCGGCGAGCCCCTTGTCTTCACCAGGGAGGGGCTGGAGCGCACGGCGGCGGAAATGGACGCACAGCACACCCGCTTCGGCGAGGGACGGGCGCCACGGTGGCTGGAGCGGTTACGGTCGTTCGACCTGTCCACCAAGGAGAACGGAACCTTCCACAAGACGAGGAAGGACGAGGACTTCACCTTCACGGTCGACGGCATCCAGCACCTGCTCGGCATCGTCGGCGCCGGCAAGAGCACACTGCGCGACATCATCGCCGTCCATCTCGCCAAGCTGGGTAAGCGCACCACCGTCGTCGTCACCGATGTCGCGGAGGTGCTGAAGCTCGTCCGGCTCTACGACCTCTATACCGACGGCGCCGCCGCACCCGTGCTCGGCTCCTCCGGCCGAGAGCGGCACGCCCAGCGGCTGCACCGCCGGCTGGCGGGTCGGGGGGGGGCGGGGGGGGGCGCCCCCCCCGCCCGCCCCCGCCCGCGACGACCCGAGGGGGCGCGGGGCGCGCGGGCGGGCCCGGGTCCGCGCGCCCGCCCGC
>NZ_JBHXVE010000002.1:170271-197046 GCF_042672505.1 Streptomyces sp. NPDC127190
TTTTTTAAACGCCCCACCAAATACCCCCCGGGCCCCCCCCCCCGGGGGGGGGGCGCCGCGGGCGGCGGCGGCCCCCCCCCGGGGCCCCCCCCCGGGGGGGGGGGGGGGGGCCCCCCCCCCCGGCCCCCCCACGACGACCCCGCCTTCGCCTACCTCGGCACGTCCTGCCTGCTCAGCGTCAGACGGCAGGGCGCCACATCGACGACCGAACCACTCGCCTACGGCGAGGCACCCTGCTCCCGGCTCCGACCCCCGTCGGCCCTGCGCCGTGACCCCGGCGGCGGACGGCACTCCGAGTGGCAGAAGAGGGCGACGAGCTGCCCGTACTGGTCCGCCTGCCCCCGTCACCACGGAGCTCGCACGCTGGTCGGCGCCCTGATCTGGGTGGCCACCCCGGCCGGGCTGATCGACGCCTCGCCGCCCCGCCCTCAGAACGGCGAGCGCATCCGCTTCCTCGAACTCGCCTGCCGCCGTAGTGACCTCGTGATCATCGACGAGGCCGACCGTGTCCAGATGCAGCTCGACCGGAATTTCGCACCCGCCGTCGTCCTCGCCAGCGACGAGGACAAGGGCCTCATCGACCAGCTGAGCCGGCACAAGATCCGGGAACTCGCGGCCGGCGGACGCACCCAGCTCTCCGAACGGGACGTCGAGACCTTCGCCGCCGCCCTCAACACCGCAGGCGCGGCCACCGACCGGCTGTACGCGATGCTCGTCACCGGGTACGAGCTGCGCAAGTGGGTGCGCACGGGCTACTTCAGCGCCTGGACGCTCCAGCTGGGGCTCCTCGACGAACGCTACGAACTCCCCGACGACAGCGGTCGGGACCACCCTCATCACGCCCCCCGCGAGGCTCTCGGGAAACTGCTCGACGCGTTCCGGGACAACCCGTTCGGTGACCGTCACCGCAGGACGGAGGAGGACTTCAGCCGGCTGACCGCCCTCCTCAACGAGCTGCTCCACACCGGCAACCCGGAGAACACCCGGCGCCGCCTCACCGAGGTTATGGACGAGGCCTTCGCCATCGACCCGAAGTACATGGCTGCCCGGCAGCGGAAGTACCAAGAGGCGTACGACGAGTGGCGGCGCGAGGAGGAGGAACAGGAGGAGAAGCGCGGACGCCGCAGGAAGCCCAAGCCTCCGCCCCAGACTCCCGAGGAATGGCGGAAGCAACTCGCGGAGCGCTTCGAGTTCACACTGCTGCTCAGTGCCCTGGAACCACGGCTCGCCATGATCAACGCCATGTGGCCCCGCGTCGAGGCCGCCCTCAGCCTGGGCTTCAACACGATGTACCGCCGGCCGCTCGACTACGGCCCGATGGTGCCCGAGGCCCCGATGGGCAATGTGCTCGGCTTCCAGTTCCGGGTCCCGGGTGAGGACAAGGGCGGAGTCCGCAGTGGCGAACTGACCTTCTTCCGGTGCAGCGGCGTCGGACGTGAGCTGCTGCGCGCCATCCCCGATCTCACCTCCGTCGACGGCAGGCCCGGTGCCCACTTGCTGCTCATGTCGGGCAGCAGCTGGGCGGGCGCGTCCAGCCGCTACCACGTCTGCGTCCCGGTCGGTGTGGTCATCGAACCGCCGGCCGAGGTGACCGAACGCATCGCCAACGAGAGTTCCATGCGCTTCGAGTTCATCGACGACGGCGACGAGAAACTGCGCATGTCGGGAACCCATCCGGACGACCGCCCGGAGAAGTTGCGCCGCATCGCGTGCTATCTAGGTGAGGGCGGAGACGAGTACGAGGTCACTGAAGGTGGTCCGCTCCAGCAGGAGTTGCTCTCTCTTCCTCCGGGGCGCGACCAGATCCTTCTGCTGGTCGGCAGCTATGCCGAGGCACGTGTGGTGGCCGACACACTGCACAACCTCAACGTCCGCTGGCGCAACAAGGTGCTGTGCCTGGTGTCGGACGACGAGGAGATCACCGCGGAGGACGAGGCGCCGTCCGCCTACCACGCCCGATCACTGCGCCGGGGCGATGTCGAGCACCTGAAGGACCTCGAGGCGGACATCCTGGTGGCGCCCCTGCTGGCGCTGGAACGCGGCCACAACATCCTCAACGAGGACGACGAGGCGGCCATCGGCACGGTCTACTTCCTGGCACGGCCCCATCCGCACCCAGAGGACCTCCACCTGGCCGTCCATGCCGCCAACGACTGGGTCGTCCGCGCCGTCACCGGCGGTGACTTCGCCACCCTGGTACAGGGAAAACCCACCGTCGAGGAAGGAGCGGAGGAGTTCCGCCGCCTCGCCCGTTCGTACTGGTACCAGGTACTCGCCCGTTCGATGGCGTGGAGCCGTCTCGACGACGATGTACGGGAACAGGTCACCTGGGACATGCTGGTCCTGTTGTGGCAGGTGATCGGGCGACTGGTACGCGGTGGCGTACCGGCCCGGGTGGTCTTCGTCGATGCCGCCTTCGCCCCCAACCGCGGCGCCGTACCGGCGCGGCCCGACACCCCCGAATCCAGTCTGCTGCACAGCGTCCTCGCCGTCCTGGACCCGTATTTCAACGGCGGCACGACGACCGCTGAGGAGCAGTTCATCGTCAGCGCCCTGTACGCGCCACTGCGCAGCATGCTCACCCGCCTGCTCGCCGCCGTACCCGCCCACCCGTAAGCGCCGAACCCCTGTCCCAGGAGGTAATTCCGTGTACCACCACATTCGCGTCGCGGCCTACGAACCCGACCCGCTCCACGGACCCTGGCGGGAGGAGATGAAAGTACTGCGGCTCGGCGAGGACCTGCACGCCGAGCTCACCGGGATGCATGCCGAGGCGGACAAGAACTCCGTCCACCCCCACCGGCTCCCCGTGCGCAGGCTCAACTCCCTGCTCCAGGCGATGGCGCCAGGCGTCATCGCGACCGGCCGCAACGCCGGGACGGATGGCCGTCTGCCGTGGCTCTACGCGCGGGAAGCCGTCCCGCCGGACGTGCTGGCCCCGGTGGTAGGAGCGTGGGCGGCGGGAATGCACCGGGAGGACGACGACTCGGAGGGCGCCGATCTCGAGGAGAGGCTCCGCTCCGGTGACCCGGCCGAGACGGTACGTCTGCCCCACTGGGAGACGGAACTGGTCGACCTCGCCGAGAGTGTGCTCTCGGCGGGCGGAACCGCCGAACCCGCCGCGCGGCTCTACAGCCTGCTGCCCGAGTGGATCGCCTTCCGGCTGGCCGCCCGGACGTTCCGCACGGGCGGCACCACACTCCACTTCCGCGTCGAGAGCTCGGGTGACGGCGCGCGACTTGTCTCCTGGCCGCCTCAGCGATACGAGCGCCGACGGCAGACCTGGTACTACTCGGCCTGCCTCACCATCACCGTCCACACCGTGCCGTTCGCCCCGCGGTTCCGTGTCCATGTGTCCACCCAGGTACGCCGATGGGCCACCCGACTGGACGTACGCCCCCACCAGCTCGGCGGTACGACCGTCCTGCTCGACGCTCCACTGCCGTGGCCGGAAGGGCCGGACCGGGGCCACCGGCTGATGGTGAACACGCTGGGTTACGACCGGCGATCGAAGGAACTGGCCTGGCGCCGGCACAGCCCCGCACCGCTCGTGCCCGAGCTGGACATCGTGCGCAACTATCCCCGGCCCGAAGCGCTCTTCTCCGACGCCGAACGCTGGATCAACGGTTCCGGGGACGTGGCCGCCGGCATCGTCTACCACCCGTCGATCGGCCCGCACGAGGTCGGACCCGGGCTGATGCCACGGGAGCGGGCGGATCTGGACGCCTGGGTCGAGGAAGGGCTGCGCCCCCTGCTGACCCGGGTCCCCGACCTCACGCGCGTCTCCCGGAGCAACACACCCTCCTTGCTGCCCCGTACCGGCGCCGGACGCGTCCCGGGCGTCCGCGATGCCCAGCTGGCTCTGCAACGGCGGGCGGCGCTGACACGCGCACTGAACGGCCGCCCCCTGGAGATCGACGTCTTCTGGCAGTCCCCGGAAACCCGTGCGGCGCTGCTCGCCGAGCTGCCCAAGCTCATTGGTCTTCCCGCCGGGCAGCAAGTGCCGTCGGCCGACGGGGAGACCTGGCAGTGGCAGTGCGAGGGGGTCGACATCCGCGTCCGGGCCCGGCCCGCGGGACCCTTGGCCGACGCCCTGCCGACCACCCGAGCCCGCGGGCGCCTCAGGGCCGTCCGGCTGGCCGAGGCCATCGAAGGGCGCTGCGGGCTCGTGGCGGACCGGGCGGATCCGCTCCTCGGCGGGGCCGGAATCGTGATCACGGAGATCGCCGGCAAGGAGCGCTTCGCCGCCGTCCCGGACTCCGACCCCAAGCATGCGCTGCGCATCGCCTGGGCACGGCAGGGACGGCTGACCCAGTTCGTGAACTCGCCCGACGACACCGACAGCGCTCTGGAACACCGGGCCAGGTGGACCTGGCTGGACGCCTTCCGGCAGCTGGGCGCGATCAGCTCGCCCGCCCATCGGGTGGGAGCCGGCATTCCGGGCGACCTTCAGTACGCGGCGCTCTGGCTCGTACGCCACACCAGGAAGGGGCCCACGCGATGCCCCGTCCACCGGCTGGTGGCGGTGCGGGTGCGCCCCGGGGACGGACCGGGCGTCATCGAGGGGTGGGACGCAGAACGAGCCGAATGGGTGCCGTATCCGAAGCTGTTGCTGCTGCTCTCCCAGGCACGGGAACCGGCGGCGAGCGGGGGGAAGGGGACCGGCACGGGGAAGCTCCTCGATGACTCGGCAGTCCCGGGAGGATCCCGGCCCGCTGCCCGCCCGGGCGTGGAGCAGGACAGGCAGCGGGAGACCGAGCGGCAGATCCGGGCACTGCTCTTCCAGCTCCGCGACCGCCCGACGCTGCTGCTGGCGGACGCCGGCAATCTGCGCCAGTGCTGGCCTGGCCTGCGCAACGGTGCACTGGACCGCGACATGCTCGGCTTCGGGGCCGAACCCGCCCAGCGGCACACGCTCTACGGCCACGACTTGCGGGTGCTGCTCGTACGGGACGCCAACGCCCGGGGTGAAGTGGCGGAGTGGTACGCCCACGACACCGAGGACGGGGTCGGCTTCGCCGAGGGTGTGTGGGGGACGGCGGATACGGAGGGCCGTGTCTTCGCGAGTACGGCCTCGAAGCCGCACACGGTGGCGAAACTGCCGAAGGGGCTCATGAAGCTGGTGCCCACGCCACAGGGCCGGACAGCGCCTGGGAAGACCGCGTGGAACCCCGGGCAACTGGAGATCACCGTGCTCGGCTGTCTGTCGGAGAAGGCGCTGACGGACTCGGGACGTGCGGGTGACCCGCCCGACCGGCCGGCGGAGTGGGCGACGCTCACGCACCAGCTGCGTTACCACGACGACTACCCGCCGCTCGCCCGGCCTCTCCCGCTGCACTGGGCGCGTCTCGCCGGTGAGTACGTGCTTCCGGTGGCCGGAACGAAGTCAGCGGGGAGTACGTCATCCGCTTCCTGAGCGAGGTGCCGCCTGAATGGGGCATCCCAAACGATCGACGCTGATAAGGATCAATGCCCTCCTCGTGTGAGCGCCGAAGCCTGAACCTGACCACGGGGACGGCGTCTGGTGCACTCCTTGTTGGGATCACTGGGCGTCCGCCGTGACGCTCGTTTGACGCTCTTCGCACCTGGTGGCCCCAAGACGGAGCCGAGGAACTGACCTGACCTGCGGTTTTCTCTGAGTTCACCCGGGTGACATGCTTCCGATGACGCATCATGTTGGAGTGCGTCGCGATCCTTGAGCCTGCGGAGAAGGGGCTCTGACCTCTGGCTATACGGCGACACGTCTCGGCTTGACGTGTGCTGAGAAGGAGCCGTCCTACCGGAGCCGGAGGGTGAGGCGGCGACTGAGGCGGCGGTCGAGCGACTCGGCGGCCGGTTCGCGCACCTACGGCACGCGGCGGCCTGACCCCGGCTGTGCGTGCAGGCCGTCACTCGGATCGCGCCGGGCGGCGTCTCACTCGTGGCCGGCCGTGAGCCGGGCGATGACGCGGTCCACATCGAGGTGGTGGTGCTCGGTGCCCGGCGGCACCAGCGCCTCGGACCGGCGCAGGAAGTCCGTGACCACGAGGGCGTGGACCGCGAGAAGCGCGGCCCCGGCGCGGGTCCTGAAGAGGATGCGGACCGACTCCGGACGGCGGCGGTGCCGCGGGATGACCACCACGTCTCCGATTCCCGTGGGCCGGTGGAGTCCGTCCGCGAGGAGCGACCGGGCGAAGACCCAGTCGACGGAAGGGGCCACAGGGGCGCCCATGGACAGGCGCACGGCATACGGGTCGGTCACGTCGTAACGGAGTGCGGCGGGAAGCGGTACCCATGCCTCGCCGGCCACGCTGATATGGACTTCCGTGGGAAAGACGATCGAGCACGCATCCGCGGAATCGGAAAGAGGGATTCTCACTCCGCCCCCTGTATCTGACTGTTCGTACGGTTGTGGACGACCGTAGGCCGCGGCTGCTCCGTCGCCTTGCCGACAAGTGCACCGGGGGTTGTCCGAAGAGGCACTTGTGCGGCACGCGTGTTCCAGGAGTGCTCGGATTCCGCTCGCCCTCCCGGCGACCCTCTCCGGTCCAGTGGCCCCACGCTGCACAGTCGCGGACGGAAAAGGCGGCAGCTCACCCCGCGGGCCACAGGAGGGCACCGAGAGACCAGCACCGCTGCACGCACGGACAAGGGGCATCGCCCGGGCCGGGCCTACATTTCCGGCATCCACACAGCTCGCCGGAACGAAGAGGCGCCCATGCAGTTCGGAATCTTCTCGGTGGGGGACGTCACCCCCGACCCGACCAACGACCGTACCCCCTCGGAGCACGAGCGCATCAAGGCGATGGTCGCCATCGCGCTCAAGGCGGAGGAGGTCGGCCTGGACGTCTTCGCGACCGGTGAGCACCACAACCCGCCGTTCGTGCCGTCGTCGCCGACCACGATGCTCGGCTACATCGCGGCCCGCACCGAGAAGTTGATCCTCTCCACGGCCACGACACTGATCACCACCAACGACCCGGTGAAGATCGCCGAGGACTACGCGATGCTCCAGCACCTGGCCGACGGCCGGGTGGACCTGATGATGGGGCGGGGCAACACAGGCCCGGTCTACCCCTGGTTCGGTCAGGACATCCGGCAGGGCATCAACCTCGCCAAGGAGAACTACGCGCTGCTGCGCCGGCTGTGGCGCGAGGACGTCGTCGACTGGGAGGGGACGTTCCGCACTCCCTTGCAGGGCTTCACGTCCACGCCCCGCCCGCTGGACGGCGTACCGCCGTTCGTGTGGCACGGCTCGATCCGCTCGCCCGAGATCGCCGAACAGGCCGCCTTCTACGGCGACGGCTTCTTCCACAACAACATCTTCTGGCCCGCCGACCACACGCGACGGATGGTCCAGCTGTACCGGCGCAGGTACGCCCACCACGGTCACGGCCGGCCCGAGGAGGCCATCGTCGGCCTGGGCGGGCAGGTGTTCATGCGGAAGAACTCCCAGGACGCCGTACGGGAGTTCCGCCCGTACTTCGACAACGCGCCGGTCTACGGCCACGGGCCGTCCCTGGAGGACTTCACCGAGCAGACCCCGCTGACGGTGGGCTCCCCGCAGCAGGTCATCGAGCGGACGCTGTCCTTCCGCGAGACCGTCGGCGACTACCAGCGGCAGCTGTTCCTGATGGACCACGCGGGCCTGCCGCTGAAGACCGTGCTGGAGCAGCTCGACATCCTCGGCGAGGAGGTCGTACCGGTGCTGCGCAAGGAGTTCGCGATCGGCCGCCCGGCCGACGTGCCGGACGCGCCCACCCACGAGTCCCTGCGGACCGCGCGGGAGGTGGCTGCCGCGTGAAGCTCGTCGCCGTCTCGGCGGGGCTGAGCACCCCGTCGTCCACCCGCCTGCTCGCCGACCGGCTCGCCGAGACGGCCCGCACCGACCTGGCCGCCGAGGGCCACGACGTACAGACCGAGGTCATCGAGCTGCGCGAACTGGCCGTCGCCGTCGCCAACCACCTCGTGACCGGTTTCCCGCCGCCCCAGCTGGCGTCCGCGATCGACGCGGTGACGGGCGCGGACGGCCTGATCGCCGTGACGCCCGTGTTCACCGCCTCCTACAGCGGGCTGTTCAAGTCCTTCTTCGACCTCATCGACCCGGACGCCCTCACCGGCACGCCGGTCCTGATCGCGGCGACGGGAGGGACGGCCCGCCACTCCCTGGTTCTGGAGCACGCGCTGCGCCCGCTCTTCGCGTACCTGCGAGCCGGTGTCGTCCCCACCGCGGTGTACGCGGCGTCCGAGGACTGGGGGTCCGGCGGCGACGACCACACCGAGGGCCTGCCCGCCCGCATCCAGCGGGCGGCCGGTGAACTGGCCGTCGCCATGGCGGCCCGCCCGGCGTCGGAGACGACGCCCGACGACGAGGTCACCGCCCTCGAACGGCAGCTCTCCGACCTGCGCTTCGACTGAGGCCCCGCGGTCCCCCGGATCTCCGCCCCGTATCCCGGATCTAGTGCGTTCACTCGATGCGCCACCTCGTGCCCCGCTGGCACGGTGTCCGCAGCGCACACCGGCTGAAGGGCGGAGATCATGTCGGACGTATCGGTGAAGGGGACGGGGAAGCAGCCCGCGGGCATCTTCTACACCACGGACGGGGTGCCCCGGGAGCGAAGACGGACCTACTGGCGCGACGCCGTGGCCCACACCTTCGGAGCCGTGGACGTCAAGATCGCCGAGGAGGTGTTCTCCGGCACGATCCATGCGTCACCGGCGGGCCGCACCCGGGGCGTCACGGTGGACAGCGAAGCCTTGCAGACCGTGCGCACACCGCGGCTCATCGCGGGGTCCACCGGCGACGACCACGTGGTCGTGATGCTGCTGAGCAGCGGGCTCGCCCGGGTCGAGCAGGACGCGCGCGACGCGTATGTCGAGCCCGGGCAGCTCTTCGTCTACGACCGGGCGCGTCCCATGCGGCTGACCTTCCCCGACACCTTCCAGACGAAGGCTCTCGTCCTGCCCCGGCACCTGCTGAGCCTGAGGGAGTCGGACCTGTGCCGGATCACGGCCTCTCCCCTCGACTCCACGACGCCCCCCGGCCACCTGCTGTCCCCCTTCCTGTCCCGCCTCGTGGACAGCGCGGGCGCGTATCCGCAGCACGTCGGCGACCTGATCACCCGCAATGTCCTGGACCTGCTCACGGTGCTGGCCGACGAGCGACGAGGCGGTGACAGCACGGGCACACCGAGCGCCACCCGCGTGCTGCTGATGCGGGTCCAGGCGTACATCGACCGTCACCTGGCGGACCCCGACCTGGCCCCGGAGGCCATCGCCCGGGCCAACCAGATCTCCCTGCGCTACCTGTACAGCCTCTTCCAGAACGAGGGCACCACCGTCCGCCGGTGGATCCAGGGCCGCCGGCTGGAGCAGTGCCGACGTGAGCTGGCCCGCCGGGACGCGGCGAGCCGGACCATCGCCGCGGTGGGCCGACGGTGGGGCTTCGTCAGCGCCGCCCACTTCAGCCGGGCGTTCCGTGGCACCTACGGGATGTCCCCTGTCGAGTGGCGGGACCACGCGGCACTCGAGCGTCGTACGCACACGTCGCCAGCGGGCGCCTAGAGCCACCGCCCGGCCCTGGACGCACCCCCGGGGTATGCACTGAGCTGCGGTTCTTGCGATAGTGGACACGCGGAGCGCCATCCGCGCCCCGGCCGGCCCCCAACCGGACAGGCGGGCGACGGCAGAGGGCGACATCGCCGCTCCGCATGGCTGCCTGGACCGGAGGCGGTCGGCGAGTGCGGACAGAGGGGCGTGGGTGGAGCGGTCGGACGGGTCGCTGTCCCGGCGCGGTCTGCGTGGCCGAGAGGCCGAACTCGAACAGCTGCGCGCAGTGCTCACATCGGTCGTCCGCACCGGAAGCGGCGCGTTGATCCTGCTCCGAGGGGAGCCGGGCATCGGCAAGACCGCGCTGCTCGGCGAGGTCGTCACCACGGCCGGTGCGGCGGGCTTCGCGGTCGGTCTGGGCAAGGCCGACGAACTGCACCACATCGTCCCGCTCTCCTCGCTGGCCGCCTGCCTCCTCCATGGTGACCGGCCGCTGCTGTCCAGTGACGCGTTCGCCGACCTCACCCGCCATCACGACCAGCGGATCTGGCTGGTCGAGCGCGTGGCGGAGGCGATCGAGGCCAGGGCCGCCGAGATGCCCGTGCTGATCGCCCTGGACGACGTGCAGTGGGCCGACCCACTGAGCCGGTTCGCCCTGAAGCAGCTCCCGGCACGCCTGCGGACATCGCCGGTTCTGTGGGTGCTCACCGGGCGGCAGGATCCCGCCGGCCCGGCGCAGGAGATCGTCGAGGCCGCCGAGAGCGGGCTCCTGTCGGTCACCGTGCCCCTGGGACCGCTCTCCGGCACGGCGATCGGCCAGCTGGCCGACGACACCCTGGGCGCGGCCGTCGACGAGCGGGTACGGCAACTGCTCGACGGAGCCGGCGGGAACCCGTTCCTGGCGGTCGAGATGCTCACGGGACTGCGGACCACCGGCCCGTCGGGGGAGCCCGTGCCCGAGGGGCTCGTGGTGGGCGTGCGCGGCAGGCTCAGGTCACTTGCCCCCAGCACCCTGCGCTTCCTGCAGATGGGAGCGGTGCTGGGACGCAGATTCGGCCTCCTCGAAGCCGCCGCGCTCTACGGCCGACCGTCCGCCGGCCTGCTCGCGGAGCTGGAGGAGGCGGTGCGCGCCGGCCTCCTGGACGACGACGGCGACCAGCTGGTCTTCCGGCACGACCTGCTGCGCCAGGCCGTCTACGTGGACATTCCGCCGTCGGCCCGCAAGGCTCTGCACCGGGAGGCCGCGGGACACCTGGTCGCGGCCGGGCACCGGCCGATCGACGCCGTGTCGCACATTCTCCGGGGCGCTCGGCCCGGAGACGACGAAGCGGTGAACCTGCTGCGGCAGGCCGCCGCCGACGTCCGGTCGGTCACGCCGGGCCTCGCGGCCGACCTGATGACGCGCGCCCTGGAACTGGTGCCTCCCGGGAGGCCGTTGTGGTACGACGTCGGTGTGCAGGCGATCGTCTGTCTGACCCGGGCCGGCCGGAACCGCGAGGCGCTGGAGACCGGCGACCGGCTGCTGGCCGCCCGGCCGCCGCTGGAGGCGTTCGGCCGGATCCAGGCCGCCCTCGGCGGGACGCTCTGGAACCTGGACGTCGCCGAGGAGTTGCGCCGCCGCGCCGAGACAGCCCTCGCGCTCGGCGGTGCCGCCCCGGAGGTCGAGGCGCGGCTCACCGCCCTGCGTGCGCTGGCCCTCTCCCGGGGCGAGGATCTCGGCGCGGCCCTGGAGGCCGGCGAGAACGCCCTGCGCGCGGCCATCGCGACCGGTGACCGGGAGGCACACGTGCTGGCCCTGTTCGGTCTGGGGGAGAGCGCTTTGAACGCTGGTGCGAACGCCGTCGCGCTGGAACGCTTCACCGCGCTCAGCGCCGTCGAGCCCGCCTTCCTTCCCGAGGAGATCGTCGCGCACCAGCACATGGACGACTTCGAAGCCGGCCGGCTGCTGCTGCGGCGGACGGCGGACGACGGCGGCTCGGTGCCGCAGACCATGCTGCTGTGGGCACAGGCCTCGCAGCACCTGGGGCTGGGTGACCTCGACGACGCGGAGTCCGACCTGGTCACCATGGAGCGCCTGGAGAACGACGTGCACATCTGCGTCCAGCAGGTGAACGCCCGGGTGATCCGCTCCTGGATCGCCCTGCTGCGCGGCGACCGGGAAGCGGCGCGGCACCAGCTCACCGCAGCGCGGGAACGACGCGCGACCAAACCGAACCCGGGCAACACGGCAGCGGTGCGCTTCCTGGAGGCGCTCATCGCCGACGACGAGGGGAACACCGCGCTCGCCCTCGACATGATCCGGCAGGTGCAGCAGGAAGGCCCCTTCATGCGCTGGCGGCTGCTGCGCACCTGGGTCGACTCCGCGATACGCATGGCTCTCAGCGGCGCGGACCGGGCGCTGGCCGAGGATCTGGCCGCACAGGCCGAGGCGCACGGCGCTCGCAACCCGGCCGTGCCCACCGCCACGGGCATCGCCGCCCAGGCCGCGGGCCTGGTGCGGGGCGACCTCACCCTGCTGGAACGCGCGGTGGCCCTCCTCGAGGAGAGTCCGCGCCCGCTGGTCCGGGCCGGGGCCCAAGCCGACCTCGGCCGGGCACTGCTGACGGCAGGCCGGGGAACCGAGGCCAGGGCCGCCCTGACCCGCGCCCACGGCCTGTTCGCCACGTCGGGTGCCCACGCCGCGGCGGCACGCGTACAGAGCGATCTGGACCGTGCCGGGGCCGGCAGCCGCGGGGCGGCCCCACCGCGCCCGGTCCAGGGCTGGGAGGCGCTCACGGCCTCGGAGAAGAAGATCGCGCGCCTGGTCGCCGCCGGCCACACCAACCGGTCGGCCGCCGACCTGCTCGTCGTCTCCCCGCACACGGTCAACACCCACCTGACCTCCGCCTTCCGCAAACTGTCGGTCAACTCGAGGGTCCAGCTGGCCCATGTGGTCATGGCCTTGCCCGAGGACTGAGCGGATCCGCCGGCACGTCTTGGTACGTTCACGCGATGCCCGCGGTAACCGGCTGCGCTTGGCTGGAACGCCAGGACTCATTCGGAGGTCATCGGAACGTGAACGGACCCGCCGCCCACCTGCCAACCGTCGTGCTCGTGCACGGGGCGTTCACCGACGCCTCCTCCTGGGCGGGGGTCATCACCCTCTTGCAGTCCGCCGGCCTGACCGTGCTCGCCCCGGCGAACCCGCTGCGCGGACTGGCGCAGGACGCCGCCTACATCAGGAGCGTGGTGCGTCAGATCGACGCCCCGGTCGTGCTGGCCGGACACGGTTACGGAGGCGCGGTCATCACCCATGCCGTCGGCGACTGCGACCAGATCGTGGCCCTGTGCTACGTCGCGGCGTTCGGCCTGGACGCCGGAGAGTCCGTCCTGGACATCCTGAGCCGTTTCGCCTCCGCACCGGTGACCGACACCACCATCACGGCAGCGCTGCCCGCCCGGTTCACCGGTGGCCCGGAGGACGAGATGTACCTCATCGAGGAACAGTTCGGGCCGACGTTCGCCGCCGACCTGTCACCGCACGTCACCGACGCCCTGGCCGTCACCCAACGCCCCATCGCGCGACGCGCGTTGACCGGTACGTCGGGGCCGCCGGCCTGGGCCTGCAAGCCGTCGTGGTACGCCATCGCGGCCGCCGACCGGATGCTCGCCCCCATGGCCCAGCGCTTCATGGCCCAGCGCATGGCGGCCACCGAGTACTCGGTGGCCGCTTCGCACGGCGTCGCCCTGTCACAGCCCGGCGCCGTGGCGGCGATGATCCGGGAAGCGGCCGAACAGGGCATGGACCGCGGCGACGGCTACGGGCTCCCGCGCTGCTGACGCGCAGGTCACTCGGCTAGCATCCCTGTTCGATGGGTAAGACGCCGGTGTCAAAGCCTCTCCTCGGCGACGCGGGACGCCTGGCCTCGACCACAGGCTCGCTCGGGAAGGCACCACCTTGAACTCACCGGCCCCCAGACCGTCGGCGCGACGGATCACCACCCTCCTCGGGACCGTTGCCCTCGCACTGGCTGCCGCCGGCTGCGGCGGGGGAACCGGCGCCGCGTCGGCCCCGGACAAGGCGACCTCCATCACCGCGCTCGACTACTACACCGACGCGACCGAGCACGCCCAGTGGAGCAAGCGGCTCGCCGACTGCGGCAGGACCGCCGGGGTCAAGGTCGAGCACACCAGTGTCCCGTTGCCGTCGCTCATCCCCACGGTCCTGCGGCAGGCGTCGTCACGCACCCTGCCCGACCTGCTGATGCTCGACAACCCCGACCTCCAGCAGATCGCGAGCACCGGCGCACTGACGCCGCTGGACCGCTACCGCATCGACACCACCGGCTTCGCCGAGGGCATCCTGTCGGCGGGCACGTACCGCGGAAAGGTGTACGGGCTGGCGCCCACCGTCAACACGATCGCCCTCATCTACAACAAGGACATGCTCACCGAGGCCGGTGTCGCCGTGCCACGGACCTGGAACGAACTGCGGACGGCGGCCGCCCGCCTCACCCGCCCGGGGCGCTACGGCATCGCCGTCTCCGCCAACGCCACCCCGGAAAGTACCTGGCAGTTCCTGCCCTTCCTGTGGTCCAACGGCGGGGACGAGAAGCACCTGGACTCGCCGCAGGCCGCACAGGCCCTCCGGCTGTGGACCGACCTGGTGAAGAGCGGATCCATGTCGAGGTCGGCACTGAACTGGACCCAGGCCGACCTCCACGACCAGTTCGCCGCTGGAAAGACCGCCATGATGGTCAACGGACCCTGGCGGATTCCCGCGCTGAACAAGGACCATGACCTGCACTGGGGAGTGGCCCCCCTCCCCGTCCGCCAGAAGGGGCAGACGCTCGTCACGCCCCTCGGCGGCGAGGTGTGGACGGTGCCGCAGAACTCCTCCCCGTCCCGGCAGGAGAAGGCCGCCCAGGTCCTGGCCTGCCTGAACGGCCCCACGACCATGCTCGCCCTGGCGAAGGAGCACTTCACCGTGCCCTCCCGCACCGCGGTGGCGGCCCGGTACGCCGAGCGGGTCCCGTCGATGTCCGGCTTCGTCACCAGCGTGGAGCGGGCCCGGTCCCGCACCGCCGAACTCGGAGTCAAGTGGCCCGGAACGGCGACCGCGATATCCACGGCGATCCAGTCCGCGCTGACGGGCGAGCAGACGCCGCAGGAGGCGCTCCGGCGCGCGCAGCGGACCGCGACCGGTTCATGACCTGTCCGCCGGCCGCGAGCCGGACCCGCTTGCGGGAACTGCTCGCCCCATGGCTGTTCGTCGTGCCCGCCGCGGTCTACCTGCTGCTGTTCTTCGGCTACCCGGTGGTCGACAACCTGGTGTTGAGCTTCCAGCAGTACACGCCCGCCACCTTCTACACCGGGGCCGCGCCGTTCGTCGGGCTGCGGAACTACGCGGAGATCCTGTCGTCGGGCCTGTTCTCCCGGACACTGCTGACCACGGTCCTGTTCACCGCGGGTTCCGTCGCCGGGCAGTTCCTGCTCGGTCTCGCCCTGGCCCTGTTCTTCCGCCGCAGCTTCCCGCTCGGCGGTCTGTTGCGCTCGCTCCTGCTGCTGCCGTGGCTGCTGCCGCTGGTCGTCTCGGCCACGACGTGGAAGTGGATGCTCGACACCGACGACGGAGCCGTCAACAACGCCCTGCGCGCCCTCCACCTCGTGTCGTCCGGCATCCCCTGGCTCACCGGCACCTCACAGGCACTCGTGTCGGTGACCCTCGTCAACATCTGGGTGGGAATCCCCTTCAACACCGCGATCCTGTACATCGGCCTGCGGAACATCCCGGCCCAGCTGTACGAGGCGGCAGAGCTGGACGGCGCCGGTCCGGTGGCGTCGTTCCGCCACATCACGTGGCCGCTGCTGCGGCCCGCCGTGAGCATCGTGCTGGTGTTGGGCGTGGTCTACACCCTCAAGGTGCTGGACACCATTCTCGTCGTGACGGGCGGAGGACCGGCCGACGCCACGCAGACCCTCGCCACCCGGTCCTACGAACTGTCCTTCCAGCAGTTCGAGTTCGGGCGCGGCGCCGCCATGGGCAACGTACTCATCATCCTCTCGCTCGTCCTCGCCCTCGTCTTCCTGCGCGCCGACCGGCGCGCCGCGCACCCATGAGGGGCGGGCCGGCGCGGCGCGGACGCCGCCGCGGCCTGCTCTCCACCGTCGTCGGGACAGCCCTGCTCGCGGTGATGCTGTTTCCCGTCTACTGGATGGTGAACGCCTCTCTGCAGCCGACGGGCACCCCACCGGGGGCGGCCTGGTTCCCTTCCCGCCCGCACCTCGGCGGCTACGCCACGGCGCTGCGCGATCAGGGCCCCAACCTGGTCACCAGCCTCGTCGTGGCCCTCGGCAGTGTCGCGCTCAGCCTCGGGCTGGCGGCCCCGGCCGCCTACGCCCTGGCCCGGTTCTCCCCGCGGGGAACCCGCCTCGTACTCTTCGCGATCCTGTTCACGCAGATGGTGCCGGGCGTCGTCGTGGCGAACGCGCTCTACGGCGCCTACAACGACCTGGGACTGCTGAACTCCCGCCTGGGACTCGTCCTCGCGGACTCCACCTCCGGGGTCCCGTTCGCCGTCATCATCCTGCACTCGTTCATGCGGGGCATTCCCAGGGAGATCATCGAAGCCGCGCGCATGGACGGCGCCGGGAGGCTGCGCACCTTCTGCGCCGTGGTGCTGCCGCTGAGCCGGAACGCTCTGGTCACCGCCGCGGTCTTCACCTTCCTCTTCGCCTGGAGCGACTTCCTCTTCGGCCTCACACTGACCACCACCGAGACGGTCCGGCCGGTCACCCTGGGCATCTACGGGTACATCGGTGCTCACACGACCCAGTGGAACGCGGTGATGGCCACCGCGGTCCTGGCGTCGGTGCCGGCGGCGGTGCTGCTGGTCGCAGCCCAGCGCTTCATCACCGTCGACGCCACCAGCGGTGCGATCAGGTGAGCGTCCGCAGCTCCGTCGTGAGCCAGTGCAGGATCTCCGGGGTCACCGGGTCGGTGATGTCCGCGAACTCCCCATGCCTCTCCAGGTACTTGGCCACATAGGGGCACACCGGCACGATGCGCATGCCTGAGCGGCGTACGTCGGTGAGGGCCTCCTGGACCAGGCGCGCGGCCAGCCCCTGTCCGGCGAAGGCGTCGTCGACTTCCGTGTGGTAGAAGACCCGCTGCTCGGCATAGTCGAGATAGGCGGTCAGACCGGCGAGCCGGCCGCCGACCAGAATCTCGTAACGGTGCCTGTCGTCCGCCCGTTCGACGGCCGGTGCGGGGCAGGGCCGGTTCATTGGGTTCCTTTCGGTGGGTGCGGGTCGGTGGTACGCCGGGCCTCCATGGACGAGGGGTCCCGAGGAGGCGCCGAAGGTCCGGCTCCGGCGTTCGCGCCGGGGGTGGTCCCCGCCGTGTTCACGGCCGTGGCCGCAGCCAGGGGGCGTCGGCGGCGGAGAGGCGATGGGTGGTCACGGAGGTGACCGCGAGCAGGACCAGGGTGAGGCTCAGGACCAGGACCAGGTGGCCGTGCAGCAGGAGCGCGGCTCCGGCCAGGGCGCCGAGGAACATGGCGAGCATGGACAGGATCCGGCGGCCGGGGCGCGGCGCCTCGCCGCCGGCCGCCGTGGAGTCGGCGGCCAGGCCCGTCAGCGTCAGGGTCAGCACGGTGGTGGTGAGGTCCGGGACGCCGAGGCGCCGGGCGACCGCGTTCTGCAGCCCCATGGCGAGCCCCAGGAATACGATCAGCGTGTACTGGACGGAGGTGGTGACCCGGCCGTCGGCGACCGCGGCGACCACCACGGTGACGGCGACCAGCACCGTCTGCACCGCCGTCGCCGTCCTCAGCAGGTGCCCGCGGTGCGTGGCGAACCGGGTGCCGAGCCTGCCACCCGCGAGCGCGCCGAGGAGGAACGCAGTCACCGAGACGACGGACGCGAGCGCGGACAGGCTGCCGGCGCCTCCCAAGGCGAACCCCAGGAAGACCACGTTGCCGGTCATGTTGGCGACGAAGACGTGTCCGAGGGCCAGATAGCTCACCGAGTCCACCAGGCCGGTGACCACCGTCATGGTCAGCAGCAGCGGGGGGAGCGGGCCATGACGTTCCTCGCCGCGGGGAAGGAGGGTGTGGACCGCGTCAGTCAGCAACGTGCGCATGCTGCACCCCTTCCGGCCCGGCGCCCGACCGGTGCAGCACCACGCGGGTGAGCAGTCCGCTCGCCGGACCCAGCACGATCGCGGCGACGGCGACCCCCACCGGCCAGGAGGCGATGCCCAGAGCGTGGTCCACGGACCACCGTCCGGGCCCGGCGAGGGACAGCGCGGCGGAGACGGTGACGAGGACCAGGGGGTATTCGTAGCCATCGTTCTGTACCCACAGCCCCTTGTGCCACTTGACCGAGCCCGCGACCGTCATGACGCCCGTCGCGGCCATCGCGGCCAGGGGCGTGAGCAGCCCGAGGGCCAGGAACAGGCCGGCACCGATCTGACTGGCTCCCGCGACGATGGCGGTCAGCACCCCGCCGCGGAATCCGTCACGGCGGAATTCCTCGGTCCCGCCCGCCAAGCCGTTGCCCCCGAGCCGGAAGCTCACCTTCTGCACCCCGTGACCGGCGATGAGCAAGCCCGCCACCAGCCGGAGGACCAGTAGTCCAGCGTCCATCGTGTTCCTGCCTGTTCCTGGATCGGAATCGGTGCGGTCAGCCGGCGGCGTGGGCGCCGATGACGGCCTGCGCGTATACGACCCCGAGGCCGTAGGCGCCGGCGTGCTCCTTGACGACCTCGGTGACCGGGACGTACGTCTCCGTGCGCGCCCAGTCCCGCTGGAGCTCCAGGAGTACCTGCACCCACGTCACCGGAACCGCGCCGGCCTGGATCATGCGCTGGACGGCGTGCTCATGTGCCTGCGGGCTGACGCCGCCGGACGCGTCGGTGACGACGTAGACCTCATAGCCCTGGGCGAGGGCCGACAGCGTCGGCAGGACGACACAGACCTCGGTCCACAGGCCGGCGATGACCAGCTTCTTGCGGCCGGTCGCCTTGACGGCCTCGACGAAGGGCACGTCCTCCCAGGCGTTCATCGAGGTGCGGTCGATGATCTTCTGGTCGGGGAAGACCGCGGCCAGCTGCGGCATGATCGGGCCGGAGAAGGACTCGGCGGCCACGGTGCTCAGCACGGTCGGCACGTCGAAGACCTTGGCGGCCTTCGCCAGGCCCACGGCGGCGTTCATGATCGAGGTCCGGTCACCGCTGGCGGCGGCGAAGAACATCTGTGGCTGGTGGTCCACGAAGAGCACGGCGCAGTTGTCGGGGGTGAGCAGGTCGGGGCTGGGGGCGGCGGTGACGTCGGAGATGTTGACCACGAGGATGAACCTTTCTTGGTGGAACCGTCCGTGTGCGGACGGGGTCGGTGGGTGTCCCGGTACGGGCGCTCAACGGCGCGGCCCCTGCCGGGTGTTCTAGAGGTCGAAGCAGGGATCGAAGGGCGTGCTCGCGGTCTCCGGGGTGAGGCCACGGGCGATGCGCCACTGGCGGTGCTGCTCCGATTCGGCGACGGCCTGGCCGAGGGACTCCGCCTGGCGGGCGCCGGCCGCTGAGGGAGACGCCTGGTAGCCGCCGAAATGCGCCACCGGGCTCCAGGCGGGGCTGACGGGCGGCAGTTCCTCGTCCAGCCCCTCGTAGGCGCCGGCGGCGTAGACGATCCGCCCGCCGGTCACCGTCAGCAGCGACTCGATGTGAGCGATCTCGGGCGCGGGCACGGTGAAGTAGTCCTCGGACAGCATCGCCAGGTCCGCGTAGCAGCCCGGCCGCAGGACGCCCTTGACCTCGTCCTCGCCGGTCAGTACGGCCCCGGCGCGGGTGAACATCGTCAGCGCGGCCTGCCGGCCGACGCGGTTGGCCGGCGGGCGCAGCGTCAGGTCGCCGACGGTGCGGCCGCTGACCAGCCAGTGCAGGGCCACCCACGGGTTGTAGGAGGACACCCGGGTGGCGTCGGTGCCGGCAGCCACGGTCAGCCCGCGGTCCAGCATGGCCCGGATCGGCGGGGCGTCCGTTCCTGCGCCGGGACCGTACCGGCGCAGGAACGCCTCACCCTGGAATGACAGACGATTCTGCACGGACATCGCGCCGCCGAGCGCGGCGATGCGGTCGAGGCTGTCCGTGGAGACGGTTTCCGCGTGGTCGAACAGCCACCGGTTCCCGGCCGGGAAAAGCCCGTCCGCGGCGAGTTTCTCGAAGACCGCGAGGTCCCGGCGGATGGTCTCGTCGTAGGTGGCGTGCAGCCGGAAGCCCCACCCGTTCTCCATGAGGAGACGGACCGCCTTCTCGAACTCGGCCTCGTAGTCCGAGACGAGTTCGGGACGCGGCTCGGCGAAGTTCTCGAAGTCCGCGGCGGCCCAGGTGAGATTCTCGCCCGCGCCGTTCAGGCGCAGCCATTCGTCCCCGTCCTCGGGGCGGGCCATCTCGATCCAGCGGGCGAGATCGTCGACCTCCTGGCCCGGAGTCTGCGGGAAGAGATGATAGGCGATGCGCATCGAGAGCTGGCCGGCCTTGGCCAGTTCGATGACGGTGGCGTAGTTGTCGGGGAAGTTCTGGAATCCGCCGGCGGCGTCGATCGCCGAGGTCAGCCCGAACCTGTTCAGCTCGCGCAGGAAATGACGGGTGGAGGTTTTCTTGTCCTCCTCGCTCTCCAGGAGCGGCGCCTTGGCGAGGGTCGAGTAGAGGATGAGGGCGCTGGGCGCGGCCAGCAGCATGCCGGTCGGTTCCCCGTCCCGGCCGCGCATGATCTGGCCGCCCTTGGGGTCCGGCGTGTCCTTGGTGAAGCCGGCGGCCTTGAGCGCCGCACGGTTCAGCACGGCCGAGTGGTACAGGTGCAGCACGAACACCGGGGTGTCCGGAGCGGCCGCGTTCAGTTCGGTGACGGTTGGCAGCCGGCGCTCGGCGAACTGCTCGACGGACCAGCCGCCCACCACCCGCACCCACTGGCCCTTCGGGGTACGCGCGGCCTGTTCACGCAGCATTGCCAGCCCCTGCCGCAGGCTGCGCACCCCGTCCCAGCGCAGCTCCAGTACGTAGTTCAGGCCCCCGCGGATCACGTGCAGGTGGGCGTCGTTGAGGCCGGGGACGACCCGGCGGCCGCATGCGTCGACCACCGTGGTGGCCGTACCGATGTGCGGGGCCACGTCGTTGTCGTCGCCGACGACGGTGATGACGCCGTCCCGGACCGCGATGGCCTCGGCGTGCGGGCGTCTCGGGTCGGCTGTGTGGATCTTCGCGTTGCGGACGACGAGGTCTGCGGCGTCGTCGGAGGCACGCGGAACGAGGCCGCCGACCGGCATTGTCGACATCGCATGAAGTCCTTTCCGGGACAGGGGTGTTCGGTTCCACCCATCCGCGGCGCGCCGAGGCGAAGTCCGGGATGCGCGGCGCGCCGGTGGGATGGAGGGCAGACGCGGCAAGTGGCCACCGTCTCGCTTCCGCCCTCACGCTAGACGCGACCGACCTGCGGCAATGTCTCCGCAGTGCACCGGAGTTGGTCCCACAGTGCACTGCGTCGCTCAGTACTCCGCACGCTCGCCAGCCGGCCGGAAACCCGCAGTGCGCTGGGGGAACAGCGCTGTGCGCGTACGGAGCATCCCGACCCGGTGACGCTCACTAGCGTGACCGGCGCACCACACGAAACAGTCCCTTGGAACATCGGGAGAGGCTCATGTCCCACACCGCCGAGCCGGTTCAGCCGGTACTGGAACCCGCGGCAGCCGCCTTCGCGGAGGCGACCGCCAATCCGCCCTACCTCTTCGACCTGCCCCCGGCGGAGGGACGCAAGGCCGTCGACGAGGTGCAGTCCGGCGAGATCGACAAGCCGGCGATCGACGAGGAGTGGATCACCGTCTCCGGCGGCCCCACGGGCAGTGTCCGGGCCCGCATCGTCAAGCCCGCCGGGGCCACCGGCACCCTCCCGGTGATCCTCTACATCCACGGGGCCGGCTGGGTGTTCGGCAACGCCCACACCCACGACCGCCTGGTGCGCGAACTCGCCGTCGGCGCGAACGCCGCCGTGGTCTTCCCCGAGTACGACCTCTCGCCCGAGCACCGCTACCCGGTCGCCATCGAGCAGAACTACGCGGTCGCGCGGTGGGTCGTGCAGGAAGGCGCCGCCAAGGGCCTGGACGGCACCCGGCTGGCCGTGGCCGGGGACTCCGTCGGCGGCAACATGAGCGCCGCCCTCACCCTGATGGCCAAGGAGCGCGGCGACGTCTCCCTGGTGCAGCAGGTGCTGTTCTACCCGGTGACGGACGCGAACTTCGACACGCCGTCCTACCACCAGTTCGCCACCGGTTACTTCCTGCGCCGCGACGGCATGCAGTGGTTCTGGGACCAGTACACGACCGACGAGGCCGAGCGCGCCCGGATCACCGCCTCCCCGCTGCGCGCCACCACCGAGCAGCTCACCGGCCTGCCCCCGGCCCTGGTCATCACCGGCGAGGCCGACGTCCTGCGCGACGAGGGCGAGGCGTACGCCAACAAGCTTCGCGAGGCCGGCGTCCCCGTCACCGCCGTCCGCTTCCAGGGCATCATCCACGACTTCGTGATGCTCAACGCCCTGCGCGGGACCCACGCCGCCGAGGCCGCCATCACGATGGCCGCCGGCACCCTGCGCGCCGCCCTGCACACCGCCTGACCGCAAGGAGATCCGACAGACATGAGCACCACCACTCCCACCGTCGTCCTCGTCCACGGCGCCTTCGCCGACGCGGCCAGCTGGTCCGGCGTCATCGAGGAGCTCCAGCGCCACGACATCCCGGTCATCGCCCCGCCCAACCCGCTGCGCGGCCTGGCCTCGGACGCCGCGTACGTCGCCTCCGTGGCCGCCCAGATCGACGGCCCCGTCGTGCTGGTCGGCCACTCCTACGGCGGTGCGCTGATCACCGTCGCCGGCACCACGGAGAACGTCGTCGGGCTGGTCTACGTGGCCGCCTACGTCCCCGAAGAGGGCGAGAGCCTTGGCGAGCTGCAGGGCCGCTTCCCGCTCTCCCCGCTGGTGAGCAACCTCAAGCAGTGGACGTATCCCGTCGCGGACGGCGACCCGGCCGTCGAGGTCACCATCGCCGCGGACGCCTTCCCCGCGGTCTTCGCCGCCGACGTGCCCGCAGACGTCACGAAGGTGCTGGCCGTGGCGCAGCGCCCGCTGGCCGCCGCCGTCTTCGAGGAGACGGCCTCCGCCGCCGCCTGGAAGACCAAGCCGTCCTGGGCGCTGGTCGCGGGCGCCGACAGTGCGATCAACCCGGAGGTGGAGCGCTTCGGCGCGAAGCGCGCGGGGGCGTCCGTCGTCGAGATCGAGGGCGCCTCGCACGCGGTCGCCGTCTCCCAGCCGAAGCAGGTCGCCGAGCTGATCCGCGAGGCGGTGCGCGCCACGAGCTGACCCGGGAAAGGGGTGCTGCGCGGAGACGGACTCCGGGCGGCACCCCACTCCGTCTCACGGCCCCTCTCGCCGTACCCGCTCGGCCCGGTCGACCAGGGTGACCACGACGACCAGGGCCGCCGCCGCCAGAGCGGCCAGGAGGGCCGGCGCCGGCGAGCGGGCAGCCATCAGGACTGCCACCGCCACCGCGGGAAACGCAAGCTGTTCGACCCGGCTCCGCCGGTGCGGCCGGACATGCACAGCCCACACGGTGATGAGGAAGACCGCCGCCGGCACCGTGACCGCGCCACCCGCCGACAACGGCGGGACACCGGTGCGCCCGGTGATCAGCTGGGCGTACGCTGCCAGGCCGGCTCCCTCGGCGGCTGCCGAGGCGAAGATCAGGTAGTGGCCGTACGCCCAGGTGAACCTCCTGCGATGGGCCTGGTGCGAGGTGGCGAGCAGGGTATGGGCCGGCCGGGCGAAGTACAGCCACCACAGGGCGAAGACCAGAAGCAGGCCACCTGCCGCCAGCAGGTACAGCGCCGCGGTGCCATGGTCCCGGTTCAGGGCACCGCGGACCGCCGCAGCGGCGGCCGCGACGGACTCACCCAGCACGATGAGGACGAACAACCCGTACCGCTCGGCGATGTGGTGCGGATGCCACGGGGTCATTCTCGCGGACTGCGCCCACACCGGAACACAGACCTCGGCGACGATCAACGCGATGATGGCCGGCAGGCGCGCCGGGGCCGGGAGGAAGAGCACCCCGACCCAGCCCACCTGGCAACCCGTCACTCCCGTGGCGAAGCGGAGCGCGGTCCGCCGCCGAGCGGGATCCGATCGTGCGACTCGCAGCCACAGCGTGGTCAGCGCCGTACGCAGGACGACGTATCCGAGCGTGACGACGCGCAGATCGCCTTCCTCGAACGCGCTGGGGACACCGGCGGCGAGAATGAGGGAGCCCGCGATCTGGACCAGCACCGTCAACCGGTAGGGGACGTCGTCGGGGTCATAGGCGGATGCGAACCAGGTGAAGTTCATCCAGGCCCACCAGATCGTGAAGAAGACCAGCGCGAAGCGCAGGGCGCCGGTGAGCCAGTGTCCGCTCGTCACCGCCGTGTTCAGACACGCGGACGCCTGCGCGACCGCGATGACGAAGCACAGGTCGAAAAAGCACTCCAGCGTCGTGGCGGTTCTGTGCGCTTCCCTCGGGTCCCGCCCCCGCAGGCTCAACGCGGGGCTCCCGGGGCGCAATCCACCCTCCGCTGCTCGCTCGGCATCATGCCTCTCCTCGTCGTTCTCCGGGCCCATGTCGTCAGCGACGTTAGGCGGGACGAGGTGCCGAGCCGTGCCCGCCGGCGCACGGGGGCTTGCCCGAGAGGGAACAAGGGCACGCACGGATCGTTCCGTGCGCTCCCGAGCACGTGCATGTGCGCTTCAGGGCAACCCGCCCGCCGTGCCGGCACCTAGCGTCATCCGTGTCCACGGCCAGTCAACAGGAGGCGGAACATGACCATCGAATCCCAGCACGTCGGCAGCCAGCCGTGGCTGCACCAGAAGGGCGAGATCATCCAGGAGTTCGGGACCGTGAAGCAGTTCCCCCTCGGTCTGTCCTACGAGACGCGCATGTACTCCTGCCAGCGCCTCAACAAGGTCCTCGCGGACACCCAGATCCTTTACGGCCTCTACAAGAAGCACCACTGGCTGATGCGCGGGGCGACCTTCTACCAACTCCACCTGGTCCTGGACAAGCACGCGGGGGAACAGCTGGAACTCGTCGACGCCCTCGCCGAGCGGGTCCAGACCCTGGGCGGTGTCGCCGTGGGCGATCCCCGGCACGTCGCCGAGATCACGTCGATCCCGCGCCCTCCGGACGGTGTCGAGGAGGTCCCGGCGATGCTCTCGCGACTGCTGGAGGCCCACGAGGTCATCCTGACGGAGGCCCATGACGCGGCCACCCGCACCGCCGAGCTGGGCGACGACGGCACCAACGACCTGCTTGTCTCCCAGGCGATCCGGACCGGCGAACTCCAGGCGTGGTTCCTCGCCGAACACCTGGTCGATACGCCCTTGGTCCGCGTCCGGGCCTGAGCAATGACCTCCTGACGCTCGGGTGCCGCGCCTGACACCCGAACGCAGGACAACGCGCCTGGGCGGCGCCGAGGCTCCGCAGGCCACGGTGACGCGGACACGCAGCGGCCAGGAAGACATCCCATGACTCCTTGACAGGTCACGGACATCGGGGCAGTGTCACTCCCTGAACCCATCTGGTTGAGATCGTGGCAGCGCCGATGAGACCTTCCCACCTGCATCGACGCATACCCACGAGAGCGCGCCATGCCTGGACTCAGGCAGGCCAACGACAGCCCGTGGAGGATGACATCCCATGCTTCGATCCCGGTACCTGAAGTTCCGCCTGCTCGGCGTGCTCTTAGCCCTCGGCGCCGCGATCGGGGTGATTCTGCCCGCCGCGCCCCAGGCCGCCGCCGCCTCGCTCACCCAGGTCACGAACTTCGGCACCAACCCGACCGGCTTGCAGATGTACGTCTACGTGCCGAACAACGTCAGGGCCAACCCGCCGGTCCTCCTGGCGCTGCACGGGTGCCAGGGCTCGGGACCGTACCTGTACTCCAGCACCGATTTCGGATCGCTGGCCGACCGGTACGGCTTCATCGTCATCTATCCCTCGACCAACCCCGGCGGCAGTTGCTGGGACGTCTCGTCCGACCAGGCGCTGACGCGCAACGGCGGCAGCGATCCGGTCGGGCTGATGTCGATGATCACCTACACCGAGCAGCACTATGGCGGGAACCCCAACGCCGTGTACGTCACCGGCGAGTCGTCCGGCGGGATGATGACCAACGTCATGCTCGCGGACTACCCGGACGTGTTCAAAGCGGGCGCGGCGTTCATGGGCGTGCCGTACCACTGCTTCTACACGGGCACTTCGCGCGGCTGGAACGGGCCGTGCGCCGGGGGCCAGGTCTCCATGACCGCACAGCAGTGGGGCGACCTGGTGCGTCATGCCGATCCCGGCTACACCGGGCCGCGCCCCCGCGTGCAGCTGTGGCACGGCACCGCCGACACCACGCTGAGCCACAACAATCTCGGTGAAGAGATCAAACAGTGGACGAACGTACTCGGGGTGAGCCAGACCCCGTCGTCGAGTGACACCCCGGTCGCCAACTGGAACCGGACCCGGTACAACAACAGCTCCGGCAGCACACAGGTCGAGGCGTACAGCATCGCCGGCGCCGGGCACCAACTGCCGGTCCAGGGAACACAGATGGCCGCCTACGCCATTCACTTCATGGGGCTGGACGGCGGCGGCTCCACCCCCGGCACCACGGGTGCGCTGCGCGCGGTGGGCGCGGGCAAGTGCCTGGACGACCCGAACTCCACCAAGACCCTGGGCACTCAGCAGCAGATATACAGCTGTAGCGGCGGGGCCAACCAGACCTGGACACACACCTCGTCGAACGAGCTGACGGTCACGGTCGGAGGCAGCACGCTCTGCCTGGACGCCGACGCCAAGGGCACCACCAACGGAACCAAGGCGATCGTCTGGTCCTGCAACGGTCAGGCCAACCAGCAGTGGAACATCAACTCCAACGGCACGATCACCAGCGCCCAGTCCGGCCTGTGCCTGGATGTGGCCGGAGCTTCCACCGCCAACGGCGCTCCGGTCCAACTCTGGTCATGCTCCGGCGGCAGCAACCAGCAGTGGGCCCTCGGATAGTCTCCGAGCCCGCCGCCCAGGGCGTCTGACGGGGGGGGGGGGGGCCCCCCGCCGGGCCCGCCCCCGCCCGGCCTCCCCCCGGCCGCCCGCGGGGGGCGGGCCCGCGACCCACCGGACTCAGCGCACGGGGAGCGGCGGGCG
>NZ_JBHXVE010000002.1:197056-235814 GCF_042672505.1 Streptomyces sp. NPDC127190
CTGAGGGGCATCGGCCGGGCGGCCCCCCGGAGCGGGGCCCGGTGTGTGGCCTCGCCCCCCCCCGGGGGGGGTGGGCGGCGGGGGGGCGCCGCCCCGGGCGCCCCCCCCCGGGACCGTCACGTCAGGTACGGGTCCAGTGCTGGTTGGTGCCGTTCGAGCAGGAGTAGAGCTGGATCAGGGTGCCGTTGGCGGTGCCGGCCGAGACGGCGTCGAGGCAGAGGCCGGACTGGACGCCGACGATGGATCCGTCGGAGTTGAGGCGCCATTTCTGGTTGTCGCCGCCCCAGCAGCTGTAGATCTGGACCTTGGCACCATTGCCTGTGCCGCCGGCGTCAAGGCACTTGTTGCCGTAGACCCTGAGCTCACCGGCGTCGGTGTACGTCCACTGCTGGTTGGTGCCGCTGTGGCAGTCCCACAGCTGGACCTGTGTGCCGTCGGTGGTGCTGGATCCGGGCACGTCCAGGCAACGGCCCGAGCCGACGCCCTTGATCTCTCCGCCGGTCGCAGGAGGGGGCGTCGTGGAGCTGCCGCCGTTGAGTGCGTTGAGGACGGCGGTGTAGGCAGGCTTCTTGCTGCCGTCGCCGTTGAACAGCAGCGGAGTGTCCCCCGATCGCCAGGAGTCGGTGTCGCGCACACCCCAGACGGTGATACCGAGGCAGCGCGGGACGGCCAGGCAGTCGTTGGTCACGTTGGCGTAGGTCGTGGGCGAGGCGCCCTGGATGTCGAGTTCGGTGATGGCCACGTCGACGCCGAGAGCGGCGAAATTCTGGAGGGTGGTGCGGAAGTTGCTGTCGTACGGGCTGCCGCTGTTGAAGTGCGACTGGAACCCGACGCAGTCGATCGGCACGCCGCGCTGCTTGAAGTCCCGGACCATGGCGTACACGGCCTGGGTCTTGGCCCAGTTCCAGTTCTCGATGTTGTAGTCGTTGTAGCAGAGCTTGGCCGCCGGGTCGGCGGCGCGCGCGGTGCGGAAGGCGACCTCGATCCAGTCGTTGCCCGTGCGTTGCAGGTTGGAGTCCCGCCGAGCTCCCGAATTGCCGTCGGCGAAGGCCTCGTTCACGACGTCCCACTGGGCGATCTTGCCCTTGTAGTGGCCCACGACGCCGTTGATGTGGTCGATCATCGCCTGGCGCAGTGAGCTGCCGCTGAGGCTCTGCATCCAGGCGGGCTGCTGGGCGTACCAGGCAAGCGTGTGGCCACGCACCCGCTTGCCGTTCTGCACCGCCCAGTTGTAGACGCGGTCGCCGGCGCTGAAGTCGAAGTGGCCGCGCTGGGGTTCGGTGGCGTCGATCTTCATCTCGTTCTCGGCCGTCACCATGTTGAACTCACGGCTTGCGATCGACGTGTACGCCGAGTCGCCCAGCCGGCCGGCGGCGATGGCGGTACCGAAGTAGCGGCCGCTCTGTGCCGCCGCGGCGCCGAGCGTGGTCTCGGCGGCGTGTGCGGGCGGCGGTGCGGCCAGTGCGGTGACCACACCGAGGACGCCGACGACCAGCGCCAGCAGCAGGTTGCGGCTCTTGTGGCGGGTATCGGATCTGGGAAGGGCATACGAGCCCATGGCTGTGCCTCCGAGGTAGAAATCGCTGATCGATTTGATGCGCAGGGAATTGCGTCGTCCGGCCAGTGATGATTGAGGCGTGACCGTGGATCGTCAATCCTCTCCGCAGCAGAAATTTCCGATTGACATTCGAAACTTTCGATAATCCGGTAAGCGGACGACGATCTCCGATGTCGACGTCGACGGCGTGCGGAAATTGCGGCGTATCGCAGACGTTTGAGGCAGGGCTGGCCGAGTGGCTGCACCGTCCGCGCATCGTCCCGTTCCGGGGTCAAGTCGCTTACGGGCCAGCAATTTGACGGTGCAGCCGGCGCTGGTCGACCTTCGTCGGTTCGAATGTTTCGGTGATGATGACGATCCGTGCGAGAGGTATTGACGCCGTTCCCTGGTTCCCTATCATTCGGGTTGCTCGACCCTTCGATCCTTGTTCGGGATAACGAACACCCGGCCAGCGCTGCATGTCAGGGATGCGCGTGTCATGGCCCCGCCAACTGAAGGTTGAGGACGTATCCATGCACCCAGGAAGTTTCAGCCGCAGGCATCCGTCAGGGGTGCTCGCCGCCGTGGTGGCGGCCCTGGCCGCGTTGGCGGCGATGCTCGTCGCCGCCCCGGCGCAGGCGGCTTCCAGCGGCGCCTTGCGCGGTGTCGGTTCCGGCCGGTGTCTCGATGTGCCGGGCGCCAGCCAGACCGACGGCACGTCTCTACAGATCTACGACTGCTGGGGCGGGACCAACCAGCAGTGGACGTTGACCGACAGCAACCAGCTCACCGTGTACGGCAACAAGTGCCTGGACGTTCCGGGCCACGCCACCACGGCCGGGACCAAGGTGGAGATCTGGTCCTGCAACGGCGGCACCAACCAGCAGTGGCGGGTGAACTCCGACGGCACGGTCGTCGCCGTGGAGTCCGGACTGTGCCTGGACGTCTCGGGCGGCGCCACCGCCAACGGCACGGCGGTGCAGCTCTGGAACTGCGCCGGCACGGACAACCAGAAGTGGACCGGCCTGTCCGGGACGACCCCGCCGGGTGGCGGCACGTGTTCGCTGCCGTCGACCTACCGGTGGTCCTCGACCGGTGCGCTGGCACAGCCGGCGAACGGCTGGGTGTCGCTGAAGGACTTCACCAACGTGACGTACAACGGCAAGCACCTGGTCTACGCGTCGAACGTGTCGGGGTCGTCGTACGGCTCGATGATGTTCCAGCCCTTCACGAACTGGTCCGACATGGCGTCGGCCGGCCAGACCGGGATGAACCAGGCCACGGTCGCGCCCACCCTGTTCTACTTCGCGCCCAAGAAGATCTGGGTACTGGCGTCCCAATGGGGTCAGTGGCCCTTCTTCTACCGCACCTCCACCGACCCCACCAACCCCAACGGCTGGTCCGCGCCGCAGGCGCTGTTCACCGGCAGCCTCCCCGGCGGCGCCGCCCCGATCGACCAGACCCTGATCGCCGACGACCAGAACATCTACCTGTTCTTCGCCGGTGACAACGGCAGCATCTACCGGGCGAGCATGCCGATCGGGAACTTCCCGGGCAACTTCGGGTCGTCGTACACGACGGTCATGAGCGACACGGTGAAGAACCTGTTCGAGGCGCCGCAGGTCTACAAGGTCAAGGGCCAGAACCAGTACCTGATGATCGTCGAGGCGCGGGGCGCGACCGAGCAGCGCTACTTCCGCTCCTTCACCGCCACCAGCCTGAACGGCTCGTGGACCCCGCAGGCCGCCACCGAGAGCAACCCCTTCGCCGGCAAGGCCAACAGCGGTGCCTCCTGGACCAACGACATCAGCCACGGTGACCTGGTCCGCGACAACCCCGACCAGACCATGACCGTCGACCCCTGCAACCTCCAGCTCCTCTACCAGGGCAAGTCGCCGTCCGCGAGCGGTCCCTACGACCAGCTGCCGTGGCGACCGGGTCTTCTCACCCTCCAGCGCTGAACCGGCCTGGGTAGCTCACCGACGGCCGGCCTCACCCAGGTGAGGCCGGTTCCGTCTGGTCGGCACACGTCATCTGGGATCCAGGCCGCGGGCGGTGACCAGCCGGGCGTTGCCGTCGGCCAGGCGGTAGGAGAGGCCCACGACCGCGGTGCGGCCGGCGGCGACCTGGTCGGCCAGTTCCCGGGAGCGCTCCACGAGGAGGTCCACCGTGTGCCGGACGTGCGTGTCGATGAACTCGTCGTCCGTGCTCACCCCGGCGGCCTGAGCGGCCAGCACACTTGGCGTCACCCGTTCCGTCACGTCCCGCAGGAAGCCGGGGGCGGTCGTACCCTCCGCCACCGCCTCACGGGTCGCCGCCACCGCACCGCAGGCGTCGTGGCCGAGGACCACGACCAGCGGACAGCCCAGCACATGCACGCCGTACTCGATGCTGCCGAGGACCTCCGGCCCCGCGACATGTCCGGCGGTGCGCACGACGAACAGGTCTCCCAGCCCGCGGTCGAAGATGATCTCGGCTGCCAGCCGGGAGTCGGAGCATCCGAACAGCACGGCGAAAGGGCGCTGGGAGGAGGCCAGGCCGGCGCGGCGGGCGGCGTCCTGGTTGGGATGCTCGGGCGTCCCGGCGGCGAAGCGGTGATTGCCGGCCAGCAGCAGGTCGAAGGCCTCGCGCGGGGTGTGGGGGGCGACATCGCTCATGGCCGCAGGTTACGACGCGACCCCCGCCCCGGCCGCATACGGCTCGGCAAGCGTCCGGCTCATGGCCGCCCACACCGGCGGCCCATCCCCAGCGCTGACGCACGCGGTGCCGGCTCTTCGGCCGCCGGTACGGCTGTCGGTGCCGCCGGGTAATCTCGGAGGCATCGTCAACGCGGCCCGACGGGCTTCCGCTCCACCGCGGTGGAGTCTCGAAGGACACGCCCCCACCCGCACGAGTCTCTTCGTGCTGCCTGGGGGAAGTCCTTGCTGTTCCGCGCGTCCGCGAAAACGGTCGCCGTCATGGCACTCGACGGTTCACTGTTCCTGTACCTGAATGACCAGTTCGTCCATATGCACGGCTACCGCCCCGGCGCCTCGGAGGTCCGCTCCTGGGAGCGGAGCATCCCCGTCCTGGCGGCGGCGCTCAACGACGCCGGCCTGGGGGACGTGGAGGTCATGCTGGAGTACGCGCTGCCGCTGAACAGCAAGCGCGCGGATGCCGTACTCGCGGGCGTGCACCCGGACACCGGGGAACCGTCGTACGTCGTGGTGGAGCTGAAACAGTGGAGCCAGGCACTGCCCCACGAGGACGACTCCACCTTGTGTCACGTCGACGCCTACGCGCACCCGGTGCTCAACCCCGTCGAGCAGGTGCACCGCTACTGCGACTACCTGGTCAACTTCAACGGTGCGGTGGCCGAGCACCGGGACCGGGTCGGCGGAGTGGCGTTCCTGCACAACGCCACCGAGTTCGGGGTGGCGGGGCTGCGGGAGATCGAGCGCGACGACAAGGGGCTGCTCTTCACCGGCGAGAGTCGCGGCGCCTTCCTGGACCATCTCCGCGCGAGGCTGAGCGACCGGCACCCCGGGGCCCGGGCGGCGGACGAACTGCTCGCGGGCGTCACCGTTCCGTCGAAGCAACTGATGTCCGTGGCCGCAGAGGAGGTGCGGGAGCGCCAGCAGTTCGTCCTTCTCGACGAACAGCAGGTCGCCTACCGCATGGTCCTCAACGCGGTGGAGAAGGCGAAGCACGCCGATCGCAAGGAAGTCGTCATCGTCACGGGCGGGCCGGGTACCGGAAAGAGCGTGATCGCTCTCCAACTGCTCGGCGAGCTGTACCGGCGCGGGGTCCCGGCGCTGCACGCGACCGGCTCCCAGTCGTTCACCAAGACGATGAGGAAGGTCGCCGGATCCCGGAAGCGGGAAGTCCAGGATCTGTTCAAGTACTTCAACAGCTTCATGACCGCAGAGAAGAACAGCCTGGGCGCCCTGATCTGCGACGAGGCGCACCGCATCCGGGAGACCTCGGCCAACCGCTACACGCGCGCGGCGCTCCGGACCGGCAGGGCGCAGATCGACGAACTCATCGATGTCGCGTACGTGCCCGTCTTCTTCCTCGACGAGCACCAGGTCGTACGCCCGGGCGAGATGGGTACGGTGGCGGAGATCAAGGCGGCAGCGGCCAGGCGGGGCATCCCGTGCCAGGTGGTGCCCCTGGACAGCCAGTTCCGCTGCGGGGGGAGTGACGCCTACCTGCGCTGGGTGGTCCGGCTCCTCGGCCTCGAGCCGGGCGGGCCGGTGGTCTGGGAGCCCGACGACCGTATGCAGCTGCTGGTCGCCGACAGCCCCCAGGAGATGGAGGCGTTCCTCGAAGCCCGCCGCGCCCAGGGCTACGGCGCCCGTATGTCCGCCGGCTACTGCTGGCGCTGGTCGCCCGAGCCCAAGCCCGGCCAGCCGCTGCCTCCCGACGTCGTCATCGGCGACTGGGCCCGCCCGTGGAACCTGCGCGGCGACCGCTCGGTCTCCGGCGCACCCCCGGCCGCGCTGTGGGCCACCGACCCGGCGGGCTTCGGGCAGGTCGGCTGTGTCTACACCGCCCAGGGCTTCGAGTACGACTGGTCCGGCGTGATCATCGGCGGCGACCTGGTCTGGCGCGGCGATCGCTGGGTCACGAACCGTACGGCCTCCAAGGACCCGGTCTTCAAGAAGTCCACCCCCGACACGGACGTCGACCGGCTGATCCGGAACACGTACAAGGTGCTGCTCACCCGGGGCATGGTCGGAACGGTCGTGTACTCCACGGACCCCGAGACCCGGGCGAAGCTGCGCGAGCTGGTGCGGAGCCGTACCGAACGGCAGCCTTCCGTGGCGCGTGGGTCCGTTCTCCGCCACTGACCACGGGATCCCGCCGTGACGCGCTGCCACGGCGCATCCCTCCTACGGTCGCGCCCCGCGCTGCGCCCCGAACATCCCCAAGTGGGGGGTAAAGCGGCCGACGGGTGGGAAGGGTGCTCTACGGCGCGCTGCGGGGAGTGGGAGGAGTGCCCGGAATTGCCGGGCCCGATGTGCTGGGGGAGGGCCGGGTATGGGCGGGCAGCCCTTGTATCTCGCACCGCGGCTGGAGGAGGGGCTGCGTTCGCTCCTCGACTCCCGCGAGTTGCTGCACACCCTCACCGACGCCCTCGGTTCACCTCTGAATCTGGTGGTGCCCGAGCAACTTGAGGTCAACTTAAAAGAGTTCAGGGCGGTGTACGGACGCCATCGGCTGTCCGGGCAGGTGTTTTTCGCGCACAAGGCCAACCGGTCCAGCGCCCTGCTGCGGCGGCTGGCCGCCACCGACGCCGGGGTGGACGTGGCCTCGGTGGGGGAGTTGCAGCACGCGCTCGGCGCCGGCTTCACCCCTGACCGGATCATGGCCACCGGCCCGAAGAACCCCGAGTTCCTGTGGCTGGCCGCGCGCACCTCGGTCACCGTCGGTGTCGACGGTCCGGCCGAGCTGGAGCAACTCGCCGCGCTGGTCCGCAGGTTCGGACTGCCGCGTACCCGGGTGCTGCTCCGGCTGTCGGGGTTCGAGGCCTCCGGGGTGCGGGTGCTGAGCCGGCGCAGCCGCTTCGGCACGCCCGTGAAGGAGTGGGAGGGACTGCTGGCGGCGGTGGAACGGCACACCGACGCCGTGGAGTTGACGGGCCTCGCCTATCACCTGGACACGACCGGCGTCGCCGAGAAGGCGACGGCGCTGGAGGGCTGTCTGCGGATCCTGGAGGAGTGCCGCGGCCGCGGACTGCGCCCGTCGGCCGTGGACGTCGGAGGCGGCTTCGGCGCCGGCTATCTCGACGACGGCGAGCAGTGGGAGCGGTACACGACCGAGCTGACGGCCGCCGCCCTCGGCACCCGGCCGCCGCTGACCTGGGGCGGGCACGGCTACGGGTTGCGCAACGAAGGTGGCACACTGCGCGGCTCGCTCGGCCTCTACCCCGCCCACCGCCCGGTCGCCGGCCCGCGCTACCTCGACGAACTCCTTGCGCATCCCGCCGCCTCCTTCGGCGGCCGGCCGCTCGCCGGGCTGCTGCTGGAGCACCTGTACGACCTGTATGTGGAGCCCGGCCGCGCCCTGCTGGACCAGTGCGGGCTGACCCTGGCCAGGGTGCTGGAGGTGCGGACCCAGGACGACGGCGGCGAACTCCTCGTACGGCTCGCGGCGGCCGCAACGGACGTGGGGCTGGAGGAACACGGTGTGCTCATGGACCCCGTCCTCGTCCCCCGGGACCCGGCGCGGGCGGGCGCGGACGGCCCGGTGGCCGTCCATCTCTTCGGCGCCCTGTGCCTGGAGACCGACCTGATCACGCGCCGGACGGTCTTTCTGCCGCGCCGCCCCGCACCGGGCGATCTGCTGGCCTTCGCCAACACCGCCGGCTACTGCATGGACTTCCACGCCACGCACGCCCAGCGGCAGCCGGTCGCGCGCAAGGCCGCCGTCTGGCGGGAGGGCGGGGCATGGCGCTGGTGCCTGGACGACGAGTACTGGCCGACCGCGTCCATGGGCGGGGCGGGGCACGACCTGGGGGGAGCGCAGTGAGGTACGACAGCATCACCGAGGCCATCGGCAACACGCCGCTGGTGCGGATCGACCCGGCCGTGCACGGTCTGCGCCACATCGATCTGTACGCCAAGCTGGAGCTGCTCAACCCGTTCGGCTCGGTCAAGGACCGCGCCGCCTGGAACATGGCCGGCCCGCTCCTGGCCGACGCGGCCGCGCAGGGCAGCCAGCTGGTCGAGCTGTCCAGCGGCAACACCGCCAAGGCCCTGGCCGTACTCGCCGGCATGTACGGGCTGACCTTCAAGAGCGTCACCAACCGGATGCGCATCCCGGAAATCAAGGAGCTGCTCCTGCTGCTCGGCGCGGAGATCGAGGAGCTGCCGGGCCAGAGCGAGTGCCTGGACCCGACGGCCACCGACGACCCGCTGACCCTCTTCCACCGGGCCCTGTCCGAGCCCGGCAGCGCCTCTCTGCACACGGACCAGTACTTCAACCCGCGCAACACCGAGGCCCATCTCACCGGCACCGGACCGGAGATCGTCAAGGACCTGGACGGCCGCGCCCCGGACTGGTTCATCGCCTGCGTCGGTACGGCGGGCTCCTCCACCGGTGTCGCCCGGGCGCTGCGCGAACAGGACCCGGCCGTACGGGTCCTCGGGCTGGTCGCCGCCAAGTCCGACTTCATCCCCGGCATCCGCACCATCGAAGAGGCACACCAGGTGGGCCTCTTCGACCCCGGCACCTATGACGCGATCGAGTCGGTGAACTCCGACGACGCGATCGAGGGAATGCTGACCCTGAACCGCCGCTGCGGCATCCTCGCCGGGCCCACCGGGGGCGCCGCCTACTTCGGCGCCGTCCGCAGGCTGAAGGCCGTCGACGGCGAGGCGACGGACCGGCAGACCGCCGTCTTCATCGTCTGCGACCGCGTCGAGAGCTATCTGAGCTACGTACGGCAGCGCCGCCCCGACCTGTTCGGGCGCCCGCGCCGCGCCGACTCCCCGGCCGACCTCACCGACGCCGAGGTGCGGGCGGCACCCGCCGTCGGGGTCGCCGAGGCCCGGCAGTGGATCGCCACCGGCGACCCGCTCGTGGTCGACCTGCGCAGCCCCTACGCCTTCGCCGCCCTGCACATCGACGGCTCGGTCAACATCGTGGACGAACTCTTCGAGGAACTCCTGCGCGGCGGGCTGCCGTTCAGCCGTACCCGGCCGGTGCTGCTGGCCTGTCCGGTCGGTGAGAAGTCGGCCCGGTACGCCGCACTGCTGACCAGGCTGGGCCACCCCGATGTGCGCAGCCTGGCCGGCGGCATCATCGCCTGGCGGGACGCCGGCGCCCCGCTGGTGCGGGAGTGACCGCGATGACCGCCTTGAGCAGCGGTGCGGTCCCCGAGGAACTGCGGGAGTGGCAGCGCGCGCTGCGGGCCCAGTTCCCGATCATCACCGGGCACCCGGACCTGGTGTACCTCGACAGCGCGGCCACCTCCCAGAAGCCCCGGGCGGTGCTCGACGCCGTCCAGACCTACCTCACCACGGCCAACGCCAACGCCGGCCGGGGAACCTACCCCTGGGCCAACCACACCACCTCCCTGGTCGAACAGACCCGGGACACGGTCCGGCAGTTCCTGGGCGACCCGGAACCGGAGCGGTCGGCGGTGCACTTCACCAGCGGCACCACCGAGGGGCTGCGCACCATCGCCCGCGACTGGCTGCCCGGACTCCTCACCGACGGCGACGAGATCGTCGTACCCCTCGCCGACCACCGGGCCAACATCGAGCCCTGGCTGGAGACCCAGCGGCAGCTGGCCCGCGAGGGCACACACATCAGCGTGCTGCCGATGCCGTACCAGCAGGCGTCCGGAGACTACGACCACCGGGCCCTCGCCCGGCTCGCCGGCCCGCGCACCCGGTTCGTCGCCGCCACCCATGTCCACCATGTCTACGGCGGAGACATGAACGTCCACCGCATCCGGGAGGCGGTCGGCCCGGACGCGGTCATCTGCCTGGACGCCTCCCAGAGCGTCGGTCACCTGCCGGTGTCCCTGGCGCGACTGGATGTCGACTTCGTCGCCTTCTCCGGGCACAAGGCCCTGGCGCTGCCCGGCTCGGGGGCGGTCTGGGCCAGGCAGGCCCGTGGTCCCGCGTTCGTGCCGGGCGGCTGGTCCGGCAGCCCCAACACCGTCGGGATCCTCTCGCTGGCCGCCGCGCTGGACTGGCTGCGCGGCGCGGGTACCGAACGCATCGAACGGTGGACGGTCGCCCTGGCCGCCCGGCTCACCGACGGGCTGCGCCACCTGCCCGGCTACGAGATCCTCGGCTGCCGGACCAGCCTCGCCGTCGGATCGACCGTGCAGCAGCGCCGGGGCATCGTCACCTTCCGGCACCGCGAGATCGGCTCCGGCGACCTGGGGTTCATCCTGTTCAGCCACGGCTTCATGGTCCGCAGCGACCACCACTGCCAGGGCGGCGAGGGGGAGAAGACCGAGTCGGTCCGGGTGAGCCTGCATGTGTACAACACCGTCGAGGAGATCGACCGGCTGCTGACGGTGCTTGCCACTCTCGGGTGACATAGGTCCCCCCGAAGCACCACTAAAATGTAATGGAAACCGTTTCCAGCTGTAGGGTGCGAGGCACGGACCCGCGGCGCGAGACGGCGAGGTGGCACGACGGGATGGGACTGAGTCTGGCGACGGCCGAGACCTGGGTGGAACGCTGGGAACTCCAGCAGCAGCGGTACGCCGTCGACCGCGAGGACCGCTTCACGGTGATCGCCGACGTGGTCGAGCACAGCACCGCCGGCCGCCCGGACCGGCCCCTGGTGGCCGACCTCGGCTGCGGTCCCGGCTCGCTGGCCGCGCGGCTGGCCCGCAGACTGCCCGACGCGGACATCGTGGCCGTGGACCGGGACCCCCTGCTGCTGGAGCTGGCCCGCACCCACCACGCCGACGCGGCCCGCTATGTCGACACCGTGATCGGCGCGCCCGGCTGGATCGACGCGCTGGCCCTGGACCGCCCCCTGGACGCGGTCGTCTCCTCCACCGCCCTGCACTATCTGAGCCCCGGCACGCTGGCCCGCGTCTACCGGGAACTCGCCGCGCTGCTGCGCCCGGGCGGTGTCCTCGTCAACGGCGACCACCTGCCGCCGGACGACGCCGTGCTCGCCGAGGTGGCGGAGTGCGTGGGCCGCCGCCGGGCCGAGCGGCGGCGGGCCTTCGACCAGGAGGACTGGACCGCCTGGTGGACCGCCGCCGCGGCGGAGCCCGAACTGGCCGACCTCCTCGCCGAACGCCGCGAGCGGCAGCCGGCCACCAGTGCCGGCGGCACCGTCCGGCTGTCCCTCGCCGACCACCTCCGCCTGCTGCGGCAGGCGGGATTCGCCCGGGCCGGCACGGTCTGGCAGTACGGCGACAGCTGCGTCGTCGTCGCGCTCCGCTGACCCCGCGCGCGGTCCGTCAGAGGGCGGAGGTGTCCTCGCCGTCGCGCGGGGTGATGCCGAAGTCGAACGCCAGGGTGCCCGGGTCCACGGCTGTCGCGCCGCCGTCGACGGTGAGGACCGCTCCGTTGACGTACGAGGCCGCCGGGGACAGCAGCCAGCAGATCGCCTCCGCCACCTCGCGCGGCTCGCCCGGGCGCCCCGCCGGCAGCACCCGGGTCGCCTCCGCGTAGGCGGCCGCCAGGTCACCGCCCGGCAGGTCCGCCTCCACGGCGAAGCGCGCCATCCGGCGGTCGGCCATCTCGGTCCGCACCCAGCCCGGGCACACGACGTTGGCCCGCACCCCCCGCCGCCCGTAGTCGACGGCCACGGAACGGCAGAGCTGGAGCAGGGCCGCCTTGGACGTGGCGTACGGCGCGTTGCCCGTGCCGTTGCGCAGCGCGGACACCGAGGCGACGGCGGCCACCGCACCCCGGGACTCCAGCAGGTACGGGATCGCGGCGCGCAGCAGCAGCAGCGGACCGGTGACATTGGTGCGCATCACCTCGTCCCAGTCGGCGAGCGTCAGGTCCCCCACCGCGCCACCCCGGCCGATGCCCGCGTTCAGCACCACCCCGTCGAGCCGCCCGTGCGCGTCCAGCGCCGCCCGGACGAGCCCCTCGGCCGCCTCGGCCTCCCCGACGTCCGACGGATACGCCAACGCCCCGGTCTCCGCGGCAAGCCGGCGCAGCGGCTCGGCCCGCCGGCCGGACACGACCACATGGTGCCCCTGCTCGCACAGCAGCCGGGCCGTGGCCTCCCCGATACCCGTGCCTCCGCCGGTCACGACGACAACCCGCTTGTCCGCCACAGTACTCAGGCCCCCTCACAGAGATCACCAGGACAACCGACTCTAGGACCGGCCGTCGGGGGCGCGGCGAGTTCCGGCCAGGGTTCGGCCGCGCGCCACCACCGCGTGGTCGCGACCCGCCGGGCCGCCGCTCAGCGGTGGCCCGGCGGGCGGCGGCTCAGGATGCCGTCGTACGGCCCTCGAACGCCGCCAGGATGTGCTCCGCGGCCCGGGTCGGTGTCAGCCGGCCCTCCCGGACCTGTTGTTCCAGGTCCGGTACGGCCGCGCGGACCGCCGGGTCGGTGTGCAGCCGGCCGAGGAGTTCGTCGTGCACCATCGCCCAGGCCCAGCCGACCTGCTGGTCCCGCCGCTTGGCGGCCAGCCGGCCGGTGGAGTCCAGCAGGATGCGGTGCTGTTCGAGGCGCTCCCAGACCGTGTCCAGGCCGGTGGACTCCCGGGCGCTGCAGTGCAGCACCGGCGGGGTCCAGAAGGCGTCCCGGCCGTGCATCAGCCGCAGCGCGCCTGCCAGTTCCCGGGCGGCCGCCCGCGCGTCCCGCTCGTGCGGGCCGTCCGCCTTGTTGACGGCGATCACGTCGGCCAGTTCCAGGACGCCCTTCTTGATGCCCTGGAGCTGGTCGCCGGTGCGGGCCAGGGTGAGCAGCAGGAAGGAGTCCACCATCTCGGCGACCGTGGTCTCCGACTGGCCGACGCCGACGGTCTCCACGAGGATCACGTCGTAGCCCGCCGCCTCCATCACCACCATCGACTCCCGGGTGGCCTTCGCGACCCCGCCCAGCGTGCCCGCGCTGGGGGAGGGCCGGACGAAGGCGTCCGGGTCGACCGCCAGCCGCTCCATCCGGGTCTTGTCGCCCAGGATCGAGCCGCCGGTGCGGGTGGAGGACGGGTCCACCGCGAGGACGGCGACCCGGTGGCCCAGCGAGGTCAGCATGGTGCCGAACGCGTCGATGAACGTCGACTTGCCGACGCCCGGCACCCCGCTCACCCCGATCCGCCGCGCCCGGCCGGTGTGTGGGAGCAGCTCGGTGAGCAACTCCTGTGCCAGCGCCCGGTGTTGCGGCCGGGTGGACTCGACGAGCGTGATGGCGCGGGCCACCAGGGCCCGCTTCCCGTCGAGCACACCCTTCACATAGGTGTCGAGATCGATCGCTGCCATGCCGGGGTTACAGCTCGTGGCCGAGGTCGGCCGCCAGCCGCTGCACCAGGTCGTGGGCCGCGTCCGGGATCACCGTGCCGGGCAGGAACACCTCCGCCGCGCCCATCTCCCGCAGCGTCGGCACGTCCTGCGGCGGGATGACACCGCCGACCACGATCATGATGTCCTCCCGGCCCTCCTCCTTCAGCCGCTCGCGCAGCGCCGGGACGAGGGTGAGGTGACCGGCGGCCAGCGAGGACACCCCGACCACGTGCACGTCGGCCTCCACCGCCTGCCGGGCGACCTCCTCCGGCGTCTGGAACAGCGGGCCGACGTCGACGTCGAAGCCGAGGTCGGCGAAGGCGGTCGCGATCACCTTCTGGCCGCGGTCATGGCCGTCCTGGCCCATCTTGGCGACCAGGATGCGCGGCCGGCGGCCCTCCGCCTCCTCGAACCTCTCCACCAGGGCCCGGGTGCGGTCCACGGACGGGGACTGGCCTGCTTCGTTGCGGTACACGCCGGAGATCGTACGGATCTGGCTCGCGTGCCGCCCGTACACCTTCTCCAGGGCGTCCGAGATCTCGCCGACGGTCGCCTTCGCGCGGGCCGCGCGCACCGCCAGCTCCAGCAGGTTCTCGGTGCCGTCGGCGGCCCGGGTCAGCGCGTCCAGCGCGTCCCGGCAGGCCTGCTCGTCCCGCTCCGCGCGCAGCCGCCGCAGCTTCTCGATCTGCTGGGCGCGCACGGAGGAGTTGTCGACCTTGAGCACCTCGATCTGCTCGTCGCTGTCGACCCGGTACTTGTTCACACCGATCACCGGCTGGCGGCCGGAGTCGATGCGGGCCTGGGTGCGGGCCGCCGCCTCCTCCACGCGCAGCTTCGGGATGCCGGCGTCGATGGCCTGCGCCATGCCGCCCGCCTGCTCGACCTCCTGGATGTGCGCCCACGCCTTGCGTGCGAGGTCGTACGTCAGCCGCTCCACATAGGCGCTGCCGCCCCACGGGTCGATGACCCGGGTGGTGCCCGACTCCTGCTGGATGAGCAGCTGGGTGTTGCGGGCGATGCGCGCGGAGAAGTCCGTCGGCAGGGCGAGGGCCTCGTCCAGCGCGTTGGTGTGCAGCGACTGGGTGTGGCCCTGGGTCGCCGCCATCGCCTCCACGGCCGTACGCGTGACGTTGTTGAACACGTCCTGCGCGGTCAGCGACCAGCCCGAGGTCTGCGAATGGGTGCGCAGCGACAGCGACTTGGTGTTCTTCGGCTCGAACTGGGAGACCAGCTTGGCCCACAGCAGGCGCGCCGCCCGCAGCTTGGCGATCTCCATGAAGAAGTTCATGCCGATCGCCCAGAAGAAGGACAGGCGCGGCGCGAACGCGTCGACGTCCAGGCCCGCTTCCCGGCCCGCCCGGATGTACTCCACCCCGTCCGCGAGCGTGTACGCCAGCTCCAGGTCGGCCGTCGCACCCGCCTCCTGGATGTGGTAGCCGGAGATGGAGATGGAGTTGTACCGGGGCATCCGCTGCGAGGTGTACGCGAAGATGTCGGAGATGATCCGCATCGACGGCTTCGGCGGATAGATGTAGGTGTTGCGGACCATGAACTCCTTGAGGATGTCGTTCTGGATGGTCCCGGCCAGCTTCTCGGGCGGTACGCCCTGCTCCTCCGCCGCCACGATGTACAGCGCCAGCACCGGCAGCACGGCGCCGTTCATCGTCATCGACACGGTCATCTTGTCGAGCGGGATGCCGTCGAACAGCTGCCGCATGTCGTAGATGGAGTCGATGGCCACGCCCGCCATGCCGACGTCACCGGTCACCCGCGGGTGGTCGCTGTCGTAACCGCGGTGCGTGGGCAGGTCGAACGCGACCGACAGGCCCTTCTGGCCGGCCGCCAGGTTGCGCCGGTAGAACGCGTTGGACTCCTCGGCGGTGGAGAAGCCCGCGTACTGGCGGATGGTCCAGGGCTGGTTGACGTACATCGTCGGGTACGGGCCGCGCAGATACGGCGCGATGCCCGGGTAGGTGCCCAGGAAGTCCAGGCCCTCCAGGTCACGGCCGGTGTACAGCGGCTTGACCCCGATGCCCTCCGGGGTCTCCCACAGCTGCTCTGCGCCGCCGGCCGCCGCACGCCACTGCTCGGCACTGCCGTCGGCGACCGGGGTCCCCAGCTCGATGCCGGAGAAGTCGGGGATTCCCATCAGGACACTCCCATGCGGTCGAGGGTCGCGGACAGCACGTCGACGGCGTCGCAGCCCGCGAAGACGTACGAGTCGATGCCGGCGTGATCGCCCGGCCGGCCGGCCAGGAACACATGCCGGGCCCCGGCCGCCCGCAGCGACTCGGCGGCCTGCACGGCCTGTTCGGCGTAGACGGCGTCGCTGGAGCACAGCACGGCCTCGGTGGCGCCGCTGTCCTCGAAGCGGCCCTCGGTGACCGGTTCGATGCCGCCCGCCTGGAAGAGGTTGGCGGCGAAGGTGGCGCGCGCGGTGTACTCGGCGGCCGATCCCAGGGTGGCGAGGAAGACGCGCGGGCGTGCTCCGGTGGCCGCGAGATGGGCGTCGGAACGGGCGCGCAGTTCCTCGTACGCCTCGTCGCGGCGCACCCGCGGCAGTCCGCCGGACGGCGGCTCGGGCGCGGGCTCGCGCTCCACCGGCTTCTCGGCCAGCAGCGGGAACTCGCTGACGCCGGTGATGGGTTCGCGTCGCTTGGCGAGCCGCTTGGAGCGCTCCGCCCAGGTCGTCGCGAGGTCGGTGCGCAGCCGGCCGGAGCGCAGTACGGCCGCCTGGCCGCCGTCGCGCTCGATCGACCGGAAGAACCGCCAGGCGGCCTCGGCGAGGTCGTCGGTCAGCCGCTCCACGTACCAGGAGCCGCCCGCCGGGTCGATGACCCGGGCCAGGTGGGACTCCTCGATGAGGATCGTGGAGGTGTTGCGGGCGATCCGACGGGCGAACGCGTCCGGCAGGCCGAGCGCGTGGTCGAACGGCAGCACGGTGACCGCGTCGGCGCCGCCGACCCCGGCGGCCAGCGTCGCGACCGTCGTACGGAGCATGTTCACCCACGGGTCGCGGCGGGTCATCATCACCGGCGAGGTCACCGCGTGCTGGACCTGCGCGCCGGCCTCCGGCGCCCCGCACACCTCGGCGACGCGGGCCCACAGCCGGCGCGCCGCGCGCAGCTTGGCGACGGTCAGGAACTGGTCGGCGGTGGCCGCGTACCGGAACTCCAGCTGCCCGGCGGCCTGTTCGACGCTCAGCCCCGCCTCGGTCAGCTCGCGCAGATAGGCCACACCGGTGGCGAGCGAGGCGCCCAGCTCCTGCGCGGCCGAGCCGCCCGCCTCGTGGTACGGCAGCGCGTCCACCGTCAGCGCGCGCACGCCCGGATAGGTCTCGGCGCAGCGCGCGGCCAGGGCGGCGTACGGCGCGAAGTCCAGCGCGGTGCCGGTACGGGCCTCGTAGCCGAGCGGGTCGCCGCCCAGGTTGCCGCGCGCGTCCTTGGCGCCGACGCCCCGCTTCTCGTACAGCGCCAGCAGCGCCGCCGCGGCGGCCCCGGTGTCCCGGCCCGCGTCCAGCACGACCGGTGCCAGGTCGAGATAGACCCCTTCCAGCGCCCGCTCCAGGGCGTCGAGCGGGATGCCGCCCTCGCCGAGCACCAGCCACAGCGAGGTGCCGCCGTTCTCCAGGTCGGCCAGGACGGCGCCGTCCGCGAGTGCGTTGTGCCGCTGCCGTACGTCCCAGCCGCCGGCGGTGCTGCCCTCGGGGCGGCCGCCCCGCACGAAGGGGGCGAAGCCCGGCAGACCGGGGTCGGGCGCGGCATCGCGCGCGGTGTAGAGGGGCCGGGTGCGCAGCCCGTCCTCCAGCGTCGTGGACAGGGCGTCCTCAGCGGCCGTACCCGAGACTTCCTTGCCCGACTTGCGCAGCACACCCTCGACCAGGCGTTGCCACTGCTCGTGCGTCGCGTCAGGGAACTCGGCGGCCAGGGAGAGCCCGTCGTCAGGCAGGACCGTCATGGGTCGGATGCTAGGGCAAGTGCTCAGCTCGCAGGGGGCTCCGGGTTGTGACGTTGCTCCCTCTGCCTCTGTGACCCGCCCCTCTCCTCCGTGTCGGGCCCGCCGGGAGCGGCGCCGCCGACCGGGTGCAGCGCACACGGCGACCGTCTGGGCCGGGGCAGCGTGGAGACCGTCCGCCCCGAGTGGTGCGGCACCCCCCAGGCCGCCCTGATCGCCGTGATCAGGGAACGCGCGCTGTACGGCGAGATCTCCAGCTCGTGTCTGGCCTGCGCCAGCAGATCCGGGTCGCCGTCGGCGTGGCGTGCCGCCCGGGCCCTGCGGCGCGCGAAGTCGGGGGTGCCGAACACGTCCAGCAGCGTCAGCGAGAAGAGCACGTAGGCCGACGCCTCGTCGACCAGCCGGCGGACCTCCTCCGGAACGTCCTGGGCGGCGCTGCCCAGCCGCTCCTGAAGGTCGTAGAACGCCACGTGCCGCAGCGCCTGGTGGAGTTCGGTGGACGGACAGGGACACAGCTGCCGGAAATGGTCCATCAGGGAACGGAAGGTCAGCAGCACCTCGCTGGTCTCACGGGTCCACTGCTGCTTGCCGAGCAGCGTGCGGAACCCGGCCAGCGTCTCCGCCAGCTCCTCCAGGATCATCTGCCGCGAGATGTCGGTCAGCTCGAAGAACCGGGTCTTCTCCTCGATCTCCATGATCCGCAGGCCGTAGCGGATGAGGTCGCGGGGGATCCCGCCCGACAGCGCGTGCGCCAGCAGGCTGTACGGCTCCGACAGCCCTGCCGCGCGGCGTTCGAGGATGTTCTTCGACTCGGCGAGCGTGCAGGGCGGCACATGGACGATGTCGTCCAGGGAACTGTCCGTCACCCCGCGGTGCGGCAGCCCACGGCGGACGAAGGAGGCGCCGACGTCCTCGGCCACCGAGATCAGGTAGTGCACATGGGGGACGCCCAGGATCGCCTTGATCTCGCCGAGGAACGCCAGGGCCTGGGTGTCCGAGCCGAGCCGGTCGATCTCGTCCACGGCGATGACCACCCGGCCCTTGCGGGCGTACCGCTCCCGCGCGATGTCGGTGAGCAGCTCCCGGAAGTCGGACACCAGCGCGGGCAGCGCGGGCGGCACCGTGGACAGCGAGGAGGTGTGGGAGGACACCAGCGCGGGCGGACCGCTGGTCAGGGCGAGCGAGGAGGACTGCACCGTCTGGAGCCGGTACAGCTCGTTGCGGCACCGGGTGACGAGCGGCGGTTCCGGCCGGCGCAGGGTCAGTCTGCCGGCCCTGAGCAGCAGCAGACCGAGCAGCAGACAGCCCAGCCGCAGCGGGTTGCCGGGGTCGGCCACCAGGGCGTGCCCCGCCGGGGTCCAGTAGAACGGGACCAGATCGAGGAAGAAGAGGGCGAGGAGGAACGGGCGGGCTTCGACGGTGACCGGGCCGACGGTCCACAAGGGGTCGAGGACGTATCCGAGGGCGAGGAGCATGGCGATACCGATGAGGACGGTCACGGTCCACGAGGGGAGCGCCCCTGTCTCTCCGACGTGCCGCCGGATGTCGTCGTCGAAGAAGAGGGAGACGGGCGCCGCGCAGACCAGGCACCGGCCGCCCAGGTCGGCGCCGCCGGCGCGCAGTCCCGTCAGCAGCCCGCCCCACCCCCGCCAGCGGCGCGAGCGCCAGATCAGCACGCCGGCGCCGACGACCGCCAGGGCCGCCAGGACCTGGTGCCCCTGCCAGACCTCCCGCACGGCATGGCAGAGCTGGGCCCACAGAGCCTGTGCGTGATGCCGGACGGTGTCCGTGTAGCGCACCCGTAGGGACCGGACGGCGGCCGCCAGGCCGAGGGCCACCAGCGCGGCCGCCGGCAGCGCGAAGCCGAGATACCGCGTCAGGCGCCGCAGCGGCGGGGCGAGTCGGCGGGCGACCCGGCCGACGGTCGACAGCCGGGCGAACTCGGGCACGTCGTAGTCGCCGTCCCGCAGGTACTGCTCGCAGACCTCGATGTACAGCGAGACCAGGAACTCGTACGGGGAGTAGGTCGCCGGTGCCTGGACCACGACCGCGAAGTCGGCCTCCTCCGCGCAGTTCTCCAGCAGCGTCGACTTGCCCGCGCCGCGCGGCCCGCTCACGGCGATGGTGCCGCCCTCGCGCTGGGCCACCTTCCGGGTGAGCCGCCGGGCGGCCTCGTTCTCGATGACGTACTGCCGGTTGCGCGGGGAGCGCAGCCCCTCGTAGCCGTCGGGCAGCAGCAGGGAGTCGCTGTCCTCGCCGAGGAGCGCCTCGACCACCCGGGCCATCAACGGACCGACGCCCTTGGCCTGCAACTCGCGCCGCCATGTCTGGCCCCGGGAGTCGGCCAGCCTCTCGTACACCGGGACGACGGCGCTCAGCAGGGCTTCTCCGGCGTTGTGCCGCACCCGCATGCGCCGCCGCGGATCGCGCCGCACGGCGTATCCGGCCGCGGCCAGCACCGCCGCGGCGCCCGCGACCATGGTCCAGGGGGCCAGGACGAGCGCCAGCAGGAGGCAGGCCGTCAGGCCGAGGAGGACGAAGGTCTCGGGGGCCGGCGGATCGTGCAGATAGTCCCGCCGGTCCCGGGCGTCCTCGTAGCGCCGCAGGGCGGCGCGGAACCGCTGCTGGTGCTCCAGACAGGGCCGGACGGCCCGGCGCACGTTCGCCTCCGTCAGCATGTTGGCGCGCACGTTCTCCGCGGTGGCCTGCGGCCTCTTGCCCAGGCGCCGCGCTATGGCGGGTTCGCGCAGACAGAGGTCGACCACGGCCTCGTAGGCCGCGGCCTCCCGGCCGTAGGCGAAGGGGAAGGCGCTGTCCCACGGCAGGGTCGGGTGGCGTCCCGGCATGGTTGGGGATGACCTTTCAGAGGGTGGGGTCCGGTGTGGCCGAGGCGCGTGCGGCTTCGAGCCGTCTGCGCGGGATGCGGGTGCCCGGCTTGTGCCCGAGCGTGAAGTACGCCGTCAGCCCCGGCTCGTCGTCACGGTCCGTGCCGTAGGTGACCGCGTGGGCCGAGCCGTCGTCCAGCAGCCGGCCCACGCAGGTGGCGAGGGTGCGGGGGCCCGATCCGCGGTAGCCCCAGGAGAGTCCGGGCGCGTCCATGCTCGGCGCGGGATACAGGACGCCGTCCGTGGTGCGGACCCAGATCGGGTCGTCCAGCACGACCTCCTTCAGGACGGATCCCGCGGGCAGCCGTTTGGGTGCGCTGCCGAGGTAGCTGATCTCCCGTCTGTCCCGGGAGCCGAAGCGCCCCTTGAAGGCCACCACCGGACTGCCCGTGACGGGGTCCACGAACGCGCCCACCGGGGTGGCGCCGTCGCGTGTCCAGAGGCGGTGGATCGCGGTGGGGCTGACCCGGCGCAGCCGGTTGATCCACTCGGCGGCCTCGCGGGTGACGCGCGAGCGGACGATGCTGAAGACCCCGCCGAAGGGGAAGTGCTCGCCGCTCCACATGCTGATCTGCTCCAGGCACTCCACCGCCTCGTCGTCGGTGCGGGCGCACAGCTCCGCGAGGCCCCGCGCGACCACGTCGGCCGGGACCGTCTCGGACCGCCCGGGGTCCTCCGTCGCGGGGACGGCCGGAAGGACCATCGCGGCGCGCTCGGCGGCCGTCCTGGGGTGTCTCGCCCGCTTCTCGAGGATGCCCGTCACCTCGTGCTCGGCCGACTCGGCGGACCGGGTCCTGATCTCGTGGCCGATGGTGAAGCAGGCTCCGCGCACGGCCGAGCCCTCCGGCTCCGCCCGCGCCAGCTCGTAGAGCGGCTCCCAGGAGGGCGAGGTGACCACGTCGACGGGTGCGGGCCGGTCGCCCGGCCGCCAGCCGAGGAGATGCTCCGGCCTGCGCAACTCGACCGGCCACCACGGCACTTGCGTCCCGATGTGGGCCGCGATCTCCGACCACCGGGGTTCGTACGGCAGCTCGGGGCGGTCGCGGTCGACCGCCTCCAGGGCGGGGCCGTACAGGTCGTACTGCGTCTGTACGACCACGACGGTCACGGCGTCGGCGTGGAACTCGAGGAGGTCGCGCGGGGTGCGGACATGGCCGCGCGGATAGACCACCGCCACCACCCCCGCGCCGGTCCGCCACAGCCCCGCGAAGTGCTCCCGGTCGTGTCCCACCTCGTCGGACGCCGCGTACCGGCCGCCGAGGTAGTCGGGCTTGGTGTCCGGAGCGGGACGCAGCAGGGCGGGAACGGCCCCGGACAGCTCCGGGTGCCGGCGGGCCAGCCAGCGGGCGAAGCCCTGTGCCGGCCACTTGGTGACCCCGTCCGTGTACTCCGGGTCGATCGGCTCGATCATCCCCGGTGCTGTGCTGATCCGCTCCCAGGCCCCGCTCGACAGCTCGAAGGTGCCCTGGAGTTCGGCCGCCGTCATGTTCTCCACCGCGTCCCCCTCCCGCTCCGGCCTCCATCATGCCGACCCCCACTGACAATCGCGGGCCGCGGGGGAGGAGGGGCCCTACGCCTCCTCGAAGCCCGGCACCAAGGCGCACATGGCCGCGCGCTGTTCGGGGCCCATCGAGTCGGCGAGGGCCTCCCGGACGGAGCGGGCGAGCAGGACGGAGGTCTCGCGCAGCAGCTCGCGCGCCTTGTCGGTGAGGGCGATCACCACGCCCCGCTTGTCGCCGCGGACCGAGCCGCGGCTGACCAGCCCGGCGTGCTGGAGGCAGGCGACCTGGTAGGTGAGCCGGGTCTTGGGGCGGCCGAGGAGGTCGGCGGCCTGGGTCATGCGCAGCCCCTCGCGGGGGTGTTCGGCCAGCAGGCACAGGATCAGGAACTCGTCGTGGGAGACGTCCAGGGCCTCCCGTACGGCCGAGCGCAGCCGCTGCTCCACCGCGCCCGTCGCGGCCAGGACGACCATCCAGGCCCGCAGCTCGTCCGGGAGCAGTCCCTGGCCGGTTCCGGCGGCGGGGCAGGCGGGCTGCTGGTCGGGGGCGTCGGTGTCGGAGGCGGGCATACGCCGAGTCTACCGCCTTGTCCAATTTTGGATGAGTGAATGTTTATTATTGGACAAGTTGGTTGTCCAAATATGGATGACTGGGTTGTCCAAATCTGGATGACTGGGTTGTTCAAATTTGGATGAGCGGCTAGCGTGGGGCCGTCCCCAAGTGGCCAACCGATCGAGGAGGACGACCGTGACGGTCGCCGTGGAAACAGGCACCTGGCAACTCGACCCGACCGCGTCCACCGTGGGCCTGCGGCACAAGACCTACTGGGGTCTGGCCACCGTGCAGGGCACCTTCGCCACGGTCGCCGGCAGCGGCGTGGTGCAGCCCGACGGCTCCGCCACCGGCACCCTGACCCTGGACGTGGCCTCGCTGGACACCAAGAGCGCCAAGCGGGACGAGCACCTGCGCTCGGCCGACTTCTTCGACGCCGGCCGCCACCCGGAGATCACCCTCGCCGTCGACAGCGCCGAACGCCAGGACGGCGACCGGGTCCGCTTCTCCGGCCGGCTCACCGTGCGGGGCGTCGCCAAGCCCGTGTCGTTCACCGCGCGCCTGTCCGACGCGAGCGCCGGCGCGCTCACCCTGGAGACCGAGTTCACCGTGGACCGCGAGCGGTTCGGCGTCGGCAAGAACCCGCTGGGCATGATGTCCGGGCCGACCACCGTCACGGCCGCCCTGCGCTTCACCCGCACCGCCGACTGACGCCGGGGCGTGCGGCCCCAGGTCAGCCCGCGTCGCCCAGCTCGGCCCGGCGCACATCCCGGCTGGACAGCGTCTGCGGGGTCGCCGTGAACGCGCGCAGACGCAGGTGCGCGCTCCGCTTCGCGGGGACCGGGAAACTCCCGGACGGTGCCCGCAGCTCGACGGTCGCCGTGGTGTGCGCGGGGATCGTGGCCGGTCCGTGCGCCAGGGACCAGAACCGGTTCATGCCCTGGCCGACGGTGAGCATGTAGTACGGCGTGAGCGCGTCGTCGCCCGTGTTGGTGACCCGCACGGTCAGCGCCGACAGCGTGCGCGCGGAGGCGTGCCGGACCCCGGTGATGTCCATCTGCAGCGGCGGCCTGCCCGTGGCCCCGAGGGTCGCGCTCACCAGCGCGGGCGCGACCAGCAGGACGACCGCCGCGGCCAGGGCCGGCCGGCGCCGCGGCCCGGCCGCCCAGCGGGGGCGCGGCTGCCACGCGCGCGTGAACTCCGACAGCGGCACGGTGACCGCCGCCGCCAGCCACAGCGGCGTCATCAGCAGGTAGTAGCCGTCCTGGGAGCGGGTCGCCAGAAAGAACGCGCACCAGGGCAGCACGGTCGCGGCCGGGCCGAGCCGCCGGACGAACAGCACGAACAGCGCCAGCAGGGCCGCGGCGAGCAGCATGCTCGCGTGGCCGTACCAGTCGAGCCGGTCGCTGCCGTGCGTGAAGTACAGCGAGATGCCCACCAGGCCCTGACCGTGCACCAGCGCACCCTGCGTCAGCGGCAGCGCGATGCCCCGGATCCACGGACCCGGCTCACTGACCACGAAGTACGCGTTGATCACCAGCCAGGCGAGGACCGCGATCCCCACGAACCGCAGCACCACCCGCGCGGCGGCCCGCCCGCCCAGCTCGCCCCGGCGCACCGCGTAGATCCCGGCCAGCAGGAACGGCGTGACGAACCAGGGCAGTTGCTGGGCCGCGCAGGCGGCCCCCAGGCATACGGCCCGTACGACGCCGTACGCGCCGAGCCGGCCGCGCGCGCCGAGCCGGGGCCAGCACACCACCACCGGCATCAGCAGCACCATGCCGACGATCGCCGGATAGCCCTGGCGGGCGTACATCGGCAGGAAGCCGAACCCCAGGCAGAGCATCGTCGCCGCCGAGCGCCACGGCACCGGCAGCAGCCGCCACAGCAGGACCGCGCCCGCGATCAGTACGACCGTCACCGCGAGGGTCGCCGGCGCGCCGCCGTGGCCCAGCCACAGGAAGGGCGCGGTGAGCAGCGGGGCCAGCGGGGGATAGCCGTAGGTGAAGTCGTAACCGCCGGTCGTCGTCGGGGTCAGGGCGACGCCCTTGCCGTGGAAGAGCCAGGGCCACGGCTGGTCGTACACCTGGTGTCCGGCGGCCAGTTCCCTGGCGGCCTGGGTGGTGAGGACGGCCTCGTCGCCGCCCGCGTGGTTGAGCGCCCAGGTGCACAGGGTGAGCACGATCGCGGTCGCCAGCACCACGAGGTCCAGGCGGGCCAGGGAGCGCGTCCGGCGGACCGTCAGCGTGAGCACGCCGGTCACCAGGATGGCGGCGTAGCACAGGGAGATGACGCCCGCGAGGACCACCCGGTGCGAGGCGGCCTGGGTCCACACCGTGCGGGTGCCGATGAAGAGGCTGACGTCGGCGAGCAGGGTCAGTACGCGGTGCCACTGCGCGGGGGCGTCGGGGCTCTGGGTGCGGACCCCCGGGGCGGCGGACACCGCCGACTGTGTCCCCCGGCCGGGTGTCATTTGTGGTGTTTCTGCCAAGTGCACGCGCGGACGCTATCGGCGGCGTCTGAACGACGCGTGTCCACAGGTGAAGAGAACGGTATGAGGGCGGCACGGAGCGGGCGAATTCGGATAAGTGGCGCAGGTCGGTGCGGTGCAGCCGCGTCGGAGCGGTCGCGCACCGTGTCGTTGTTGGGCCGAACGGGTGACTTGGCGTAAGAATTGGCTGGTGCAGGCATTGAGTGCGAGTCAGGTCGGGGGGAGCCGGTGAACCGTTACGACGTCACCGATGAACAGTGGGAAGGGCTCGCCCAGGTCGTGCCGCTGCGGGGCCGGGACGCCTGGCCGTCCGCGGTGAACCACCGCTCGCTGCCCGACGCCGAGACGGAGACGCGGCGCCGCTTCGTGGTGCTGCGGGTCAACGTCTTCGCGGACGCCCGGGAGGTCGCCGAGACCGTGATGGCCGGCGCGCCGGTGCTGCTCGACCTGTCCGGCGCGGAGAGCGAGGTCGCCAAGCGTGTCCTCGACTTCAGCACCGGCGTCGTCTTCGGCCTGGGCAGCGGGATGCACCGCGTCGACCGCAATGTCTTCCTCCTCACCCCGCCCGGCACGGAAGTCAGCGGCCTGATGGAAGCCTCCGGCGGCTGACCGGCCCCCGGCACGTCCGGCACCGGTTCGCCCCGGGGGCATCAGCCCGGCTGCCGTCCGGGCCCGCCCCGGCGTACCGGCACGGACGGTGCTTCACACCCCCTCGGAGCGGAGCGCCAGGTCGTCGTGGGGGCCGTTGCTTCCCTCGATCGGTGGAACGTGACGGTGCGAAAACGGTTCGGCGGGTGGGGGGAGACTTACGGTCCGGACATGGCCGTGCCCTCTGTGCCTTCCGTGTCCGCCGGGACCGTTCCCGCGCAGTCCCGTCGCACCGTCGATGTCCGCGCCAGAATCACCGAGTTGCGACTGTCGGCCTTCGCCGGGCATCGCCGGGCCGGGTTTCCGCTGGGGCCGGTCACCGTGTTCGCGGGACCCAGCGGGGCGGGCAAGTCCACCGCGCTCGCGGCCTGCGAGGCGCTCGCGCGGCTCGGCTCCGGCGCCCCGCTCCGGGAGGTCTTCGCGGACCCGGTCGCCTGTGTGCCCGAGCGGGCCCGCCCCGACGCCGAGGGCCGGCGCGGCTTCCGCATCGGCTGTACCGCCGACGGCGGCCAGGGCCCGGTCCGGCTGGACCTCGCCGTACAGGCCGAACCGGAACTGCGCATCGTGGGGGAGCGGCTGAGCGCGGGCGGCACCGTGCTGCTGGAGACCGCCCTGCGCGACCCGGGACGCCGTACCGTCCAGGCCGCCTGGCACACCGCCGGCTCCGCCCCGGTGACCCGCGCGCCGCTCCCCGACGACCGTCTCGGCACCGCCCTGCTGCCGCTGCGCGTGGCCGGCAAGACGGAGGGGCAGCGGCATGTGCTGGCCGCGGCCGAGCAGATGGTCGTCGCCCTGCGCTCGGTCTTCTCCTGCGACCCCCGCCCCGACTGCATGCGCACCCCCGTCCCCACCGGCTCCGGCCGGCTCCTGCCCGGCTGCGACAACCTCGCCGACGTGCTGTGGCGCACCCGCGCGGAGTGCGGACGACGCCACGGCCAGCTGGTCGAGGCGCTGCGCGCGGGCTGCGCCGGCCCGGTGACCGACCTGGTGGCCGAGCCGCTCGCCGACGGCACGGTCCGGGCGGTGCTCGACCGGGGCGACGGCTTCCACACCGAGCTGGCCCGCCTCGGCGACGGCGAACTGCGCTATCTGGCGCTCACCCTGATCCTGCTCACCGGCCCTGGCGTCCTCGACCTGGACGCGCCCGGCGAGGTGCCCGACGCACTGCGCACCCTCACGGTCGTCACCGACGGCTTCGACCGCGCCCTCGACCCCGTCCAGCGCCGGGAACTGCTGACGACGGCGGCCCGGATGGGCGAGCGCGGGCACATCCGCTGTCTCGCCGCGGTGAGCGACGCCTCGTGGGCCACCGGGACCCCCGGCGTCACGGTGGTACACCTGAACCGTGACGGAACACCCTGACCTGGCCCGACTCCAGCGCCGGCTGGCCGAGTTCGCCGCCGCCCGGAACTGGCAGCCCTACCACACCCCCAAGAACCTCGCCGCCGCGCTCAGCGTGGAGGCCTCCGAACTGGTCGAGATCTTCCAGTGGCTGACCCCGGAGGAGTCGGCCCGGGTGATGGAGGACCCCGACACCGCGCACCGCGTCCGGGACGAGGTCGCCGATGTCCTCGCCTACCTCCTCCAGGTCTGCGAGGTGCTCGGCATCGACCCGCTCACCGCCCTCGACGCCAAGATCGACCGCAACGAACAGCGCTTCCCCCGCGGCGAACCATGAAGCGGACCGGAAGCGGATGAGACCGGACCCTCCAACTCCGTTATCACTCTCCGGAGTTGACTCCTGGGGCGATTCCGAATTGTTGTCCACAGATTTCCGTCTTCCTCTGGCTTTTCGCCCCACAGACCCTCACTCTGGGTAGTGAACAGAAGAGTTCACTCGGCCGTGCGAGGCAGCGCGGTGGACGGACGGGGGTACGGCGTGGAAGCGATAGGTCTGATCCTCACGAGCCGGCGCGCCCTGACGGGCGGCACCGACGCGCCGGAGCTGATGGCGGAGGTGTGGCAGGCACAGGCCCTGGCCCAGGCGATCGGCAGCCGGCTCGCCGTCTCCGGTCCGCCGGAGCTGCGCGGCGAGGCGCTCGGCCTGACCGAGCTGGCGGGCCGGGGCTGCGGCGTCCTGGACCCGCCCGAACTCGACCCCGGCGATCTGCGCGCCGCCCAGCTCACCGGGTTGACCGACGCCCGCGAGACCCTGCTCTGCCTGGGCGGGCTGCTCGCCGAGGTCGGCATCACCCTGGTCGGCCTGGCCAGCACCGCGGCCGACGAGACCACGTACTGGCAGTGCATGGAGGCCATCGACGCGGCCGACGAGTCCCGTGACCGCGTCCTGGAGATGCTGCGCAAGCTGGCCGCGCGCGAGGAGGCGTTACCCGAGCGGGAGTACGGCTGAGTGAAGCAAGCGAGGGGACGGGGTGCGGCGAGGGCGTCGACGGCGTGTCCGGTGCGGTGCCGCCGGCGGCCGAGGGGTCAGGCAGTGCCCAGCTCCGCCTCGCCGGCCGGGGTCCGCCGCGGTCCCCCCGCCTGAAGATCCGCCAGGGCCGACAGATCCGCGTTCAGCGCGGCCATCAGCTCCTCCATCTGCTCCAGCAGCCCCTTGGGCCGGCCGGCGGAGCCACTCGGCTGACCGGCCGGGCCACCCTGCGGCGGAACCGACTCTTCGGACATGACGGCCTCCTCGGCCCCCGGCCCCGGCAGGGCCGGTGCGTTGACGCGCGACGGCGGCCACCGTCCGGCGCGGGTGCCGGACGGTCCGGCTCCGACGGCCCAACGATCACCGCCGGGGCCGGTCACTGGCCCGGCGCCCGGCCCGCGCGCGGGACGGCGAATTTCACCCGACCGGGGACCGCCGCGCCACGGGGTACCGGCGAGGTTGACGGCGCCCGGGGCGTGCAGGATGGATGTATGGACCTTCGAATCTTCACCGAGCCCCAGCAGGGGGCCACCTACGACACCTTGCTCACCGTGGCCAAGGCCACCGAGGACCTCGGCTTCGACGCCTTCTTCCGCAGCGACCACTACCTCCGCATGGGCAGCTCCGACGGACTGCCCGGTCCCACGGACGCCTGGATCACGCTCGCCGGACTCGCCCGCGAGACCCGGCGCATCCGCCTCGGCACCCTGATGACCGCCGGCACCTTCCGGCTGCCCGGTGTGCTCGCCATCCAGGTCGCCCAGGTGGACCAGATGTCCGGCGGCCGGGTCGAGCTGGGCCTCGGCGCGGGCTGGTTCGAGGAGGAGCACAAGGCGTACGGCATCCCGTTCCCGAAGGAGAAGTTCGGGCGGCTGGAGGAGCAGCTGGCGATCGTCACCGGGCTGTGGGCCACCGAGGTGGGCAAGACCTTCGACTTCCACGGCAGGTACTACGACCTCACCGAATCGCCCGCGCTGCCCAAGCCGGCCCAGCGGCGGATCCCGGTGCTCATCGGCGGCCACGGCGCGACCCGCACGCCGCGGCTGGCCGGCCGGTACGCGGACGAGTTCAACATGCCGTTCGCCTCGGTCGAGGACAGCGAGCGGCAGTTCGGCCGGGTACGCGCCGCCGCCGAGGAGGCCGGCCGGGCCGCGGACGAGCTGACGTACTCCAACGCCCTCGTGGTCTGCGTCGGCCGGGACGACCAGGAGGTGGCCCGGCGTGCGGCCGCGATCGGCCGTGAGGTGGAGGAGCTGAAGGTCAACGGACTCGCCGGTTCCCCGGCCGAGGTGGTCGACAAGATCGGCCGGTACGCCGAGATCGGCTCCCGGCGGATCTACCTCCAGATCCTGGACCTCGACGACCTGGACCACCTGGAGCTGATCTCCGCCCAGGTCCAGTCGCAGCTGTCGTAACGCCCCCGCGGCAGCCCCCTGGCCCGGGCCGGCTTCGCCCGGGCCAGGGGGACGGGGGACTCAGCCGCGCTGGGCGAAGCCGTAGTCGAGGATCTTCGTCGCGTCCTTGAACCGCTGGTCCACCGAGGTGTCCGCGAGGATCGTGCCCACGACGGTCTTGCCGCCCCGGGTGGCCGCGAACACCAGGCAGAACCCGGCCTCCGTCCCGGAGCCGGTCTTCACGCCGATGGCGCCCTTGTAGGTGTCGAGCAGGGTGTTCGTGTTCTTCCAGGGGGCCATGGCGGTGGTGCCGCCACCGGGCCGGTACGACGTCATGTCGGCGTACTTCTTGGTGCCGACGACCTTCTTGAACGTCGCGTTCTTCAGCGCGGTCGCGGCCAGCTTCGCCAGGTCGCGCGGCGAGGCGTGGTTGTTGCCGTTCGACACCCCGTCGAAGGAGTCGAAGTAGGTGTTGGTCAGGCCCAGTTCACGGGCCTTGGCGTTCATCTTGGCGATGAAGGACTTGGTGCGGGCGGCCGTCGTCGAGCCGGTGCCGTAGGTGTCCGCCAGCGCGTAGGCCGCGTCGCAGCCCGACGGCAGCATCAGCCCGTACAGCAGGTCGCGCACCTTCATCGAGTCACCGAGGACCAGTCGTGCGCTGGAGTAGCGCTGGACATGGGTGACCGGGTCGATCACGTAGTCCGTGTACTCCTTCTTGATCTTCACCTTCCGGTCGAGGTTCAGCTTCGGCTGCGACAGCACCACGAGCGCCGTCATGATCTTCGTCGTGGAGCCGGTGCGCAGCGGTGCGGTGGCGGCCTTGGTGAACAGCGCCTTGCCGGTGGCCGCGTTCATCGCGTACGCGCCCTGCGCCGACACCTGCGGCGCCGCGGCGGACACGCGCGACGGCGCGCCCGCCGACGTGTGCGGCTGTGCCGCGGGCGCCGCCTGGGCCGGTGCGGCCGCGAGGATCCCCGTGGCGAGGACGGCACCGGCCGCCGCCGTGGCGACGGCTCTGCCGCCCGCGCGCATCCCTCGACTGGTCGTCATGGTTCGTTCCCCTTGCGTCAGTGGTCAGTTGACAGGCGCTCACTCCATCAGGTCCGGGTTCCCGCGGCCATGGCGGAGATCACAGCGGCCGGTGCGAGCGCCGCACGGTGTGCCGTATCCGTGGAACCTGTGACGGAACTGTGGGCTCCATCACAGCGCCCGTGATCGCGAGCTGATCGGATGACCGGGTGCGCAAAGTGCTTCCCCTCACCCTCACCGGCCTGCTGGCCCTGTCGGCATGCCAGTTCACCGGTCATGACGACGACCATGCCGAGCAGGCCCGGCGACTCAACACCATGGCGGCGTTCCCGCTGCACAGCTATCTGCCGGACCCCGCCTCGGACGACGGGAAGACCATCGTCAAGGCGCAGTGGCTGCTGGCCAAGCGGTGCATGATCGGCCTCGGGTACGCGGGCTTCTCGGCGCTCGACACCAGCACCGTCGAGTCGACCTACCCGGTCCGCAAGGGAAACGCCCCGCTCAGCAGCTCGGTCGGTGACGACAGCCCGTACGGCGTCGACGACCCCGATCTGGCGGCCCAGCGCGGCTACCACCTCCGCGACCCGGAGAAGGACAGCCAGCCGCAGGAGTGGCCCGACGACCAGTACCTCGCGCTCACCGGCGCCTTCGGCTCCGGCGACAGCCACCTCGCCCACGGTCACGCCATCCCCGAGGGCGGCTGCCTGGGCCGGGCGACCCGCACGCTGTACGGCGCGCCGCCCAAGGCGACGAAGGTCGGCGGGCTGAAGCTCACCGGCTCCTTCGCGCTGGCCATGGAACTCTGGTACGAGTCCCACAAGCAGGCGCGGAAGGACCCGGCCTGGAAGAAGGCCGACCGCGCCTGGTCGGCCTGTATGAAGAAGAAGGGCTTCCACTACTCCGATCCCGACCAGGCCACCGACGACTTCGCCTGGCACCGGACCGACGGGCCTTCGGAGAAGGAGACGAAGACCGCGACCGCCGACGCCCGGTGCAAGCTCGACACCGACTACATCCGCACCGTGCACACCATCGACATCCGCGCCCAGAAGGCCGCCATCGGCGGGCACAAGGCCGACCTCGACCGGGTGCTCGCCGCGGACGCCCGCGCCCTCGACAAGGCCCAGTCGGTCATCGACCAGGAGTCCTGAGCGCCCCGGACGCCACCCCGGCCGCCCTGTGACACGCCTGTGACAGGAACTGTGGCCTCCGCCCTACACCGGCCGGTCCGCCCCCGTCGACGATCACCGGATGCGCCGAACCCCGCTCCTTCGCGCCGCCGCCGCGGTGACCCTGCTCGCGCTGACGGGCTGCGGCTCGAAGACGGCCGGACCGGGCGGGACCGGCGCCGAACCCCGCTGCCCTTCCGCCACCGGCACCCCGCAGCCGCTGCCCGCCGCCACCCCGACCCGGGACGGGGTGACGATCACCGGCGTGTCCGGCGGCGGCCACGGCTGCCGGAGCGGCTGCCTCTTCGCCGACTTCACGGTCACCAACCCCGAGCGGACGGCGATGACCTACACCGTCACCTTCCGCTTCCGGCCCGCGCCCGGCGACGGCACCGGCATCGCCCGGCAGACCGTGCCGGGCGTCGGACCGGGCCGTACCGTCCGCGGCAGCGTCGTACTCGGCGAACTGCCCGCGGGCGCCTCCGCCGTGGCCGGCGTGTCGGTCGAGCAGGTGCGCAGCGTCCCCACCGCCGAAGCGCCCTCCCAGGGCGGCCCCTGCCCGGCCTCCGGGACACGCCTCTACCCCGACCAGGGCGACGCCGCCATGGGGCTGCGCGTCGTCGGCCTGCACCTGGAGAACTGCGGCACACGCCCGTACGCCCTCGACGGCCGCCCCGCACTCCGCGTCCTCGGCGCCGACCACGCACCCGTCACCGGCGTCCGGATCGTCCCCGGCGAAAGCGTCGCCACCAGCACCGGCGCCGACGGCACCCCGCGGCCCCTCACCCTCGCCCCCGGCGAGCGCGCCTACGCCGCCCTCGTCTGGCGCAACACCACCGAGGCCGGCGCCCCCGTCAACGCGCCCTACGTCCGGGTGTGGGCCAGGCCCGGCGCCGCGCCCGTGACGGTGACCCCCGAACTGGACCTCGGTACCACCGGCCGGCTCGGCGTCGGCCCCTGGAAGAAGGAGGACGCCGGCTAGTGGGGTGCGGAAAACCAGTGGTCGCAGCGGTGGGGGAGCGACAGACTCGGTGGCGTGTTCCTGACGATCTCCACACACGGCGACTCCGCCCGCCCGGCCACCGACCTCGGATTCCTGCTGCACAAGCACCCTGACAAGGCGCAGCGGTTCTCCACCTCCCACGGCACCGCCCACGTCTTCTACCCCGAGGCGGACGACACGCGCTGCACGGCCGCGCTGCTCCTGGAGATCGATCCGGTCGCGCTGGTCCGGCGGGGCAAGGGCAAGGGCCGCGGCGGCGCCCCCGACGCGGCGCTCGCGCAGTACGTCAACGACCGGCCCTACGCCGCGTCCTCGCTGCTCGCGGTCGCGCTGAGCGGTGTCTTCTCCAGCGCCATGCGCGGGGTCTGCACCGCCCGCCCCGAGCGGGCCGCCACCCCGCTGCCGCTGCGCATCGAGATTCCCGCGCTGCCCGCCCGCGGCGGACCGGAACTGGTCCGCCGGCTCTTCGAGCCGCTCGGCTGGGCGGTGACCGCCGAACCGGTCGCCCTGGACAGCGAGTTCCCGCAGTGGGGCGACTCGCGCTACGTCCGCCTGGTCCTTCAGGCCGGGACGCTGACCCTCGCCGAGGCGCTGCGCCATCTGTACGTCCTGCTGCCGGTGCTCGACGACGCCAAGCACTACTGGGTCTCGGCCGACGAGGTGGACAAGCTGCTGCGGGCCGGCGAGGGCTGGCTGCCCGGGCACCCGGAGCAGAAGCTGATCGTCGGCCGCTATCTGTCCCGCCGCTGGTCGCTGGCCCGGCAGGCCATGGAGCGGCTGGAGCTGGTGCGGCTCGCGGAGGCCGACGACAGCGAGGTCGAGGACATCGACAACGCGGTCGGGGAGGAGACCGAGACGGAGGAGCGGCCGACCCCGCTCGCCGTGCAGCGCCGGGAGGCGATCATCGAGGCGCTGGGCGCCTGCGGTGCCGCCCGGGTGCTCGATCTCGGCTGCGGCCAGGGCCAGTTGGTGCAGGCGCTGCTGAAGGACGCACGGTTCACCGAGATCGTCGGCGTCGACGTGTCGATGCGTGCGCTGGCCATCGCGGGGCGGCGGCTCGGGCTGGACCGCATGGGCGAGCGGCAGGCCGCGCGGGTCCGGCTCGTCCAGGGCTCGCTCGCCTACACGGACAACCGGCTCAAGGGCTACGACGCCGCCGTGCTCAGCGAGGTCGTCGAACACCTCGACCTGCCCCGGCTGCCCGCGCTGGAGTACGCGGTGTTCGGGCACGCCCGCCCGCGCACGGTCCTCGTGACCACGCCGAACGTCGAGTACAACGTCCGCTGGGAGACCCTCCCGGCCGGACATGTGCGCCACGGCGACCACCGCTTCGAGTGGACCCGCGAGGAGTTCCGCGCCTGGGCGGCCGCCGTCGCCGAACGGCACGGCTACACCGTGGAGTTCCGTCCCGTCGGCCCCGACGACCCCGAGGTGGGACCGCCCACCCAGATGGCAGTGTTCACCCTCGACGCCGTGAAGGAGGCGAAGGCAGCATGACCGAGGCGACCGACAGCAAGCGGCGGGTCCTTCCCGTCACCGACCTCTCCCTCGTCGTCCTCGTCGGCGCCTCCGGCTCCGGCAAGTCGACCTTCGCCCGCCGGCACTTCAAGCCCACCGAGGTCATCTCCTCGGACTTCTGCCGCGGACTGGTCTGTGACGACGAGAACGACCAGAGCGCCACCCGGGACGCCTTCGACGTCCTGCACTACATCGCCGGCAAGCGGCTGGCGGCCGGCCGCCGGACCGTGGTGGACGCCACCAGCGTGCAGCAGGACAGCCGGCGCCAGCTGATCGAACTCGCCCGGAAGTACGACGTCCTGCCCATCGCCATCGTGCTGGACATGCCGGAGGAGGTGTGCGCCGAGCGCAACGCGGCCCGCGCCGACCGCGCGGACATGCCGCGCCGGGTCATCCAGCGGCACATCCGCGAACTGCGCCGCTCGCTCCGCCACCTGGAGCGCGAGGGCTTCCGCAAGGTGCATGTGCTGCGCGGCCCGGCGGAGGCCGAGCAGGCCACCGTCGTCACCGAGAAGCGGTTCAACGACCTGACCCACCTCACCGGCCCCTTCGACATCGTCGGCGACATCCACGGCTGCTCCGCCGAACTGGAGTCCCTGCTGGGCAAGCTGGGCTACGTCGACGGAGTCCACCCCGAGGGCCGTACCGCCGTCTTCGTCGGCGACCTCGTCGACCGCGGCCCCGACAGCCCCGGGGTGCTGCGCCGGGTGATGTCGATGGTGAAGTCGGGCAACGCCCTGTGCGTGCCCGGCAACCACGAGAACAAGTACGGCCGTTACCTCAAGGGCCGCAACGTCCGGCACACCCACGGACTGGCCGAGACCATCGCGCAGATGGAGCAGGAGAGCGAGGAGTTCCGGCAGGAGGTGCGGGAGTTCCTCGACGGACTCGTCAGCCACTACGTCCTCGACGGCGGCAAGCTGGTCGTCTGCCACGCCGGGCTGCCCGAGAAGTACCACGGCCGCACCTCCGGCCGGGTCCGCTCGCACGCCCTGTACGGCGACACCACCGGCGAGACCGACGAGTTCGGGCTGCCGGTGCGCTACCCGTGGGCGGAGGAGTACCGGGGCCGGGCGGCGGTGGTCTACGGCCACACCCCCGTCCCGCAGGCGAGCTGGCTGAACAACACCATCTGTCTGGACACCGGTGCCGTCTTCGGCGGCAGACTGACCGCGCTGCGCTGGCCGGAGCGGGAGCTGGTCGACGTACCGGCCGAGCGGGTCTGGTACGAGCCGGCGAGGCCGCTGCGCACCGAGGCGCCCGGCGGTCTGGACGGCCGTCCGCTGGACCTGGCGGACGTGCACGGCCGCCGGGCGGTGGAGACCCGGCACGCGGGGCTGGTGGCGGTCCGCGAGGAGAACGCGGCGGCTGCGCTGGAGGTCATGAGCCGCTTCGCGGTCGACCCGCGCCTGCTGCCGTACCTGCCGCCGACCATGGCGCCGACGGCGACCTCCACGGCGGATGCCCGCGGCGGAGCCGCTGATGGACACTTCCTGGAGCATCCGGTCGAGGCGTTCGCGAGTTACGCGCGGGACGGGGTCGAGCGGGTCGTGTGCGAGGAGAAGCACATGGGCTCGCGGGCCGTGGCCCTGGTGTGCCGGGACGCGGCGACGGCGCGCGAGCGGTTCGGCGCTGGGGGCACCTCCCGCTCGAGCGAAGCCGAGAGCGGGGGAGGCCCGACCGGGTCCCTCTACACCCGTACCGGGCGGCCGTTCTTCGACGACGAGAAGGTCACCGAGGAGATCCTCGGCCGGCTTCGCTCGGCGATCGGTGCCGCGGGTCTGTGGGACGAACTGGCCACCGACTGGCTGCTGCTGGACGCCGAGCTGATGCCCTGGTCGCTGAAGGCCGGGGGGCTGCTGCGCAGCCAGTACGCGGCCGTGGGCGCCGCCTCCGGCGCGGTGTTCCCGGACGCGCTGACCGCGCTGGAGACCGCCGCCGCCCGGGGTGTCGACGTCACCGGCCTGCTGGACCGCCAGCGGGAACGCGCCGCCGACGCGGCCGCGTTCACCGCCGCCTACCGCCGCTATTGCTGGACCACCGACGGCCTGGACGGCGTCCGGCTGGCCCCGTTCCAGATCCTGGCCGCCCAGGGCCGCAGCCTCGCCGCGCTGCCGCACGACGAGCAACTCGCCCTGATCGACCGGATGGTGGAGCACGACGGCACCGGGCTGCTGCGGACCACCCGGCGGCTGTACGTCGACACCGGCGATCCCGAGTCGGTCCGTGCCGGTGTCGACTGGTGGCTGGAGATGACCGGGCGCGGCGGCGAGGGCATGGTCGTCAAGCCGGTCGGCGCGCTGGTGCGCAGCCCGGAGGGCCGGCTGGTGCAGCCCGGCATCAAGTGCCGGGGCCGCGAGTACCTGCGGATCATCTACGGCCCCGAGTACACCCGGCCCGAGCAGCTCGGCCGGCTGCGGCAGCGGTTCCTGAACCACAAGCGGTCCCTCGCCCTGCGCGAGTACGCCCTCGGCCTGGAAGCCCTGGACCGGCTCGCCGCCGGGGAGCCGCTGTGGCGGGTGCACGAGGCGGTGTTCGGCGTACTGGCCCTGGAATCGGAACCGGTCGACCCCCGCCTGTAGGAACCCACTGCGCGGCACTACCCGGCCAGCCGCAGGCGGTGTGCGGACACGCCCAGGCGGACCGTCTGGCCCCAGGTGAGGTGGAGGGCGTCGGATTCGATGCCGTCGCCGAAGGCGATCAGGCGGTCGGACTCCACGGTGAGCGTCAGCGCCGCCGCGGCCGTGAGGTCGCCCGCCACCAGGGTCGTACCGGTGGCCGGGGACGGCCAGGCCTCGCGGACGAACCACACCAGGCGGTCCTCGGTGGGGGAGGGCAGCGGGAGCCGGCTGCCGCGCTCCTGCCACACCGAGCGGAGCCAGCCCGTCGCCCCGGTGCCGGTGCCGACCAGCACCCCGGAGGAGGCCTGGGCCTCGGCGACACCCCCGTCGCCGTCGAGGCCCAGGCGGTACCGGGCGGTCTGATGACCGGCGGCGCCCAGGTAGATCTCGTTGAGGGCCACCAGCCGCTGGGTGTCATCGGCGACGGCCTCCACCATGGTGAGTTCGTCGGCGCCGGTCTGATACACCCCCGGCAGAAGCTGCGCGGCGTCCGCCGGGCGGTGGCGCACCAGGACACCGGGGTTGCGGCCGGGATCGGCGTCGATGCCGATCACCGGCTGGCCGGCCAGGTACTTGGCGACGTTCGCGACCAGCCCGTCCTGTCCGACCACCACGACCACGTCCTCCGGGGCGAACAGGAACCGGTCCAGGTCGGCCCGCTCCACCCGCGCCTGGCGCCAGGTCAGCGGCACCGCCGCGACCACCTCGGCCAGTGCCCGGTGGGCCCGCCGGTGCCGCTCGGCGACCTCCTCGATGTCCCGGCCCCGGGAGGCGAGGAAGAAGGCGGCCTGGCCGTGCGTGCCGTGCCGGGCCACCAACTCCTCGTACTCGGTGGTCCGGTGGACGAGTACGGCGCGCGGCGCGAGGCTCATGCCCCGGCCTCCGGTGCGCCGCCGAGCCGCGCGAGGAGCCCGGTCAGCACGTCCGGCGAGATGGTCACGCTGTCGATGTTCGGCAGGTTCTCGGCCACCCGCATCGCGGCGAGCGCGTGCAGCGTGGCCACCTCGGCGTCGGCGTGCACCCGCAGCCAGGCCGCCCGCGCCTGCGCCCGGGCCTCGCCCACCTCGCGCGCCTGCTCGGCCTCCGCGCGGGCGAGCCGTACCGCCTTGTCCGCCTCCGCCGCGGCCATCCGCTCCATCCGGGCGGCCTCGGCCGTCGTCATCCGCTCGGTGCGGGCGGCCTCCGCCTGCGCCAGCCGCTCGGTGCGGGCCGCTTCCGCCTCCGCGAGCCGTACCGTGCGGGTGGCCTCCGCGTCCGCGCGCACCGCGTCCGCCGCCGCCAGCTCCTCGGCCTCGCGCCGCGCGTTGGTGCCGCGCTGCTCGACCAACTGCTCCTCGCGCCGGGCGAGTTCGATCTTGCTGGCCAGTTCGTTCTCGGCGATCGCCCGCTCCCGCTCCACGGCCACCGCCCGGCGCTCGTAGGTCGCCCGGTCGGCCTCCTGCTGGATCAGCTCCCGGGCCGGTGTGCGCAGCGCGCGTTCCACCTCGGCCTCCGGGCGGACGGCGACCACGCGGACGGCGACCACCTCGATACCGGTGGCCGGGAGCCGGGGCTCCGCGGCGAGTCCGGCCGCGAGGCGCTCGCGCACCGCAGCGACCCCGCCGGTCAGCGCGGCCGCCAGCGGGGTGCCGGCCAGCACGTCCAGGGCGTGTTCCTGGGCCGTCTCGGTGAGCAGGGCGCCGAGCTGTTCCAGCGGGGCGCCGCGCCAGGCGCCGGTGTCGGGGTCGACGGAGAAGTCGAGCCGGGTGGCGGCGAGCGCCGGGTCGGCGATGCGGTAGGTGACCGTCGCCTGCACGGTCACGTCCTGGAAGTCGGCCGTACGGGCGTGGAAGGTCATCGCCAGTTCGCGGTCGTCCACCGGGATCTCGGAGAGGGCCGCGGTCAGCGCGCGGAACCAGAAGCTGAGCCCGGGCCCGTCGTGCACCAGCCGTCCGGAGCGGTGGTGCCGGATGTGCGCGGTCGGCGCGCCCCGCAGATGGCGCCAGCCGAAGCGGCGGGTGATGTCGGCCATGGGGTCCCCCTGGTTCCTCTGGTTTTTGGGGGGGGTGTGGTTGGGTGGGGGTGGCGGGGGGGCGGGGGGGGAGGTGGGAGAGAGTGTTGTGGATATTGTCTGTCGGGGGGGGGGGGGGCGCGCGCGGGGGGAGCGAGCGCGGCGAG
>NZ_JBHXVE010000002.1:235824-317430 GCF_042672505.1 Streptomyces sp. NPDC127190
GCTCGCTGCCGCTCCTCCTCGTCTGCGCCCGCCCCTGACTTTCTCGACCCTCTCATCCGTGTCTCGCGGCGCGCGCGCGCCCCCCCGCCCCCCCCCCCCCCCCCAAAACTGGTGTTCGGGGAATCTGCTCGGTTGCGGGTGAATCCGGGCCCCGGTGGTCAGGATGGAGGCATGGCATTCCATGTCGACTCCGAGGCCGGGCGGCTGCGCCGCGTCATCCTGCACCGGCCCGATCTCGAGCTCAAAAGGCTCACCCCCAGCAACAAGGACGCCCTCCTCTTCGACGACGTGCTCTGGGTGCGCCGGGCCCGCGCCGAGCACGACGGGTTCGCCGACGTGCTGCGCGACCGCGGGGTCGCCGTGCACCTCTTCGGCGACCTGCTCGCCGAGACCCTCCAGGTCCCCGAGGCCCGCACCCTCGTCCTGGACCGGGTCTTCGACGAGAAGGAGTACGGCCCCCTGGCCACCGGCCATCTGCGCGCCGCCTTCGACCGCACGCCCCCGGACGCGCTGGCCCAGGTCCTGGTGGGCGGCATGACCAAGCGGGAGTTCCTGGAGCTGTACGAGGAGCCCGCCTCGGTCCGCTTCCACGTCATGGAGCTGGACGACTTCCTGCTCCCCCCGCTGCCCAACCACCTCTTCACCCGCGACACCTCGGCGTGGATCTACGACGGTGTCTCCATCAACGCCATGCGCTGGCCCGCCCGGCAGCGCGAGACCGTGCACTTCGAGGCGATCTACCGCCATCACCCGCTCTTCAGGGACGAGGCCTTCCGTGTCTGGTCCCGGGGGCAGGCCGACTTCCCCTCCACCATCGAGGGCGGTGACGTGCTGGTGATCGGCAACGGCGCCGTCCTCATCGGGATGAGCGAGCGCACCACCCCGCAGGCCGTGGAGATGCTCGCGCACAAGCTGTTCGCGGCCGGCTCGGCGCATACGATCGTCGCGCTCGACATGCCCAAGCGGCGGGCGTTCATGCACCTCGACACGGTGATGACCATGGTCGACGGTGACACCTTCACGCAGTACGCCGGGCTCGGCATGCTCCGCTCGTACACCATCGAGCCGGGCGTCGGCGAACGCGAGCTGAAGGTCACCGACCATCCGCCGGAGCACATGCACCGGGCCATCGCCGCCGCCCTCGGCCTCGGTGAGATCCGGGTGCTCACCGCCACCCAGGACGTGCACGCGGCCGAGCGCGAGCAGTGGGACGACGGCTGCAACGTGCTCGCCGTCGAGCCCGGCGTGGTCGTCGCCTACGAGCGCAACTCCACCACCAACACCCATCTGCGCAAGCAGGGCATCGAGGTGATCGAGATCCCGGGCAGCGAGCTGGGGCGGGGCCGGGGCGGGCCGCGCTGTATGAGCTGCCCGGTGCAGCGGGACGCCGTCTGACCGGCGGGCGCCGTCCACCTGGCGGACGTGAGGTGCGCAACGAGGGCGCGACTGTATAGAAATGTCGACCGTCGTATAGAATTCCAAAAGTCCGTGCCACCCGCATCCCTGGAGCGCCCCCATGGCGACAGTCCCGACCGCCCTCGCCGGCCGCCACTTCCTCAAGGAGCTGGACTTCACCGAGGAGGAGTTCCGCGGTCTGGTCGAGCTGGCCGCCGAGCTGAAGGCCGCCAAGAAGGCCGGGACCGAGACCCAGTACCTGCGCGGCCGGAACATCGCGATGATCTTCGAGAAGACCTCGACGCGCACCCGCTGCGCGTTCGAGGTCGCCGCCGCCGACCAGGGCGCCCACACCACCTACCTGGACCCCTCCGGCTCGCAGATCGGCCACAAGGAGTCGGTCAAGGACACCGCCCGGGTCCTCGGCCGGATGTTCGACGCCATCCAGTACCGGGGCGACAGCCAGGCCAAGGTCGAGGAGCTGGCCGCGCATGCCGGCGTGCCCGTCTACAACGGCCTCACCGACGACTGGCACCCCACCCAGATGCTCGCCGACGTGCTCACCATGGTCGAGCACAGCGCCAAGCCGCTGCACCGGATCGGCTACGCCTACCTCGGCGACGCCCGCTTCAACATGGGCAACTCCTACCTGGTCACCGGCGCGCTGCTCGGCATGGACGTGCGGATCGTCGCGCCCAAGGCCTACTGGCCCGCGCAGGACGTCGTGGACCGCGCCCAGCAGCTGGCCGCCACCAGCGGCGCCCGGATCACCCTCACCGAGGAGATCGCGGACGGGGTCGCGGGCGCCGACTTCGTCGTCACCGACGTCTGGGTCTCCATGGGCGAGCCCAAGGAGGTCTGGGCCGAGCGGATCACCGCCCTCGCCCCCTACGCCGTGACCATGGAGGTCCTGCGCGCCACCGGCAACCCGGACGTGAAGTTCCTGCACTGCCTGCCGGCCTTCCACGACCTCGGCACCGGCGTCGGCCGCGAGGTGTACGAGAACCACGGCCTGACCTCGCTGGAGGTCACCGACGAGGTCTTCGAGTCCGCCCACTCGGTCGTCTTCGACGAGGCCGAGAACCGCCTGCACACCATCAAGGCGCTGCTGGTCGCCACCCTCGCCTGAGGGGCCTTATCCTGACCGGCGGCCCAGGGAGCCACCCCTTCCCCGGGCCACCGCCGCGGCTGTACGACAGTCGCCCGCACCATCAGAAACGAGCACCACCCGTATGCCCGCTCCACGCATCAAGTCCCCGCACCTGCTCGTCGCCGAATCCGGCGCCGACCGCGAGGGCCACGGCCTCCAGCGCACGATGGGCCTGTTCCAGCTGATCTGCTTCGGTGTCGGCGCCATCGTCGGCACCGGCATCTTCGTGGGCCTGTCCGACTCCGTCGCGCAGGCCGGCCCGGCCGTCGTCGTCTCCTTCGTCCTCGCCGCGATCACCTGCGTCTTCACCGCCTTCTCCTTCGCCGAGCTGGGCGGTGCGATCCCGGTCTCCGGTTCCTCGTACTCCTTCGCCTACGCCGGCCTCGGCGAGTCCACCGCCTTCCTGGTCGGCTGGTGCCTGCTGCTGGAGTACGGCATCTCCATCTCGGCGGTCGCCGTCGGCTGGAGCCAGTACGTCAACGAGCTGCTGCACAGCCTCACCGGCCTCCAGCTCCCGGCCGCGCTGTCCGCGGGCCCCGGTGACGGCGGCGTCGTCAACCTCCCCGCGGTGATCGTCATCGCCATGGCCTCGGTGCTGCTGGTGCGCGGGGTGCGGGAGAGCGCCCGGGCCACCGCCGCCATGGCCGCGGTGAAGCTCGCGATCCTGCTCGCCTTCTGCGTCATCGGCTACAGCGCCTTCAAGCACGGCAACCTCACCCCGTTCTCCCCGGCCGGCCTCGGCGGCATCGGCGCGGGCACCACCGCCGCGTTCTTCTCGTACATCGGCTTCGACGCGATCACCACTGCCGGCGAGGAGGCCAAGAACCCGCGCCGGGACATCCCGGTCGCGATCATGGTCTGCATGGGCATCGTGACCCTGCTGTACTGCGCGGTCGCGCTCGCCGCGATCGGCGCCATCGGCGGCAAGCAGGTGGCCGGCCGCCCGGCGGCCCTGTCCTACGTCGTCAACGAGGTCACCGGCTCCACCGTCGGCGGCGGGGTCATCGCCTTCGGCGCGGTCGTCGCCATCGCCTCCGTGGTCCTCGCGGTGATGTACGGCCAGACCCGCATCCTGATGTCGATGTCCCGGGACGGCCTGATCCCGCGCGTCTTCGAGAAGGTGAACCCGAAGACCTCCACCCCGGTGGCCGGCACGCTGATCGTCGCCGTCGTCTTCGCGCTCCCCGCGGCCTTCGCCTCCCTGGACGCCGTGATGAACCTGTGCACCATCGGCACCCTCGCGATCATGGCCGTCGTCAACATCGCGGTGATCGCCCTGCGCCGCCGCGAACCGGGCCTCACCCGCAGCTTCCGGGTGCCGCTGTACCCGGTGGTCCCGCTGCTCGGCGTCGCCTTCTGCCTCTACCTGATGTACGAGACGGGCTGGCAGACCTGGGTCCAGTTCGCGGTGTTCCTCGCGGTGGGCGCGGTGCTCTACGCCGTGTACGGCCGCCGGCACTCCACCCTGGCCCAGGCCCCGGCCGCGGAGGTCACGGCCGACGACGCTGTGCGGGAACAGCAGGCAGTGTGAACCACACCGCCTTGCCCGACGGGGTGGGGCGGTGACCGCAGGAGGAGCTGAGGGCGCGGATCAGCAGCAGCCCGCGCCCGCCCTCCTGCCAGACGTCCGGTTTCTCGATCACCGGACGGGTCAGATGCCCTGGTGGCGCGGGGTCGGGGTCGTGCACCTCGACCTGGCAGCCGCCCGGCAGCAGCTCCACCACCAGCTCTATCGGGCCGCGCCCCGCGGTGTGCTCCACCGCGTTGGCCACCAGCTCGGCCGTGAGCAGTTCCGCCGTGTCGCTGTCCGCGGTGTGCTCCACCTCGGCGAGCGCCGTACGCACCAGGGCGCGGGCCACGGGCACCGCGGCGGCGGTGTGCGGCAGCGCGATGCGCCAGGAGGCCGATTCGGTGGGGCGTTCGTGCAAGGCGAGTCCGTTCATGGAGCAGGCTGTCCTGCTTTCGACTGTAGGAATGGTACGGGCCCGGCCACTACAGACCGTCGTCGGGCTTCGCCGGGACCCTCGGCCCCGGTACCGGCGGCCTACCCAGGCCGGTGGCCTGCCTCGCCCGTGCGGGCCCACTGTTACGGCGCTGTCGATGATCGGTGACGGACGTGACCGGACTCGGCCAATCGACTGAGGTGTGTCGCGCACTCGTGACGACAGTCAAAAACGAGTGATAACTTCATGGGACAGTGCAACCTACGGCACCACCGCCCTAGGAGGCCGCCCACCATGAGTCCCTTCACCGGCTCCGCCGTCCGCACCGCCGACTGGGAGCATCTGCGGGTCCACATCGCCGACGGGGTCGCCACCGTCACCCTCGCCCGCCCCGAAAAGCTCAACGCCCTCACCTTCGGCGCCTACGCCGACCTGCGCGATCTGCTCGCCGAGCTGTCCCGGGAGCGGGCCGTCCGCGCCCTGGTCCTGGCCGGCGAGGGGCGCGGCTTCTGCTCCGGCGGCGACGTCGACGAGATCATCGGCGCCACCCTGTCCCTGGACACCGCCCAGCTCCTCGACTTCAACCGGATGACCGGCCAGGTGGTGCGGGCGATCCGCGAGTGCCCGTTCCCGGTGATCGCCGCGGTGCACGGGGTGGCGGCAGGCGCCGGAGCGGTCCTCGCCCTGGCCGCCGACTTCCGCGTCGCGGACCCCACGGCCCGGTTCGCCTTCCTCTTCACCCGCGTCGGCCTGTCCGGCGGCGACATGGGCGCGGCCTATCTGCTGCCCCGCGTCGTCGGCCTCGGCCACGCCACCCGGCTGCTGATGCTCGGCGAACCGGTCCGGGCCCCGGAGGCGGAGCGGATCGGCCTCATCAGCGAACTGGTGGAGGAGGGCGGTGTGGAGGAGGCGGCCCAGGCCCTGGCCCGCCGGCTGGCCGACGGACCCGCACTGGCCCACGCCCAGACGAAGGCGCTGCTCACCGCGGAGCTGGACATGCCGCTGGCGGCCGCGGTGGAACTGGACGCGGCGACCCAGGCCCTGCTGATGAACGGCGAGGACTACGCCGAGTTCCACGCGGCCTTCATGGAGAAGCGGCCGCCGAAGTGGCGGGGGAGGTGAGCGCGCGTGCTCCGCGTGGCGATCATCGGCGGCGGTCCCGGCGGCCTCTATGCGGCAGCCCTCCTGAAACGCCTCGACCCCGCCCGGGACGTGACCGTCTGGGAGCGCAACGCCCCCGATGAGACCTTCGGCTTCGGCGTGGTCCTCTCCGACGAGACCCTCGGCGGCATCGAACACGCCGACCCCGTGGTCTACGAGGCGCTGCGGCAGCGCTTCGTCCGCTGGGACGACATCGACATCGTCCACCGCGGCACCCTCCAGCGCTCCGGCGGGCACGGGTTCGCCGCCGTCCGCAGACGGACCCTGCTGAAGATCCTGCACGAGCGGTGCCGCTCCCTCGGCGTGCGGCTCCGCTTCCGTACCGAGGCCCCGCCTGTGGACACCCTGTCCCGGGAGTACGACCTCGTCATCGCCGCCGACGGGGTGCACAGTGCCACCCGCGAGGCCTACGCCCACGCCTTCGGCCCCCGGGTGGCGTCACACCGCTGCCGGTACATCTGGCTCGCCGCCGAGTTCGCCTTCGACGCGTTCCGCTTCGAGATCGCCGAGACCGAGCACGGCGTGATGCAGCTGCACGGCTACCCGTACGCGCCCGGCGCCTCCACCGTGATCGTGGAGATGCGCGAGGAGGTCTGGCGGGCGGCCGGGTTCGACGCCGACACCCCGCAGGAGTCCATCGAGCGCTGCGCCAAGATCTTCGCCGACGCCCTGGACGGCCGCCCCCTGCACTCCAACAAGTCGGCGTGGACGACCTTCCGCACGGTGGTCAACGAGCACTGGTCGCACGGCAATGTGGTGCTCCTCGGCGACGCCGCCCACACCGCGCACTTCTCCATCGGCTCCGGCACCAAGCTCGCCGTCGAGGACGCCCTGGCCCTCGCCGCGTGCCTTCAGGAGCAGCCGGACGTGCCCGGCGCGCTGGCCGCCTACGAGGCCGAGCGCAAGCCCGTCGTCGCCTCCACCCAGCGGGCCGCCCGCGCCAGCCTGGAGTGGTTCGAGAACCTTCGGTTCCATCTCGGCCAGCCGCCCCGCCAGTTCGCCTTCAACCTGCTCACCCGCAGCCGCCGGGTCACCCATGACAACCTCCGGCTGCGCGACCGCCGGTTCACCGACGCCGTGGAGCGCGAGTTCGGCTGCCCGCCCGGTACGCCGCCGATGTTCACCCCGTTTCGGCTGCGCGGGCTGGCGCTGCGCAACCGGGTCGTGGTGTCCCCGATGGACATGTACTCGGCCACCGACGGAGTCCCCGGCGACTTCCATCTCGTCCATCTGGGCGCGCGGGCGCTCGGCGGGGCCGGGCTGGTGATGACCGAGATGGTGTGCGTGAGCCCGGAGGGCCGGATCACCCCGGGCTGCGCCGGCCTCTACACCGGCCGGCAGGCCAAGGCCTGGCGGCGCATCACCGACTTCGTGCACACCCGGGCGCCGGGCACCGCGATCGGGGTGCAGCTCGGGCACTCCGGCCGCAAGGGCTCGACCCGGCTGATGTGGGAGGGCATCGACGAACCGCTGCCCGAGGGCAACTGGCCGCTGGTGGCCGCCTCCCCGCTGCCGTACAAGCCGGGCAGCCAGACCCCGCGGGAGCTGCACCGGGCCCAGCTCACCGACCTCCGCGAGCAGTTCACCGCGGCGGCGCGGCGGGCCGCCCGGGCCGGCTTCGACCTGCTGGAACTGCACTGCGCGCACGGCTATCTGCTCTCCGGCTTCCTCTCCCCGCTCACCAACCGGCGCACCGACGCCTACGGCGGTTCACTGGAGAAGCGGCTCAGGTTCCCGCTGGAGGTCTTCGACGCCGTCCGCGCGGTGTGGCCGGCCGAGCGGCCGATGACGGTCCGGATCTCCGCCACCGACTGGGCCGCGGGCGGCACGACCGCCGAGGACGCCGTGGAGATCGCCCGCGCCTTCGCCGCGCACGGCGCCGACGCGATCGACGTCTCCACCGGACAGGTGGTGGCCGAGGAGGCGCCGGAGTTCGGGCGGTCGTACCAGACGCCGTTCGCCGACCGGATCCGGCACGAGGTGCGGGTGCCGGTCATCGCGGTCGGCGCGATCTCCTCCTGGGACGACGTGAACTCGCTGATCCTGGCCGGCCGCACCGACCTGTGCGCGCTCGCCCGGCCGCATCTGTACGACCCGCACTGGACCCTGCACGCGGCCGCCGAGCAGGGGTACGAGGGCCCCGGTGCGGTGTGGCCCGCGCCCTACCGGGCGGGCAGCCGCCGCCCGCAGACCGGCCGCACGGACGCCCCCAAGCCCCGGCTGACCCTCGGCGGCTGAGGTCGGCCTCCGGACGACGCGAACCCACCGGTGCCGGCCGGCCGTATCTGTACGACCCGCACACCTAGGCCGTTTCTGATGGCTCTGGGACGGTGTCGCGGAGCCGGATGACGACCGCGGTGACGGTCAGGGTGCCGTTGAGGATGCAGTCCGGAGGCTTGCGGGGCGCCCCGGCCGCGTGCTGATGCGCCCGGCAGCACGTCGGATCGATGTTCACGGCCCGTTCCTGCCGGTCCGCCCGGCGGCGATGACGCCCACAGACGGTCTGCCAGGGGCCGTACCGTTCGGCAGGTCAGGCCAGGGCACCCCGGTCCTGGCCCGGAACAGCACCCCGTTGTTCACTTTGCGGTGATCCGCCCACGGCCTGACCCGCGAGCGAGGCGGTCGCGAGGGCGAGCAGCGAGCGTACGGCCGGGTCGGTGCGGGGCCGGTGCAGGACCGCGATGGTGGTGGTGAGCTCGGGAGTGTCGTCGGTGAGCGGGAGGAAGCGGACGCCGGGGAAGGAGAGCGCGGCGGTGTGCTCGGGTACGAGGGCGACGCACAGGCCGGAGGCGACGTAGCTGAGCAGGCCCGGCAGGTCGTCGGCGCGGGCCCGGAAGGTGGGGACGAATCCCGCGCGTTCGCAGGCCCGCAGCACGCGCTGTGCCAGTTGCTGTAGTGGCCCGTCGCCGAGGCGGGCGAAGTGGTGGCCGCTCAGGTCGGCCAGCGCGAGGCGCGCGGCCCCGGCGAGCGGGTCAGTTGCGGGTAGGGCGACGACGAGGCGTTCCTCGGTGAGCCGGCGGGCGGTCAGCTCGTTGTCGTCGAGTTCGGGCTGGCGTACCAGCGCGAGGTCCACGGTGCCGCTGCGGACGAGTTCGGTCAGTGCTCCGCTGGATCCCTGCCGCAGGTGCAGGCGCAGGCCCGGCAGTTGTTCGGCGGCGTCGGCGAGCAGGCGCGGCAGGTGCCAGTAGCTGAGGCTGGTGACGAAGCCGACGTGCACCTCGCCCTCCTCGCCGGAGGCGATCCGGCGCGCGCGGGCGAGGGCGGACTCCTGCGCCTCCAATATCCGTCTGGCGTCGGCCGCGAACGCCTCACCGGCGGCGGTGAGGCTGACGCCCTGGCTGCTCCGGTCGAGCAGGCGGGTGCCGATGATCCGCTCCAGGCGCTGGACCGCCTGACTGAGCGGGGGCTGGCTCATCATCAAACGGCTTGCCGCGCGGCCGAAATGCTTCTCCTCGGCCAGTACGGTGAACTGTTCCAGCAGGCGGGGCGTGAGATCCATGCGGTGAGCGTAGATCGTGTGGTGGGCGGTAGGGGGCGGATGCGCGGGCCCCCGGCCGGCCGGGGGCCCGGGGTACGCGCGCGTCACCCGGCGAGCAGCGCCCAGACGTCGTCCGCGGCGAGCGCCTCGCGGCCCAGCCGTGCGGCCCAGTACGACTCGTCGCCGTCCTCGTCGCGCCAGGACCACAACCGGGTGGTGGCGTGGCGCAGTTCGCTCAGTTCGGTGAAGCCGACGGCGCCGTGCAGCTGGTGGGCGATGCGGGCGATCTCGGCGACCGATGCCGAGGCCTGCGCCTTGGCGGCGGCCACACCGACCGGCGACAGGTCGCGGGCGGCAGCGTCCACCGCGGCGCGGACCAGCGCGGACTCCTCGATCAGGCGGGCCTCCTCTTGCTTGACAGCCTGGAAGCGGCTGAGCGGGCGGCCGAACTGCATGCGGGTGGTGGTGTGCCGGACGGTCAGCTCGACGCAGCGCTCGGCGGCGCCCGAGATGAGCGCGGCGCGGGCAAGGGCGGCCCGGAGCCGGGCTTCGGCGAGCTCGGCCGGGGAGAGGGGGTGGACGTCGTCGGCGGCCACGGCGTAGTCGTGCAGGTGGAGGGTGTCGCGGGGCTCACCGGCGAGATTGGTGCCGCCGACCACGGTGACGGTGGTCCGGGCCGGGTCGACCGGGAACAGCACGGGCCCGCCCGGCCCTTCGCTCAAGACGACGGCGGTGGACGTGGCGCCGTACGGCACCCGGGGCAGGGTGCCCGAGACGCGCAGGGCCGCGTCCTCGCCCGAGGTTCCGACCGGGCCGACCTGGGTGACGGCGGGGTGGGCGTAGGCGAGGGTGAGGCCGTTGGCGAGCGCGACCGTCAACGCGGTGGCGGGGAAGGCGGGTTCGAGGTGCCCGAGCACGGTCTCGGCGAACGGGCCGGGCTCGGCGAGGCGGCCCGCTTCACGCAGGGCGGCGACGCGGTTGGCAAGGGCGGTGGTCATGACTGCTGCTCCAGACCGCGGGTGATGACGCCGCGAAGGATCTCGTTGGTGCCGCCGCGCAGGGTGTAGCCGGGGCTGTGCAGCAGCGCGTAGGCGAGGTGGTGGGGGTAGGAGCCGGGGGTGGCCCCGGTGTCGGCGGTGACGGGCAGGATGCGCCGTGCCTCGTGGACGAGTTCGCCTTCCAGGCGCGTACCCAGGTCCTTGACCAGCGCGGCCTGTACGTCGGCAGGGCGGCCCGCGTCCAGCGCGTCGGCGACGCCGAGCGAGAGCTGCCGTACCGCGAAGATCCGGGCGAGCAGAGCGCCGAGCCGGGCCTGCTGGTCGGGGGTGGCTGCGCCCCGGCGCAGTTCGCGGGCCAGCGAGACCAGCAGCGGGAAGGTGGACAGGTAGCGCTCGGGCCCGCTGCGTTCGAAGGCCAGCTCGCCGGTGACCTGCTTCCAGCCGTCGCCCTCATGGCCGAGCAGCATGCCGTCGGGAACCTCGACGCCGTCGAGGTGGAACCAGTTGAAGGTGTGCTCGCCGGTGAGCAGACGGATCGGCTCCGTGCGTACGCCGGGGGCGCGCAGGTCCACGATGAACTGGCTGAGCCCCTGGTGCCGGTCCTCATGCTCGCTGGTACGGGCCAGCACGATCGCGTAATCGTTGACGTGTGCGCCGCCGGTCCACTTCTTCATGCCCGTCAGCCGCCAGCCGCCGGGCACTCGTTCGGCGCGGGTCTGCACATGGGCGAGGTCGGAGCCGGCCTCCTGCTCGCTCATGCCGATGGAGAAGAAGCAGCGCCCGGCGGCTATGGCGGGCAGGAACCGCCGCTTCTGCTCCTCGGTGCCATGAGCCAGGATCGAGGGCCCGGCCTGGCGGTCGGCGACCCAGTGCGCAGAGACGGGAGCCCCGGCGGCGAGCAGCTCCTCGATCACGACGACGCGGGCGGCGAACCCGCGCCCGCCGCCCCCGTACTCGGGCGGCAGCGCCATGCCGACCCAGCCGCGCTCGGCGAGCCGGCGGCTGAACTCCGGTTCCCAGCCGGTCAGCCAGGAGTCGGGACGGCCGAGCACCGTGCCGCGGGCGCGCTCCTCGGCGAGGAAGTCCCGTACCTCCCTGCGCAGTTGCAGGGTGTCGGTGGTCGTGATCACGGAACTACTCCTTGTCCAGGTTGCTCTGCTTGGTCAGCAGGGCGGGGTCGAAACCGGCCTCGCGGAGCACTTCATCGGTGTGCTCGCCGAGGGCGGGGCAGGGGCGCAGGGCCGGTACGGGATCGGCGGAGTAGCGCACCGGACGGGCGATGGAGCGGTACGTGCCCTCGGTGGGGTGCTCGGCCTCGGCCAGTAGCCCGCCCTCGCGGGCGTAGGCGGTGGCGACGGCCGACTCCAGGCTGTGCACGGGAGAGGCGGGGATGCCGGCACCGTCGCAGAACTCCTGCCACTCGGCACAGGTACGCGTCAGTGTCATCTCCTCCAGCACCGGGTACATCGCGTCGGCGTTGCGGGCCCGCGACGCGCGGTCGGCGAACCGCGGATCGGCGACGAGCCCGGGGCGGCCGGCGAAGGTGCACAAGTCCCGCCAGTTGCGGTCGCTGTGCGGCAGGACGCACATCCACCCGTCCGCCGTACGCTGCGCCCGACGGGTGCGGCTGACCGAGCGCGGCGCACCGAACTCGCCGTCCATGACCGCCCCGGCCAGGTGCTCCACCAGATTGAAGGCGAGCATGGTGTCGGCCATCGGCACCTCGATGTGCTGACCGCTGCCGCCGCGCGCGCGGTGCAGCAAGGCGGCGAGCACGGACTGGCTGATCTGCAGTCCGCAGACCTTGTCGGCGATCAGGCTGGGCACGAACCGTGGCTCCCCGCCCGCCTGCTCGTTGAGCCACACCAGACCGGAGACGGCCTGGATGATGTCGTCGTACGCGGCGTGGGTGCCGAGCGGGGAGTCCGAGCGGAAGCCCTGCGCGTTGACGTACACCACACCGGGGTTGACGGCCCGCAGCTCCTCGTACCCGAGCCGGAGCCGGGCCAGGGCCTGCGGGCGGACGTTGGTCAGGAACACGTCCGCCGTACGGATCAGGGCGAGCAGCGCGTCGCGGCCGCTCGGCGCCTTGAGGTCGATGACCGCGCTGCGCTTGTTGCGGTTGAGATTGAGGCCGACGCCGCCCATTCCGGGGTGACGCGCGGGTGGGTAGTAGCGGGTCATGTCTCCGGTCGGAGGCTCGACCTTGATGACGTCCGCGCCCAGGTCACCGAGTTGCTGGGCAGCGTACGGGACCATGATCACGCTGCCCAGTTCGACGACTCGGACCCCGGAGAGCATTCCTTTCATGGCATTCCTCTCGTGGTATTCATCTCGGTCGTTGCGACACCATCAAGGAAATTCCCGAACCGCAGGCCGTGTCCAATACCGACTGCCCGAGAGGTCGATAACAGAACGGATATGACAGCAGGTCAGAGCAGATGTATAGGGCATCGCATATCGCTTCCCACTGCCATTGGTATTGGATTCCCTCCCCCTCTCGCTGCTGTCATGGAAATGCGAGGACGGCCACCACGGAAGGACGAATGCCATGACCGGGAGCGCAACCGGGAACACGACCTCCTACGACGCACTGCGGGACCTCTACCACCAGCTCGGGATCGCCGGTGAACAGGCCGGCGGCAAGGTGACCATCATCGGCGCCGACCCGCTGACCCCCTCCGTGCACCGCATCGGCGACGCCTGCGCCGCCGCTCTCGCGGCGCTCGGCACCGAGGCGTCGGCGCTGTGGCGGGACCGGGGCGGGGACGGGCAGGACGTGACCGTCTCCGTCGAGTCCGCGATCCACCAGCTGATGGCGGTCTTCCTCACCCGGATGGGCGGTGTGCCCGTGAGTGAGCTGGGGGAGGATCCCAACCTGCTGGGCAACAGCGACTTCTACCGCGCCGGCGACGGCCGCTACGTCTACGTCCTGCTCTCCTACCCGCAGTTGCGCGACATCGCCTGCGAGGTGCTGGACTGCCCGCCCGACCGACAGCGGATGGCCGACGCCATCGCACACTGGGACGCTTTCGATCTCGAAGAGGCGATCTGCTCACGCGGCGGCACCGCCATCGCCGTGCGCACGCAGCAGGAGTGGCGGACCCACCCACAGGGGCAACTGCTGGACGGCCAGCCCCTGATCCATCTGGAGAAGGTGGGCGAGAGCGCCCCCGAGCCCTTCCCCGCCACCGGAAAGCTGCCGCCCGCCCTGCCGCTGACCGGGCTGCGGGTACTGGACAACTCGCATGTCATCGCGGGCCCGATGGCCGCGCGGATCTCCGCGGAACTGGGCGCCGACGTCCTGCACATCTCCTCGCCCACGCACCCCGACCCCAACGGGATGATCATCGAGACCGGGATCGGCAAGCGCGCCGCCTTCTGCGACCTGCTCGACCCCGCACAGGCCACGGCCTTCCGGCAGGTGCTCACCGAGGCGGACGTGTACGTCAACAACTACCTCAACCTGGACACCAAGGGCTTCGGTCCCGAGGTCCTGTTCGAGCAGCGGCCCGGACTGGTGATCCTCGACTACCACGGTTGGGGCACGACCGGCCCCTGGTCACGGCGCGGCGGCTTCGACCAACTCGCTTGCGCGGCCAGCGGATTCTCCGTCGAGGAGGGAACCTTCGATGGGCCCCGACTGCCGCCGACCTACCTCCTCAACGACTACCTGGCGGCGATCCTCGGCGCGGCCGGGGTGATCGAGGCACTGCGCCGCCGGGCGAGCGAGGGCGGCAGCTGGCGGGTCCACATCGACCTGGCGAAGGTCTGCATGTGGGTGCAGGACCTCGGACTGTTCCCCCGCTCCGACGTCGCCGCGCTGCCCGCCCCCGACCCGATGCACGCCGCACATGAACTGGCCACCGTGCACGGGCCGTTCGGCGAGGTCAGTTACCTGCCCACGCGCATCGCGTACTCGACCCTGCGCCCACGCCTCGACCGCACCGCCGAGCCGCTCGGCGCCTCCCCCCTGGCCTGGTGACCCCGATGGACCCGACACACCTGCTCACCACTCCCCACGCCTGTCTCGGCCCCGAGACCTTCACCGCCCACACCCCGCTCGGCGGCTGCCAGGGCGCCACCGACCAGATCCACCTCTCCCCAACCCCGGGCGCCTACCGCCGTGTCCTCCTCCCTCTCGGGTCCTCCCGCCCCGAGCGGGAGCCCACGGCCGGCCCCCGCCGCCACCGGCAAGAGGCATGACGCCTGCCTGCGACGGGCATGGAGAAGCCGTTGCCGTACCGATCTTGGTGGACACGGCTTCGGCTGAAGGAACCCGGTCGGGCGATCTTGTCGCTCGCCGGGCATGAAGACAGGGCCTCTGGTGCGGCTCGGGTTGTAGAGACCTTGAGCACATCAGGAGGCCCTGGCCTGGCTGGAGGGCCGGGGCGGGCAGCCGGGGGGGGCGGCCGGGAGCACGGGCGCCCCCATGTCCGGGTCGCCTCTTCGGCGACCCGGGCCATCGCGCACGGGGGCCTTCCTCCGGGGCCGTGTCAGACGCCCGCGAAGCGCGCGCCCGCGTCCCGCAGCCTGGTGTGCAGGCCGTGGAACACCTCCGCGGAGCGGACGCCCGGCCAGCCGGCGGGCAGCAGCCGGGTGGGCAGGCCCGGGTCGGTGTACGGCAGGTGGCGCCAGGAGTCCAGGGCGAGGAGGTAGTCGCGGTAGGCCTCCTCGGGCGGGGTGTCCGCGCGCCGCTCCCAGGCGCTCAGGACGGGCCCGTGCGCGTCCAGGAAGCGCTCGTGCTCCTTGGCGATCGCGGCCAGGTCCCACCAGCGGGCCACCGCCTCGGCCGTGGCCGCGAAGCCCAGGTGCTCCCCGCGGAAGAAGTCGACGTACGGGTCCAGCCGGAGCCGGCACAGGGTGTGCCGCGCCTCCTCGTACAGCCGCGCCGGGGCGATCCACACCCCGGGGGCGGCCGTACCGAAGCCCAGACCGGCCAGCCGGGAGCGCAGCACATGCCGCTTCTGCCGCTCCGACTCGGGCACCGAGAACACCGCGAGCACCCAGCCCTCCTCCCGGGGCGCGGCCTCGGTGTAGATGCGGCGGTCGCCGTCCTCCAGCAACTGCCGGGCCTCCGCGGAGAGTTCGTACCCGGCGGCGCCGGCCGCGGTGCGGGCCGGCAGCAGCAGGCCGCGCCGTTTGAGCCGGGACACCGAGGACCGCACGGAGGGCGCGTCCACCCCGACCGCGGCCAGCAGCCGGATCAGCTCGGCCACGGGCATCGGACCGGGCATGAAGCGGCCGTAGGCGCCGTAGAGCGTGACGATGAGGGACCGGGGGGCGTGCTGCTCGGACACGTTGATCATTTTAGGTCGCCGGTGTCACTGCCGGTCGCCTTCGCTGCGCAGCCGGAACCGCTGGAGCTTTCCGGTGGCCGTGCGGGGCAGCGCGGCCAGGAAGACGAACGCGCGCGGGCACTTGTAGGGGGCCAGTTCGGCGACGAGGAAGGCGCGCAGGGCCTCCGGGTCGCGCGGGGCGCCGTCCCGCAACACCGTGTACGCCACCGCCACCTGCCCGCGCGCCTCGTCGGGCCGGCCCACGACCGCCGCCTCCACCACGTCCGGATGGCGCAGCAGCGCGTCCTCCACCTCCGGCCCGGCGATGTTGTACCCGGCCGAGATGATCATGTCGTCGGCGCGGGCCACATAGCGGAAGTAGCCGTCCGGCTCGCGGACATAGGTGTCGCCGGTGATGTTCCAGCCGTCCCGCACGTACTCCCGCTGGCGCGGGTCGGCGAGATAGCGGCAGCCGACCGGGCCGCGCACGGCCAGCAGACCGGGCTCGCCGTCCGGCACCGGTGCGCCGTGCGCGTCCTGCACCCGCGCCTGCCAGCCCGGCACCGGCACCCCGGTGGTGCCCGGTCTGATCCGCTCGTCGGCGGCCGAGACGAAGATGTGCAGCAGCTCGGTCGCGCCGATGCCGTTGATGATCCGCACACCGGTGCGCTCGTGCCAGGCCCGCCAGGTGCCCGCCGGCAGGTTCTCCCCGGCCGACACACAGCGCCGCAGCGAGGAGACGTCGTACCCGTCCAGCCCGGCCAGCATCGTGCGATAGGCGGTCGGGGCGGTGAACAGGACCGTGACCCGGTGTGCGGCGATGGCGGGCAGCAGCTGCCGGGGTCCGGCCTGCTCCAGCAGCAGGGAGCTGGCGCCGGCCCGCATCGGGAAGACCACCAGTCCGCCGAGGCCGAAGGTGAAGCCCAGCGGGGGAGAGCCGGTGAAGACGTCGTCCGGCCGGGGGCGCAGCACATGGGCGGCGAAGGTGTCCGCTATGGCCAGCACGTCCCGGTGGAAGTGCATGCACCCTTTCGGGCGACCCGTGGTGCCCGAGGTGAACGCGATCAGGGCGACGTCGTCGGACGCCGTGTCGACCGCCGGGTAGGGGGTGTCCGGCGCGGGGCGGCGGAGCAGGTCGTCGGGGGCGTCACCGCCGTACGTCGTGATGCGCAGCCCGGGGATCTCCGCCTTCGCCAGGTCGTCCACCGAGCGGATGTCGCACAGCGCGTGCCGCACCCGGGCGATCTCGCAGATCGTGGTCAGCTCGTGCGGGCGCTGCTGGGCCAGCACGGTGACCGCGACCGCGCCCGCCTTCAGCACCGCCAGCCAGCAGGCGGCGAGCCAGGGCGTGGTGGGGCCGCGCAGCAGCACCCGGTTGCCCGGCACGACGCCCAGCTCGCCGGTGAGCAGATGCGCGATCCGGTCGACCCGGGTGCGCAGCTCGCCGTAGGTCCAGACCGGCCCGGCCGGGGTCCGGAAGACCGGGCGGGCCGGATCGGTGTGGTCGAGCAGTTCCGCCGCGCAGTTCAGCCGGTCGGGGTAGTGCAGCTCGGGCAGGTCGAACCGCAGCTCGGGCCATTCGTCCGGCGGGGGCAGATGGTCGCGCGCGAAGGTGTCGACATGGGCCGAGAGATGCATGGCGGTTCGCCCCCTTGCCGTGGCAAGCGTCCGTACGCGGGCTCTGGACGGGCTTTCTGGCGGGCTCGCCGTTCGAGCGTATCGTCTTGGTGACGGCAGTCAACTGTGCGCGATAACGTCGAGGGGTGTCGTGACGGACGGCCCGTCCGGAGGGAGGACCGGCAGTGCCCGCATTCTCGCTCGACCCGGAACAGCTCGCCTGGTGTGCCGAGCTGCGCTCGCTCGCCGCCGAACGCCTGCGCCCGCTCGCCGACAAGGGCGAACCGGGCCGCGTCAACCGGCCGCTCCTCGCCGAGCTGGGGCGGCTCGGGCTGCTCGCCCGGCTGTTCACCTCCGGCGCGCTCGACCTCTGTCTGATGCGCGAGTCGCTCGCCCGGGCCTGTACCGAGGCCGAGACCGCCCTCGCCCTCCAGGGCCTGGGCGCCCACCCGGTGCACGCCCACGGCACCGAGGCCCAGCGCGAGCGCTGGCTGCCCCGGGTCGCCGACGGCAGCGCGGTCGCCGCCTTCGCGCTGAGCGAGCCGGGGGCCGGTTCGGACGCGGCGGCGCTCGCCCTCACGGCCGAGCCGGACGGCACCGGCTGGCGGCTCACCGGCGCCAAGTGCTGGATCTCCAACGCCCCCGAGGCCGACGTGTACACCGTCTTCGCGCGCACCACGCCCGGCGCCGGGGCCCGCGGGGTCACCGCCTTCCTGGTCCCCGCCGACCGGCCCGGACTCACCGGCAGCGCACTGGAGATGCTCTCGCCACACCCCATCGGCGCTCTCGACTTCGACGCCGTACCGGTGACCGCCGACGACCTGCTCGGCACGCCCGACCGCGGCTTCGCCGTCGCCATGGGCACCCTCAACCTCTTCCGCCCCAGCGTCGGCGCCTTCGCGGTGGGCATGGCCCAGGCGGCGCTCGACGCCACCGTCGACCACACCCGGCGGCGAGAGGCGTTCCAGGGCCGGCTGATGGACCTTCAGGCCGTCTCCCACCAGGTCGCCGAGATGGCGCTGCGCACCGAGGCGGCCCGGCTGCTGGTGTACGCGGCGGCGACGGCGTACGACGCGGGCGCGGCCGATGTGCCGCGGCGCGCGGCGATGGCCAAGCTGCTCGCCACCGAGACCGCGCAGTACGTGGTCGACGCCGCCGTCCAGCTGCACGGCGCCCGCGCCCTGCGCCGGGGCCACCTCCTGGAGCACCTCTACCGGGAGGTCCGCGCACCGCGCATCTACGAGGGTGCCAGCGAGGTCCAGCGCGGCATCATCGCCAAGGAGCTGTACGCCCGCGCCGAGGAGGAGGCCCGATGAGCGCCGAGCGCGTCAACCCGCCCGAGCTGTCCCCGCCCACGGGGTTCTCGCACGCCGTCGTCGCCACCGGCAGCCGGGTGGTGTTCCTGGCCGGGCAGACCGCGCTCGACGCGGACGGCAAGATCACCGGCGGCACGCTGCCCGAGCAGTTCGAGCGGGCGCTCGGCAATCTGCTGGCCGCCCTGCGCGCGGCCGGCGGCACCCCCGCCGACCTGGCCCGGGTCACCGTCTACGCCACCGACGTGGCCGACTACCGCGCCCACGCCCCGGAACTGGGCCGCCGCTGGCGGGAGCTGGCCGGCCGCGACTATCCGGCGATGGCCGTCGTCCAGGTCGTACGGCTGTGGGACGAGCAGGCGCTGGTGGAGCTGGACGGGTTCGCCGTGCTGCCGTGAGCCGGCCGCGGCCGCGTGACGCGCCACCGAAGGGGTGACGGTCACGCCCGGCGGACCGGACGCCCGGTACCAGTGGAGCACTCGATCCCCTGGAACCGGGAGGCATCCCATGTCCGTTCGCCCCGCTCTCGCCTCGGCCCTCGGCGCGGCCGCCCTGCTGTGCGCCGCCGTCGGCCCGGCCGCCGCCGACACCGGCGAGACGATCACCGTCGACCCCACCGGCCGGATCGCCGCCGACGGCACGGTCACCCTGTCCGGCAGCTACCGCTGTCTGCCCGGCACCTCCGTGGTGTTCGTCAGCTCCTCGGTCAGTCAGAGCGACGCGCGCGTCAAGCACGGCGTCGGCGGCAGCACCGCCCAGTGCGACGGCGCCGAGCACCGCTGGGAGAACAGCGGCAAGGTCACCTCCGAGGCGCTCAAGGCGGGCGCCGCCCATGTCCAGGCCACCCTGATGGAGCTGCGCCCCTCGGGCATCGTGGTGCTGCCGGCCTTCCACGCGGTCCAGGACCAGGACATCACCCTCACCCAGGCGTGAGGCGCGCCGGCGCCGGACGGACTGCGGCCGAGCGGCCCGGGCGTGGCCGCTCGGCGTGCACACGGGGGAGCTGCGCGCAGGGCGCGGCCGTCAGGCGCCGTGGGTCATCACATCGTCCGAGCAGGTGATGTGGAGCGTCAGGTCGGCCGGGCCCGCCTCGTGCTTCGCGCCGGCGCGCCGCGGGTGCCACCAGGTCGTCTTGTGCACGGCGACGATCCAGCCGGTGGCGGTGTCGTTCGGCCGGTTCTCCAGCACGTCGGCGGGCTCGTCGGACAGCGTGGTGTCCGGCTTGGACGCGCTGAGCGAGTAGCCGCCGCCGTAGACGTGCTGCATGGCGGGGCAGAACAGCTCGTGCCGGGTGCCGTCGGCGCCGCCACGCAGGACCGGGCCGGTGATCTCCCGCGGCGGCTGCGGCGGGTCCGCGGCCAGGGCCGGGGCGGCGGCACAGCCGAGCAGGGCGAACGCCGCCGCGGCGGCGAGTGAGGCGCGTGGTGCGGTCATGCGGGGACTCCTCGAAGGAAGGGACAGGGCCCGACCATTGGATCCGCGTCTTCCGACGCCCGCCACGCCGGACACGCAGCGTTACGGCCTATCGGGGTAAAACGGTCAATCTTTCGAGATGATGAATGCCGTTCGCTACGGTGTGTGATTAACTGCGGCTATTCCGTCACTCTACGTGGTCGCCCCTCGCTGCTCCGTGCCGCCCGGCGCCCCCGTGTTCCCCCGAGGAGTCCCATGTCCCGCAGAGGGATCCCCCGCAGCAGAAGATGGACGTTCGCGGCCGGCTGCGCCGCGCTCGTCCTGTCCGTCACCGCGCCCGCCGCACTCGGCTCCACACCGCACGGGAACCGCGGCTTCGACCCCTACCCCGGCGGGGTGCCCATCAGCCGCGCCCAGCTCGCCAAGGAGGTGCGCCCGGACGAGGTGAGGGCCTTCGGCCGGGCCCGCGCCGAGCAGCTGGCCCGGGACCGCATCGGCCTGGCCGCCGTCGACCGCGGCTACCCCCAGCCGCTGCGCAACCGCAGCCTGAAGGAGCACACCGACTCGCAGGCCACGCACAACGCGGCCTTCGCGGCCAGCCAGTCGGGCAAGTTCGCCCAGTACATCTCCAGCCCCGACTTCGGCGACCACGTCGCCCTGCTGCCCACCGGCAAGGTGCTGCTCTTCTCCTTCGAGTCCGTCGAGGACAGCCCGAACAAGGAGACCGCGCCCACCGAGGTCATCGGCCGGGACAACGCGGGCCGCGCCTATGTCTGGACCCCGCCCACGGACGACAAGGGCACCGGCACCTTCAAGGCCGTACCGCCGCCCGTGGTCACCATGGACGACGGTCTGGACGAGCCCCGGCCCGCGCCGATCTTCTGCGCGGGCCACGCCTATCTGCCCAACGGCATGGTCGGCATCTTCGGCGGCAACCTCGGCGGCAACCACGGCACCGGCGCCCATCTCGCGCTCGTCTTCGACCCCTGGACCGAGACCTGGCACAGCCAGCAGGACATGGCCGAGGGCCGCTGGTACCCGTCCGTGGTGACCGGCGCCGACGGCCGGCAGTTCATCACCTCCGGCCACGGCGACCTCGGCTGGGGCAAGCTGTCCAAGTCCATCGAGCGCTTCCCCGCCAAGAACTCCGCGGTGTCCTACGACAAGAACGACGCCCCGGAGAACCGCTCGCTCGACAAGTGGCCGATCAGCGCCGACTACTCGACGGACTACCCGCATCTGTTCTCGCTGCGGGACGGCAGGATCTACGGCTTCGGGCGCAACTACGACGAGCAGTTCTCCTTCGACCCGGTGAACGAGACCAGCCAGCCGCTGCGCAGCCGCCCCGACGGCGGCATGCGCAACTACGGCTCCGCGGTGGCCCTGCCCAACCCCGCCCCCGGCCAGGGTCCCGACTCGGTGCTGATCCTCGGCGGCGACCGCAACAACCCCAAGACGTACAAGTTCTCCGGCGGGCAGTGGACCGAGCAGAGCGCACGCCACATGGGCCGCACCCAGGACGACACCCTGATCTTCCCCGACGGACGGCTCTTCACCGTCAACGGCGGCTTCGACATCCGCGACTACGGCAACGGCCAGTACAACCCCAACGCCGATGACAAGTGGCGGGACACCGAGATCCGCGGCGCCGACGGCTCCTGGCGGCTCGGCCCGCAGCAGCGGCTGCCGCGCGGCTACCACTCGAACGCGGTGATCCTGCCCGACGGCCGCATCATGATCACCGGCGACGAGCTCCAGGAGATCGCCAACAACCCCGACATCAAGTCCGGGCAGAACGGCACCATCGAGATCTACGAGCCGCCCTATCTGCACCAGGGCGGCACCCGGCCCGACCTGGCCCATGTGCCGCGCGGCGCGGTGGGCTACGACGACACCTTCGACGTCGACTCCTTCACGCCGGACCGGATCGACAAGGCCGTGCTGATGGCGCCCATCACCTCCACCCACTCGGTGGACACCAGCCAGCGCCGCATCGAGCTGGAGATCACCAAGCGGGCCGGCAGCACCCTGCGGCTGCGGTCTCCGCAGTCCGCCAAGGACGCCCCGCCCGGGTACTACCTGCTCTTCCTGCTCGACGACCGGGGTGTGCCCAGCATCGCCAAGTGGGTGCAGCTGCGCCCCGGAGCCTGACCCCCCAAGGCCGTCCCCTGCCGCCGGGTCTCCGGGCGGCCCCGCCCACGGGCCGCCCGGGACCCGTCCGGTCATCCCCGTCCCGTCCCCGCACATGCCAAGGGAGACCCTCGTGTCGCTACGCGACAGCACCGAGATCCAGGGCGACATCCTCGCCGGCTTCAAGAAGGACCACATGACCCTGCTGTTCCTCCGGTTCGGCGACCCCGCCGCCGCCCGGAGCTGGCTGGCGAACCTGGTCCCCAACCTGGCCACCACCCAGGAGGTCGCCGCCTTCAACGCCAGGTTCAGCGCGGCCCGCCAGAACTCCATGGGCGACGACCCCGCGAACCTCACCGCCACCTGGCTGGGCCTCAGCCTCACCTACCCGGGGCTGACGGTCCTCACCGGCAAGCAGGACCTGCTGGGCGAGAACAGGGGCCGGGGCACGATCGGCGCCTATGTCCAGGGCGCCGCCTTCCGCGCGGACGTCCTCGGCGACGTCGACGACAACGCCCCCGACCGCTGGCTGTTCGGCGCCGACCACAACCAGGTCACGCACGCCGTGCTCACCGTCGCCGCCGACCGGGAGAGCGACCTGAGCCAGGAGCTGAACCGCCAGCTGGACGCCGCCTCCCAGGCCGGGATCAGCATCTCCCACGCCCAGCCCGGGAACACGCTGCCCCGCCCGCGCCGCGGCCGGGAGCACTTCGGCTTCAAGGACGGCGTCAGCGAACCGTCCGTGGCCGACTTCGACGAGCACCCGGAGGAGGGCGCCCGGCTCATCCCGGCCGACCTGTTCGTCCTCGGCGCGAGCGGCGGGCCGCTGCCGGAGGGGGTGCCCGAGTGGATGCGCAACGGCTCCTTCCAGGTGGTACGGCGGCTCGGCCAGGACGTGCCCGGCTGGTGGGCGCAGGTCGGCGCCGAGCTGCGGCGGCTGAAGGACGCCAAGGCGGTGCCGGCCGACACCAAGAGCGAGTGGCTCGCCTCCCGCCTGGTCGGGCGGTGGCGGTGCGGTGCCTCGGTCGCCAACCACCCGGAGCTGAGGGAAGACCCGAACATCGAGCCGGACAACGTCATCAGCTACAAGAACGACCCCGACGGGGTGATCACCCCGCTCTTCTCCCATCTGCGCAAGACCAATCCGCGCGACGGGCTCATCGACGAGGTGCCGATCAAGGAGGAGCAGCTCGACCCGCGGCGCATCATCCGCCGTGGCATCCCCTACGGCGCCCCGTTCGACCCCACCTCCCCGCAGGGCGGCCCCGACGAGTCCCGCGGTCTGGTCTTCGTCTGCTACCAGGCCGACCTGGTCCGGCAGTTCGAGTTCATGCAGCGCAACTGGGTCAACACCCCCGACTTCCCGCCCAACCGCGACCCGATGCCCGGCCCGGACCCGATGGTCGCCGGCAAGCTGAGCAAGATCGGGGACGGCGACGTCGCCTTCGAGACGGACAACGCACTGGGGCGCAAGACCACCACGCTGAACTTCCAGCCCTTCGTGAACACCGAGGGCTCGGTCTACGCCTTCACCCCCTCGCTGTCCACCCTGCGCAAGCTCGGCGAGGGCCGGCTGGACGGCGCGGCGGTGTCCGGCGGCACCGGCCAGAGCACCGCCCAGCAGACCACCTCGGGCGGACAGCGGCAGCCGGCGGTGCAGCCCGGCCCCGTCGACGAGATCCTGCCGCGGCCCGGCGTGCCCGGCCAGTACTGGGTCTTCTCCGGCCGCACGGTCCGCGTCGTCAGCATCGGCGACCCGGAGGTGGAGCCGCTGACCACCGGCTCCGACGACGGCCTGGGCATCGGCCTCGGCGACGCCGTCGGCCTGGACACCTGGCCCGCGCTCCAGGACGTGGAGCGGGTCGACGCCATCTGGCCGGTGCCGGACGAGCAGGACCTGAACGGCGAGAGCCGCTACTGGCTCTTCCACACCAGGAAGGACGGCAGCCAGGTCTACCGGTCCATCCACATCGCCCACAACAGCCGCAACACCAGCCGCATCAGCGGCGGCGACAGGCCCCTCGCAGGCAACTGGAACACCCTCGGCGACGTCACCCGGGTCGACGCCGTGCTGCCCGTCCCGGACATGCAGCACGTCGGCGGCAAGTCGCAGTACTGGCTGTTCCACAGCACCGCGCAGGGCCAGCGGTACCGGCTGGTCTCGGTCGCCGAGGCGCCGGGCCACCCGGACAGCCTCGACCGCAGCGACCGCGACCTGGGCCGCTGGAGGTCGCTGAACGGCGTCACCGCGGTGGACGCGTTCCGGTTCGTCCCCGGCCGTGAGCGGTCCGGCGGCAGGACCCTGTGCTGGGTCCAGCACGATGGCGGAAAGTACCGCACCATCTCCATCGCCGACGGCTCCGGCCACCAGGACGACCTGGTCCGGGACTCCCGGCCGAACTCGCCCTGGCACCGCCGGGGCTGAGCCGTGAGGGGTCAGCCCTGCGCCGGCCGGCGCAGGGCGGCCACGAACTTGTACCGGGAACCCCGGTACACCGAGCGCACCCATTCCACCGGGGTGCCCGCCGCGTCCCGCGAGTGCCGGGACAGCAGCAGCATCGGCAGCCCCACGTCGGTGCCGAGCAACTGCGCCTCGCGCGGGGTGGACAGCGAGGTCTCGATCGTCTCGTCGGCCTCCGCCAGCCGGACGCCGTACACCTCGGCGAGCGCCGTGTACAGCGAGGGGCGGCCGGCCAGCGACTCGCGCAGGCCGGGGAAGCGCCGTACGGACAGATGCGTCGTCTCGATCGCCATGGGGGCGCCACTGGCCAGCCGCAGCCGCTCGATGCGCAGCACCCGCTCGCCGATCGCGATGCCGAGCAGGCCCGCCAGCCGCTGGTCCGCCGGGATCTCGCCGATGTCCAGTGTCTGCGAGGCGGGCGTGAGGCCCTGGGCGCGCATGTCCTCGGTGTGCGAGGTCAGCTGGAGCGTGCGGTACAGCTTGGGCTGGGCGACGAAGGTGCCCTTGCCCTGGATCCGGTCCAGCCGGCCCTCGCCGACCAGCTCCTGGAGCGCCTGCCGCACGGTGGTCCGGGAGGTGTTGAAGCGCACCGCCAGCAGCCGCTCCGCCGGCATGGCCGAGCCGGGCTCCAGTACGTCGGCCATGGCCAGCACCTGCTGTTTGATCCGGTAGTACTTCGGCACGCGCGCGGTGCGGCCGGACGACCCGCTGAGCTGCTGGGCGCCGCTGACGTCGGTGGTCATGCCCTGCCTTCCCGGCTGTGTGGGTGGTCTCCCGTTATAGCGATCTCCCGCGTATTGGTCTAGTCCAACGGGAGAAGCCCGGCGAAAGGGGATGGACGCGCTCCGGTGTCTATCGCGTAACGGCCATCCCCGGCTTGCGGAACGACCCTTGACACCCCGAAAGGTCTAGGCCAAGCTCCACCGTACTGGTCTACACCATTAGTGGCCAGGTCCCGAGCCCTACGTGCAACAGCGTCGTACGCAGGTCACCGCCGAGGGCGTGGGGGGTTAGTGGCATCCCTGAGGAGGGTGGCGTGAAGCGCAAGCTTGCGGCCGCGATCGTGATCGCGGGCATGATGGTCTCCGTTGCGGCGTGTGGCGGGGGCAAGGGCGGCGACAGCGGCAAGGACGCGGGACCGGACAGCTGGAAGGGGCAGACCCTGACGGTCTGGACCATGGACGGCTCGGCGCCGCCGCAGTGGTCCAAGGACGTCCAGGCCGCCTTCGAGAAGAAGACCGGCGCCAAGCTGAAGTTCGAGATCCAGAAGTGGGACGGGATCCAGCAGAAGATCACCACCGCCCTCTCCGAGTCCAACCCGCCGGACGTCCTGGAGGTCGGCAACACCCAGACCCCCGCCTACGCGGCCACCGGCGGCCTCGCCGACCTGGGCGACGTGAAGAAGGCGATCGGCGCCGACTGGTCGCCCTCGGTCTCCCAGTCCTCCGTCTACGACGGCAAGCAGTACGGCGCCCCCTGGTACTTCGCCAACCGCGTGGTCATCTACAACAAGAAGATCTGGGCGCAGGCCGGCATCAAGGACACCCCGAAGACCCGGGACGAGTTCTTCAAGGACCTCGACACCATCGGCAAGAAGACCGACGCCGAGCCGCTCTACCTGCCCGGCCAGAACTGGTACTTCCTGGACGGCCTGATCATCGGCCAGGGCGGCGACCTGGTGAAGAAGCAGGGCGATAAGTACGTCTCCAACCTGGCCGACCCCAAGGTCTCCGCCGCCATGGAGCTGTACAAGAAGTACGCCTCCTACTCCAAGGCCCCCAAGGACAAGGACGAGGCCACCCCGCAGCAGGCGACCATCTTCGCCAAGGGCAAGACCGGCGCGTTCATCGGCATGGGCTGGGAGGCCGGCACCGCGATCCAGGCCAACAAGGCCATCGAGAAGGACCTCGGCTACTTCACCATCCCCGGCGCCACCGCCGACAAGCCCGAGGGCGTCTTCCTCGGCGGCTCCAACCTGGCCGTCGCCCAGAACAGCCAGAAGCAGTCGCTGGCCAAGGAGTTCCTGAAGATCGCCCTGTCCGACCAGTACGAGGGCGAACTGGCCAAGCTCAACGGCGTCATCCCGAACAAGCAGTCCCTGGAGAGCAACCTCAAGGGCAACGGCGCCGCCGAGGCGGCCGCGCCCGGCGCCGCGGCCGGCGGCACCACCCCGCTGATCCCCGAGTGGGCCGCGGTGGAGAACACCCCGAACCCGATCAAGTCGTACATGACGGCCGTCCTGAACGGCAAGTCCCCGGCGGCCGCCGCCAAGGACGTCCAGGGCGAGATCGACAAGCGCCTGGCCCAGAAGAACTAGACCCATGCCGGGGGCGTGCCGTGTGGGCACGCCCCCGGCCGGTGCCGATGTGTCGTTCGTACGGCCACGGAAGAGATGGCAACTCATGTCAGTGCAGACCCAAGGCACGGACACGGCCGGGGAGCCCGCTGTCCGCAAGCCCCGGATACCCGGGCCGCCGAGGGGTGCGGACCGCGCGACCGGGCCCCGGTCCCGCCGCGGTGCCACCGCCCCCTACCTCCTCCTGCTGCCCGCCCTGCTGGCCACCCTGGTGCTGCTCGGCTGGCCCCTGGTCAAGAACGGCATGCTGTCGTTCCAGAACCTCAACCCGCGGCAGCTCATCCAGCACCTCACCGAGTGGAACGGCGTCGACAACTACACGGAGGTCCTCACCGGAGGGGATTTCTGGAAGGTCGTCGAGCGCTCGGTGCTCTTCACCGCCGTCAACGTCGCCCTGATCATGCTGGCCGGCACCCTGATCGGGCTGCTCCTCACCCGCCTCGGCAAGAGGATGCGCCTCACCCTCATGGCGGGCCTGGTCCTCGCCTGGGCGATGCCCGTCATCGCGGCCACCACCGTCTACCAGTGGCTGTTCGCCCAGCGCTTCGGCGTCGTCAACTGGGTGCTGGACAAGCTGGGCTGGCACTCCATGGCCGACTACAACTGGCTCGGCACCCAGCTCTCCACCTTCTCCGTGATCACCCTGCTCCTCGTCTGGGGCTCGGTCCCGTTCGTCGCGATCAACCTGTACGCGGCGACCACCACCATCCCCAAGGAGCTGTACGAGGCGGCCGCCCTCGACGGCGCCGGCGCCTGGCAGAGCTTCACGTCCGTGACCCTGCCCTTCCTCAGGCCGTTCCTGTACTCCACGACCTTCCTCGAGGTCATCTGGATCTTCAAGGCGTTCCCGCAGCTCTTCGCGATGAACGAGGGCGGCCCGGACCGCCTCACCGAGACCCTGCCGGTCTACGCCTATGTCGAGGGCGTCGGCAACCAGCACTTCGGGGTCGGCGCGGCGATCTCCTTCCTGACCATCCTGGTGCTGCTCGTCCTCACCTCGTACTACCTGCGTATGGTGCTCAAGCAAGAGGAGGACGAGCTGTGAAGCGCTCGCTCTTCGGCCGGATCTGGCCCAACGCGACCGCCGTCGTCCTCTTCGCCGGCTTCGTGTTCCCCGTGTACTGGATGTTCGCCACGGCCTTCAAACCGACCGGCGACATCATCGCCGAGAACCCGGTGTGGTTCCCGACCGACGTCACCCTCGGCCACTTCAAGAAGGCCGTGCACGCCGACCACTTCTGGACCCTGGTCGCCAACTCCGTGACCGTGACCCTCTGTTCGGTGCTGTTCTCGCTCGTCATCGCCCTGTTCGCGGCCTTCGCCCTGGCCCGCGTGCGGTTCCGGGGGCGGCGCGGGCTCATCGTGACCTTCATGCTGGCGCAGATGGCCCCCTGGGAGGTCATGATCATCGCCATCTACATGATCGTCCGCGACGACGACATGCTGGACAGCCTGATCCCGCTCACCGTCTTCTACACGATGATGGTGCTCCCGCTGACCATCCTGACGCTCCGCGGCTACGTCGCCGCCGTGCCCAAGGAGCTGGAGGAGTCCGCGATGGTCGACGGCTGCACCCGCGTCCAGGCCTTCGCCAAGGTGATCTTCCCGCTGCTCGCGCCCGGCCTGATGGCCACCTCGCTGTTCGGCTTCATCACCGCCTGGAACGAGTTCCCGCTGGTCCTGATCCTCAACAAGGACATCGAGAAGCAGACCCTGCCACTGTGGCTGTCCCAGTTCCAGACCGCCTTCGGCGACGACTGGGGCGCCACCATGGCCGCCTCGTCCCTGTTCGCGCTGCCCATCCTGGTCCTCTTCATCTTCCTGCAACGCAAGGCTGTCAGCGGTCTGACCGACGGCGCCGTGAAGGGATGACACCGCCGATGACCACACTCGCCACCGCGTCCGGCAGCGGCTCCGCCGCGGGCGACACCCTCGCCCGGGACGCCCTCGCGGTGCTCCAGCCCGGGTTCGACGGCACCACCGCGCCCGACTGGGTGCGCCGCCGCATCGGCGAGGGCCTCGCCTCCGTCGCCCTGTTCGGCCGCAACGTCCATAGCGAGGCCCAAGTCACCGCGCTCACCGCCCAGTTGCGCGCCGAACGGGACGACCTGCTGGTCGCCATCGACGAGGAGAGCGGCGACGTCACCCGCCTCGACGTCCGCACCGGCTCCGCCTTCCCCGGCAACCACGCCCTCGGCGCCGTCGACGACCCCGCCCTCACCCGCGCCGTCTCCCGCGAACTCGGCCGCCGCCTCGCCGCCTGCGGCGTCAACTTCGACTGGGCGCCCTCCGCCGACGTCAACGCCAACCCCGACAACCCCGTCATCGGCGTACGCTCCTTCGGCGCCTCCCCGGACCTGGCCGCCCGGCACACCGCCGCCTGGGTCGAGGGCCTCCAGTCCACCGGCGTCGCCGCCTGTACCAAGCACTTCCCCGGCCACGGCGACACCAACGTCGACTCCCACCACGCCGTGCCCCGCATCGACGCCGACGCCGACACCCTCCTCGCCCGCGAACTGCCCCCGTTCCGCGCGGCCATCGCGGCCGGCACCCGGGCCATCATGAGCGCGCACATCCTCGTCCCGGCCCTCGACCCGGACCGCCCCGGCACCCTCTCCGCCCACATCCTCACCGAGCTGCTGCGCGGCGAACTCGGCTACCAGGGCCTGATCGTCACCGACGGCATGGAGATGCGCGCCATCTCCGGCACCTACGGGCTGGAGAACGGCGTCGTCCTCGCCATCGCCGCCGGCGCCGACGCCATCTGCGTCGGCGGCGGACTCTGCGACGAGGGCACCGTGCTGAAGCTGCGCGACGCGCTCGTGGCCGCCGTACGCTCCGGCGAACTCCCCGAGGAACGGCTGGCCGACGCCGCCGCCCGGGTCCGCGACCTGGCCCGCTGGACCGCCGGCGCGCGCGGCGCCGCCGCCGAGGCCGCCCCCGACCCCGCGGTCGGCCTCATCGCCGCCCGCCGCGCCCTGACCGTCACCCGGGCCGGGTCCGGCGTCCCCGCCCCGCTGACCGAACCGGTGTACGTCGCCCGGTTCGACCCGGAGCCCAACATCGCCGTCGGCGACGAGACCCCATGGGGCCCGGCCGCCGAACTGCGCCGGCTGCTGCCGGGCACCACCGCCGGCTCCTTCACGGGCGACGGCGCGGGCAGCGCCGCCCTCGCCGCGGCCGCCGGTCGCCGGATCGTCGCCGTGGTCCGCGACGAGCACCGGCACCCCTGGATGGGCGCCGCCCTCGACACCCTGCTCACCGCCCGCCCCGACACCATTGTGGTCGAGATGGGCCTGCCCCAGGCCCCGCCCCGCGGCGCCCTGCACATCGCGACATACGGCGCGGCCCGCGTCTGCGGAGTGGCGGCGGCGGAGGCCGTCGTGGCGGGCTGACCGCACACCGACCCGCCCGCGCACCGGCCGACACCGGCGCGGGCGGCCCCGCATTCCCCTTCCCCGGGGGAGATCTGATCTGGGCGCGGGGCAGGCGGGCGTGCTGCCGATGGCCTGCGGTGCAGCAGCAGCGGCCGCCTTCCCGCTGGTCAGGGTGGGGATGCGGCGCCTCGGATCCCGCCGCCTGTCCCTTGTCGTCGGCCCCGCGCTGATCGGCCTGGCCGCGGACACGGCGGCCCTTTCCGGAACCGCAGGCCGCTGCCCGGGTCGACTCCTGAAGCCGTACGGCAGTCCGGACGCGCAGCTCAGGCCTGCTGCGCCCGGAGCAGGGCCTCGGCCTCGGCGACGACCCGCTCCGAGTCCTCGGTCAGCCGTCCGTCCGCGTCGGTGACCGGGCACGTCATGACCCGGACGGCGAGGCCGTCGAGGGCAACCATCGCCGCCACCTCCGCACGCCCACGGGAGTCGTACCGGGTGAAGTCGTCGCACGCCTCCACCAGCGCGGTGACGGACGGCAGCCGACTCACCAGCTCGGACCTGAGTCCCTCCAGGACGCGCTGCATGTCCGTGCTGCGCTCCAGCAGCGCGGGCGCCTCGTCCTGCCGCTGCTGCGTCCTCGCCTCGCGCCGCTCCAGGTCTCGCGCCTTCTTCTGCTGGCTGTCCTCGAACGCATGGACCTGCCACGCCGCGATGGCTCCCCGCGTGAGGTCGGCCGACAACGTCTGGATTCCGGCCAGCATCCTTTTCCCGGCCTCCCTCCCACCTCCCCCCGAGGCGAGGGATCCGAGGCCGAACCACGCTTCCGTGGCGTTGCGGGCCGCTGCCCCGCCCAGTGTCCTGATCGCCTTGCCGGTGGAGGCGGAGCCGAATGCCTGCACCGCGTGATAGGGGCCTGCCTTGGCGGCGTGCCCGACGACCACCGGGACGACGACCAGCATCGCGGTGCCTGCCAGCACCCGGACGGCGGGTGGCACGGTGAACCCGCGCGGCTGGGAAGACGCGCTGCCCGCCGGGTCGCCGAGGGCCGGGCTCTCGACCGGGGTGAGTTCGGCCGGATCGGCGTGCCGGAGACGCTGATAGACGTCCCGGAACGGGACGAGGGCCTCGTCGTGGAGCGTCTGCCGCGCCTCCAGCAGGGCGGCGTTCTGCTCGGCGGCCCGCCGGTCGAGTTCCTCCTCGAGCTCGAGCAGACGCCTGTGCCGTTGCCGGTTCGTGCTCACAAGCCTGACGGTGTCGACTACCTCGGTGATCACACTGCCCCCCTGTACTCGGTGCGCAGATCTTAGTGCCGCAGCAGACCGAATTCGCGCCATACGGCGATGAAGCGCCATGAAAACAGGGCGAGTTGCGCGCACAACCCGTGCCGCGGAGGGTGAAGTCACTCCAATGGAGTAGCCAACCCCCTCCTATGGAGCCGCAAAGAAATCCCTCCGGCCCTGCCGGTTCGCGCGGCACGGAACTATGGTCCTCTCGCGCCCCGCCATGTCATGTTCATCGCCATCCGGGGTCGCGTACGACGCTCTTGACTGCGCGGTTCCACCGCCGCTACGCGCGTCACGGGCCTGCCCATCCAGTGCGAATCCCCACGTCAACCGGAGGCAGCACCCCATGCGTGAGTCACGCCTGAGCAAGCGGAGACGGAGTCTGCGAAGGCTCCTCGCCGTCTCCTTCCCTGCGCTCGCCCTCACCGTCGCCGGGCTCGTCGCGGCGCCGACCGCCGGCGCCCAGCCCGCCGCGGCCCACCCGCACACCTCCAAGGTCACGCAGAACAACAAGGCGCTGACCGCACCCGAGCGGCAGACCTACCACTCGACCGGCAGGGCCGGCCAGAAGGTGCCCACCCAGCACCTGTGCGCCACCGCCGAGCCGGGTCACGCGTCCTGCTTCGCGCAGCGCCGCACCGACATCAAGCAGCGCCTCGCCGCCGCCCTCGCGGCCGCCGCGCCCTCCGGCCTCTCCCCGGCCAACCTGCACAGCGCCTACAACCTGCCCACCACGGGCGGTTCGGGCATGACGGTCGCCATCGTCGACGCGTACAACGACCCGAACGCCGAGTCGGACCTGGCCACCTACCGCTCCACCTACGGCCTGTCCGCCTGCACCAAGGCCAACGGCTGCTTCAAGCAGGTCAGCCAGACCGGTTCCACCACCTCGCTGCCGACCAACGACAGCGGCTGGGCCGGCGAGGAAGCGCTGGACATCGACATGGTCAGCGCCACCTGCCCGAACTGCAACATCATCCTGGTCGAGGCCAACTCCGCGACCGACTCCGACCTCGGCATCGCCGAGAACGAGGCCGTTGCGCTCGGCGCCAAGGTCGTCTCCAACAGCTGGGGCGGCTCCGAGTCCTCCACGCAGACCAGCGAGGACACCCAGTACTTCAAGCACCCGGGCGTGGCCATCACCGTCTCCTCCGGTGACTCCGCCTACGGCGCCGAGTACCCGGCGACCTCGCAGTATGTGACCGCTGTCGGCGGCACCGCCCTCACCACCTCGTCCAACTCGCGTGGCTGGAGCGAGTCCGTCTGGAAGACCAGCTCCACCGAGGGCACCGGCTCCGGCTGCTCCGCGTACGACGCGAAGCCGAGCTGGCAGACCGACACCGGCTGCTCCAAGCGGATGGAGGCCGACGTCTCCGCGGTCGCCGACCCGGCCACCGGTGTGGCGGTCTACGACACGTACGGCGGCTCCGGCTGGGCGGTCTACGGCGGCACCAGCGCCTCCGCGCCGATCGTCGCCGGTGTCTACGCCCTGGCGGGCACCCCGGGCTCGGCCGACTACCCGGCGAAGTACCCCTACCAGCACACCGGCAACCTGTACGACGTCACCAGCGGCAACAACGGCAGCTGCTCCCCGTCGTACTTCTGCACCGCGGGCACCGGCTATGACGGTCCGACCGGCTGGGGCACCCCGAACGGCACCGCCGCCTTCACCTCCGGCTCCACCGGCGGCAACACGGTGACGGTCACCAACCCGGGCAGCCAGTCCACCACGACCGGCGGCTCGGTCAGCCTCCAGATCAAGGCCACCGACAGCGCGGGCGCGGCCCTGACCTACAGCGCCACCGGCCTGCCGACCGGGCTGTCCATCAACAGCTCCAGCGGCCTGATCTCCGGCACCGCGTCCACCGCGGGCACCTACCAGGTGACGGTCACCGCGAAGGACTCCACCGGCGCGACCGGCTCGACCTCCTTCACCTGGACCGTCGGCTCCGGCGGTGGCGGCGGCTGCACCTCCACCCAGTTGCTGGCCAACCCCGGGTTCGAGTCGGGCAGCACCGGCTGGACCGCGACGAGCGGGGTCATCACCAACGACACCGGTGAGGCGGCGCACGGCGGCTCCTACAAGGCCTGGCTGGACGGCTACGGCTCCTCGCACACCGACACGCTGTCCCAGTCGGTGACCATCCCGGCCGGTTGCAAGGCCACGCTGAGCTTCTACCTGCACATCGACACCGCCGAGACGGGCAGCACCGCGTACGACAAGCTGACCGTGACCGCCGGTTCGACCACCCTGGCGACGTACTCGAACGTCAACGCCGCATCCGGCTATGTGCAGAAGACCTTCGACCTGTCCTCGCTGGCGGGCCAGACGGTCACCCTGAAGTTCAACGGCGTGGAGGACTCCTCCCTCCAGACCAGCTTCGTCGTGGACGACACCTCCCTGACGACCAGCTGACCGGCTGACCGGCGCGGGCTGAACACCCGGTCCCGCACACGGAATCCGTCCGTGTGCGGGACACGCGTGCCTCGCGCTACGACCGGTAGCGGTACCGGATCCGGCCGCGGCTCAGGTCGTAGGGGCTGAGCTCCACGAGCACGCGGTCGTACGGCAGGATCTTGATGTAGTTCTTCCGGATCTTCCCGCTGATGTGGGCGAGCACCGTGTGCCCGTTCTCCAGTTCCACCCTGAAGGTGGCGTTGCGCAGGCACTCGGTGACGGTGCCCTCGACTTCCACGCCCCCTGATGTCTTCGTCATGGTCTCTCACTTCTCCCGTACGGCGACGGGGTCTCGGTGTGGTGTGCTGTGGTGCGGTGCGGCTGGGAGCGTCAGCGCAGGACCAGCTCCAGGGTGCCGGGCGCGCGCCGGGCACCGATGCTCTTGAACAGGGCGATGGCCGCCGCGTTGGACTCGTCCACCTCGGCCCATGCCGAGGCGGTACCGGAGCGGTGCAGCGCATCCAGCGCATGGGCCAGCAGCGCCCGGGCGATGCCGCGGCGCCGGCTGTCCGACCGGACGGCAACCAGCCCGATCCGCGGCTGCCGGGTCAGCGGCCCCATACGGAGCAGCCCCACGTACGCGTCGCCCTGCCGCGCCACGGCGTACTTCGACGGGTCGAGCACGGTGGTCCCCGCCGGGCGGGGCAGCACCTCGGCCGGCATCGTCCGCCAGCCGACGGTCGCCTCGACCTCGTCGCGGACCAGGCGGTCCAGGGCGCGCAGCGGGCCTTCCTCCGCCTCGCCGGCGGGCACGACGGTCACCCCGGACGGGGGCCGCACCGAGCCGAGCCCGGTGATCCGCGGGTCGGTGGGCACGACACAGCCCCGCTCGTGGCGGGCGACGGCGAAGCCGGCCCGCTCCCAGGCGGACCTGGTGTCGTGGTCGGTCTCGTCGACGACGGTGTACAGGGGCGCCGGAAGGTCCGTCGACATCGCGTCGGCGAGACGGTCGAAGACCGCGCCGTGCCACGCGTCGACACTGATGAAGAGCCGTCCGTCGGGCCGGCGCGAGGCGTGGCCGCGGCCGACGGTCCGGTCGTCCTCCAGGGCGTGCCACTGCGTGTCGGCGACCCGCGTGACCACGACCGGATGGCTGTCCGCGCCGGGAATGGAACGCACAGGGTTCACAGGTGTACCTCTCACAGGAGTGCCTTGTCAGGGGCGCTCCCGGCGACACCTATGTCAACCGCCCACCGTGACGACAAGGGGGAGCACCCGCACGAAAACAGCCTTCACGGGTCTCACCTCCTCGCTCTCTCACGGCTGCTCAGACGCTAGCAGCGAAGTCGCGCCGGGCCAACTCATTTAACGGAGCCCGGCGCCTCGCGCTGCGGGCCGGGGAGGCGCGGGTTAGCTTGACCCTGTTCCGATCCCTCGCGCTCACCCCCTGTCCTCCGGGCCGCAGGGGCGGAGGTCGTGCATGACCAGAACCGTGAACACGGAGCGTGGGCACCCGGCCCGCAGCGGACCGCAACCCCTCGCGGACACCTGGTGGGACCGGCGCCGGGACGGCTGGCCGGCCGCGGTCGCGGTGGCCTTCACCCTCGCCCAACTCGCCCTTGTCCGGCCCGGCATGGGGCTGGGCTGGGACGAGACGGTGTACGTCAGCCAGGTCAGCGCGCATGTCCCCGCGGCGTTCTTCAGCGCGCCGCGCGCCCGGGGCGTCTCGCTGCTGGTGGCACCGGTCGCCTCCTGGTCGTCGTCCACCACGCTGCTGCGCAGCTACCTGGCCGTGCTGTCGGGACTGGCACTGTTCCTCGCGCTGCGCGCCTGGCGCGGCCTGTTCCCCGCCCGGGTCCTCGCTCTCGGCGGCGCGCTCTTCGCGTCGCTGTGGGTGACGCTGTACTACGGCCCCCAGGCCATGCCCAACCTCTGGGTGGCGATCGGAGCCCTCGCCGGTACCGGCTGCTTCCTGTGTGCCCAGCAGGACCGGGCGCGGCGCGCTCCTGTGTGGGGCCTGGCGGCGAGCGCGGCACTGATGGCGTTGATGCGCCCGACGGACGCGGTCTGGGCCTGCCTGCCGCTGCTCGCCGCGCCGGTCGTCGTACGGCGGTGGCGGCACTGGAAGCCGCCGGCCGCGCTCGTGGGAGGACTGGTGGCCGGGGCGGCCGAATGGGTCGTCGAGGCGTACACCGGGTACGGCGGTCTCGCCCGGCGGCTGGCCGACGGTTCCCGCATCCAGGGCGGGCTCGGCTGGAACCTCGCCGTGGACGACCAGCTGCGGAGCCTGGCCGGCCGTACGCTGTGCCGTCCGTGCGGCGGCGCGCTGCCGGATCCGGCGGTGTCCGCCTGGTGGTTCGCGCTCCCGGTCCTCGCGGCGCTCGCGCTGGTCGTCGCGGTCCGCGGCGGGCGTACGGCCGCCACGCTGACGCCGCTGGCCTGCGCCGCCACGGCCGCCTTCCCGTACCTGTTCCTGATCGGCTACGCCGCTCCCCGCTTCCTGCTCCCGGCCTACGCGCTGTTGGCGATTCCGGTTGCCGACGCCCTGGCGCACCTGGTCACCGCGGCGCCGCGCACCTGGCGTCCGGTGGCCGTGACGGCGGTGGCGCTCGGGCTCGCCGGGCATCTGGCGGTGCAGTTCGTGGTGCTGGAGCGCACGGTCGACGGGGCCACCGCCGGGCACCGCGGCTGGGCGCGCACGGCCCGGGCGCTGCACCGTCTGGGAGTGCGGGCGCCGTGCCTGGTGACCGGCGGCGACAACGTCCCGATCGCCTTCTACGCCGGCTGTTCCTCCGTCGACATCAGCGGTCACAACGCGAACACCACGGCGGCCGCCCTCACCCGGACGGCCCGGCGGATACCGGTCGCGGTCCTGACCGACGGCAGCAGCGCCCCGCCCTCCTACGCCCGCGCCTGGACGTCCTTCCGGCGGGAAGGCCTGCGGATCTATGTGTCGCCCGCCGCACACGTACCAGAGACCAGCAGCAGTCCCCTCCCGGGCCCCGGCTGATCGGCCGTGCGTCCCAACGGGTGCCTCAAGGCTGGAGGGGACAGGTGAGCGGGAGGACGCGTTCGGTCAGCCGGCCGGTGAGGTGGGTGTCGGTGAGGGCGGCGTCGGTGAGCCAGTCCGCCGCGGTCAGCTGGTCGACCAGGTGCCGCAACTCGCCGGTGCCGACCGGGACCCAGGAGGCGAGAGCGCCGTGGGGGATGCCCTCACCGCCGGGACCGAGGCGTCCCGAGGCATCGGTCCGGGTGGCCAGCGTCAGGGCGAGCAGCCGGGTGCCGGCGCCGGCCTTGGCCTTGCGGAGCTTCTTGTCCGAGACGACCTTCTGGGCCCATCCGGAGAGTCTGGGCCGCATCTTCCTGCCGAACGTGAACGGGCCCGTGCCGTCCGCCCGGGGGACCAGGGAGGGGACGGTGACCGGGACGGGGTCCTCCGGCCGGGAGGCGACCAGCTCTCCGGCGGTGCCCGGCAGAGTGAGCCAGCCACAGCCGGTCAGCTGCTCGACCAGGCCCTCCGGATCGGTCAGGCCCAGCCCGGTGAGATCCCGCCCGACGAGGTTGCCGGTACCGGTGTGCGCGGTGCGCAACGTCACCATCAGCACCAGCAGTCGTGCCTCCGGTCCGGGCAGCGGGCTGTGGCCGACCACGTACGCGAGGACGGAGCGCACGTGCTCCCACTGCGTCGGCACGGTCAGCAGCCGCGGCACGGCCGGACCGTCGACTCCGGCGATGCCGCCGGTGCGGTACTGGTGCTGGAGCCGGATGGTGGCCGCGGCCCGCTCGGCACGCTGGGCCTCCCACCGCAGAGCGCCGTCGCCGGTGGCATCGGCCCAGGCGGTGAAGGCGCGGGCCTTGCGTTCCTGGAGGCCGGCGAGCAGCTCCAGGTCGGGTTCGGCGCGCTGCTGGTAGGCGCGGAAGAGACCGCCCAGTTCGATGAGTTCGTCCCGCAGGGCGACGGGCCGCAGGTCGTGCGGGATGACCCGCTGGGAGATCTTCGCCTGCGCGGGGCGGCGCCGGGCGGGTGCGGAGCGGGGAGCGGGAGCCCTCGCCCCGGCGACGGCCTGACGGTCGGAGAACTGCGGCACGCCCGCCCCCGGACCCGTGGTTGGACCCGCGCCCGCACCCGTGGTCGGACCCGCGCCCGCACCCGTGGTCGGACCCGCCCCCGGCCCCGCGCCCGGACCCGTGGTCGGACCCGCGCCCGCACCCGTGGTCGGACCCGCCCCCGGCCCCGCGCCCGGACCCGTGGTCGGACCCGCGCCCGGACTCGTGGTCGGGGCGGCCGGGCGGTCACCGGTCCGCGGGCCGGGCGCCCCGGAGACGGCCGCGGTCCGTGCTCCGGGGGTGGCGGCCGCGCACCGCGAGCAGCACTCCAGGGCCTGCCACCAGCGTCCCTCCTTGTCGCTGAGCACGGCCAGGACGACCGGTCCGCCGCACCGCCAGGGTTCGGCACGCGGATGCCGGCCGGCGTCGGACAGATGGGCGCGGCATCCCTCGGCCCTGCACGCGCAGTACGCCCCGGCCCTGGGGGCGGGGGCGGCGCGAAGGTGGGCCCTGAGGTGGGCGGCGGCGGCCGCACGGCCGGCCGCCGCGGACGGCAGACGCTGCTCGGCGCACGCGGGACGGCTGCACGAGACGCGCACCGTCGCACTGCCCCGCCCCACGGGGTCCATCCGCACCGTCCACCGACGTCCCGGTACCCGCTCCTCCAGCTCGCTCACCGCGGCCTGCGTCATCCCGCTCTTCCTCCCGGTGTGTGCCCGCCCCCCGGGAGTCAACGAGCACCCCGCGGAGGCGGACACGACCGGGCGTCCATCGCGGCCGCGCGCGGCCACCGGTTCCAGCGATCTCCGCCCCGGTGGCCGCCGTAGCGGTCAGATGTCCCGGAAGATCTCGATCTGCGCCCCCACGGAGTTCAGACGCTCGGCGAGGTCCTCGTAACCGCGGTTGATGACATAGACGTTGCGCAGCACCGAGGTGCCCTCGGCGGCCATCATCGCCAGCAGGACGACCACGGCCGGGCGCAGTGCGGGCGGGCACATCATCTCCGCGGCGCGCCAGCGGGTCGGGCCCTCGACCAGGACCCGGTGCGGGTCCAGCAGCTGGAGGCGGCCGCCGAGGCGGTTGAGGTCGGTGAGGTAGATCGCGCGGTTGTCGTAGACCCAGTCGTGGATGAGGGTCTTGCCCTGCGCGGTGGCCGCGATCGCCGCGAAGAACGGGACGTTGTCGATGTTCAGGCCCGGGAAGGGCATGGGGTGGATCTTGTCGATCGGCGCCTCGAGCTTGGAGGGGCGGACCGTCAGGTCGACCAGGCGGGTGCGGCCGTTGTCCGCGAAGTACTCGGGCGACCGGTCGTGGTCGAGGCCCATCTCCTCCAGGACCGCCAGCTCGATCTCCAGGAACTCGATGGGGACGCGGCGCACGGTCAGTTCGGACTCGGTCACCACGGCGGCGGCCAGCAGGCTCATCGCCTCGACCGGGTCCTCGGAGGGGGAGTAGTCGACGTCGACGTCGATGTTCGGCACGCCGTGCACGGTCAGCGTGGTGGTGCCGATGCCCTCGACCTTGACGCCGAGGGCCTCCAGGAAGAAGCACAGGTCCTGGACCATGTAGTTGGAGGAGGCGTTGCGGATGACCGTCACGCCGTCGTGCCGGGCGGCGGCCAGCAGCGCGTTCTCGGTCACCGTGTCGCCGCGCTCGGTCAGGACGATCGGGCGGTCGGGACGGACCGTGTGGTCGACCTGAGCGTGGTACTGGCCCTCGGTGGCCGCGATGTCCAGGCCGAACCGGCGCAGCGCGATCATGTGCGGCTCGATGGTCCGGGTGCCGAGGTCGCAGCCGCCCGCGTAGGGCAGCTTGAAGTGGTCCATGCGGTGCAGCAGTGGGCCCAGGAACATGATGATGGAGCGGGTGCGGACGGCGGCCTCCGCGTCGATCGCCGCCATCTCCAGCTCGGCCGGCGGTACCAGCTCCAGGTCCACGCCGTCGTTGATCCAGCGGGTGCGCACGCCGATGGAGTTGAGCACCTCCAGCAGGCGGTAGACCTCCTCGATCCGCGCGACCCGGCGCAGCACCGTACGGCCCTTGTTGAGCAGGGAGGCGCACAGCAGCGCCACGCAGGCGTTCTTGCTCGTCTTCACGTCGATGGCGCCGGACAGCCGGCGGCCGCCCACGACCCGCAGGTGCATCGGGCCCGCGTAGCCGAGCGACACGATCTCGCTGTCCAGGGCCTCACCGATGCGGGCGATCATCTCAAGGCTGATGTTCTGGTTGCCCCGCTCGATGCGGTTGACCGCGCTCTGGCTGGTGCCGAGGGCCTCCGCGAGCTGCGTCTGTGTCCAGCCCCGGTGTTGCCGGGCGTCACGGATGAGCTTGCCGATGCGTACGAGGTAGTCGTCTGCCATGAGGTTGAGGCTATCTCAGATATGAGATGGTGCCCGATCGGGGGGTCCATTCGGGTGACGACACGTCAGTGGCCTGCGGTGATGCGGGAGGTACCGGACACTTCGGCCGATGTCCGGTACATCCGGATCGTATTGCTTCCGGGGGTTATCAGGCGGAAGATGGGTGCACGCGCGCGTACTGCTGAGTGAAGAGCAGATGCGGTTCGAAGGTGACGGCCGGTACGGCGCCGGACTCGTAGGGCGGTGTGGCGACGCCGACCGTGTACTGGAACCGCTCGGTTCCGCCGGAGTCCTCGCGTATCTCCACCACGCCCGGTTCCGGGCAGTGCCACGAGAACTCCTCGGTGTCCTCGCTCAGCGCGTTGGCCATCGTCCCGCTGCCCCGGCCGTCCTCGCGGAACTCCAGCTCCGAGGCCTCCATGACGCCGACGTCGAAGGGGGAGCTGTCCCAGCGGCCGATCAGTGCGGTGTCGAGATGCATGGCTTCATGATTCCCCGACCGGGGTGCGGGGGTGTCCGGGCATGACCATCGGGCGCCCATGTACTAGAGTTATCTCGACATCGAGATATCTGCCGAGGCGCACCGCAGCCGCCACCCCAGTAAGGGTCGCCTAACTTAGCCTTACCTTAGCGGATCGGCCCAGCCGGCGTGGCGGCAGGATTGACGGTGGTACGCGCACATCAATGAAGGAGACTGTCGTGTCGGCGAACAGCTTCGACGCCCGCAGCACGCTGCACGTGGGCGACGAGTCGTACGAGATCTTCCGGCTGGACAAGGTGGAGGGCTCGGCCCGCCTGCCGTACAGCCTCAAGGTCCTGCTGGAGAACCTGCTCCGCACGGAGGACGGCGCGAACATCACCGCCGACCACATCCGTGCCCTCGGCGGCTGGGACTCCCAGGCCCAGCCCAGCCAGGAGATCCAGTTCACGCCGGCCCGCGTGATCATGCAGGACTTCACCGGCGTGCCGTGCGTCGTGGACCTCGCGACCATGCGTGAGGCCGTGAAGGAACTGGGCGGCGACCCCGCCAAGATCAACCCGCTGGCCCCCGCCGAGCTGGTCATCGACCACTCGGTCATCGCCGACAAGTTCGGCACCAACGACGCCTTCAAGCAGAACGTCGAGCTGGAGTACGGCCGCAACAAGGAGCGCTACCAGTTCCTGCGCTGGGGCCAGACCGCCTTCGACGAGTTCAAGGTCGTCCCGCCGGGCACCGGCATCGTCCACCAGGTGAACATCGAGCACCTGGCCCGTGTCGTGATGGTCCGCGACGGCAAGGCCTACCCGGACACCCTGGTCGGCACCGACTCGCACACCACCATGGTCAACGGCCTCGGCGTCCTCGGCTGGGGCGTCGGCGGCATCGAGGCCGAGGCCGCCATGCTCGGCCAGCCGGTCTCCATGCTGATCCCGCGCGTCGTCGGCTTCAAGCTGACCGGCGAGCTCCAGCCCGGCACCACCGCCACCGACCTCGTCCTCACCATCACCGAGATGCTGCGCAAGCACGGTGTGGTCGGCAAGTTCGTCGAGTTCTACGGCGAGGGTGTGGCCGCCACCTCCCTGGCCAACCGCGCCACCATCGGCAACATGTCGCCGGAGTTCGGCTCCACCGCCGCGATCTTCCCGATCGACGACGAGACCCTGAACTACCTGCGCCTGACCGGCCGTTCCGAGCAGCAGGTCGCGCTGGTCGAGGCCTACGCCAAGGAGCAGGGCCTCTGGCTGGACCCGAAGGCCGAGCCGGACTTCTCCGAGAAGCTCGAGCTGGACCTGTCCACGGTCGTCCCGTCCATCGCCGGCCCGAAGCGCCCGCAGGACCGCATCGTCCTCGCCAACGCCGCCGAGCAGTTCAAGCTGGACGTCCGCAACTACGTCGACGACGTCGACGAGGCGGGCAAGGAGTCCTTCCCGGCCTCCGACGCCCCGGCCGCCCACCCCAACGGCTTCCCGTCCAACCCGTGCCAGGTCACCGCCCCCGACGGCACGACCTACGAGCTGGACCACGGTGCGGTGACGGTCGCGGCCATCACCTCCTGCACCAACACCTCCAACCCGTACGTCATGATCGGCGCCGCCCTGGTCGCCAAGAAGGCGGTCGAGAAGGGCCTGACCCGCAAGCCGTGGGTCAAGACCACCCTCGCCCCGGGCTCGAAGGTCGTCACCGACTACTTCGAGAAGGCCGGCCTCACCCCGTACCTGGACAAGCTGGGCTTCAACCTCGTCGGCTACGGCTGCACCACCTGCATCGGCAACTCCGGCCCGCTGCCGGAGGAGGTCTCCAAGGCCGTCAACGACCACGACCTCGCCGTCACCTCGGTGCTGTCCGGCAACCGCAACTTCGAGGGCCGGATCAACCCCGACGTCAAGATGAACTACCTGGCGTCCCCGCCGCTGGTCGTCGCGTACGCCATCGCGGGCTCCATGAAGGTGGACATCACCCGTGACGCCCTGGGCACCGACCAGGACGGCAACCCGGTCTACCTGAAGGACATCTGGCCGACCGAGGCCGAGGTCAACGAGGTCGTGGCCGCCGCCATCGGCGAGGACATGTTCTCCAAGTCCTACCAGGACGTCTTCGCGGGCGACGCGCAGTGGCAGTCCCTCCCGGTCCCGACCGGCAACACCTTCGAGTGGGACCCGGAGTCCACCTACGTCCGCAAGCCCCCGTACTTCGAGGGCATGGGCATGGAGCCGGCCCCGGTCGAGGACATCGCCGGCGCCCGCGTCCTGGCCAAGCTCGGCGACTCGGTGACGACGGACCACATCTCGCCCGCCGGCGCCATCAAGGCCGACACCCCGGCCGGCAAGTACCTCACCGAGCACGGTGTGGAGCGTCGTGACTTCAACTCCTACGGCTCCCGCCGTGGCAACCACGAGGTCATGATCCGCGGTACGTTCGCCAACATCCGCCTGCGCAACCAGATCGCGCCGGGCACCGAGGGCGGCTACACCCGCGACTTCACCCAGCCCGACGCGCCGGTGTCGTTCATCTACGACGCCTCGCAGAACTACCAGGCCGCCGGTATCCCGCTGGTCGTCCTGGCCGGCAAGGAGTACGGCTCCGGCTCGTCCCGCGACTGGGCGGCCAAGGGCACCGCGCTCCTCGGCGTCAAGGCCGTCATCGCCGAGTCGTACGAGCGCATCCACCGCTCGAACCTCATCGGCATGGGCGTGCTCCCGCTCCAGTTCCCGGAGGGCGCCTCGGCCGAGTCCCTCGGCCTGACCGGCGAGGAGACCTTCTCCATCTCCGGCGTCACCGAGCTGAACAACGGCACCACGCCGCGCACGGTCAAGGTCACCACCGACACCGGTGTCGAGTTCGACGCGGTCGTCCGCATCGACACCCCCGGCGAGGCCGACTACTACCGCAACGGCGGCATCATGCAGTACGTGCTGCGCAGCCTGATCCGCAAGTAAGCGGCACGGCACAGCGGTCCAGGGCCGCATCCCCGACACCGGGGATGCGGCCCTTCGCCGTACCCCGCGCACACCTAACGGTGCGGCGTCCGATGCCGCCGCACCGCCCGCACCGTCTCCTCCGCCTCGGCCTGCGGCACCGTCACGGCGATGCGGGCGAAGGGGGCGCCGGGCCGGAGGCCGACCAGGACGGCCGGTCCGCCGCTGCGCACCGCCACGAAGTCCCGTCCGGCGGGATGACGGCGCTCGCCCAGGCAGTGTGCCGGACGGTGGCTGCCCTTCACCGGCGTTCCGCGCAGCGTCCGCCACCAGTCGGGCTCGATCCGCGCGGCCTCCACCACCGTCCAGGGCAGCCGGATCGTGCCGCGCCGCGCCCGGAGCCGTTCGCTCCAGGACAGCCGCAGCACCAGTCCGCCGTCCTCGACGAGCAGCCGTGCCATGGCAGAACCTCCCTCCTCTCCAGTTTCCGCCGTCCAACCGGTGCACGGCCGTTTACACCGGAGGCCGTCGGCGCTAGCTTCCCAAGCAGTGGGGTGGGAGCGCTCCCATCGCCCGGTGGACCGGAACCCGCCGCGCCTGGAGGCGGCCCACCCCACGGCCTCCCTTTTCCGTACGCGACCTCGACACCAAAGGCTGGTATGTCATGCTCGCGACAATCATGATCCCGGGTGCGCGATTACCGCGCCGCACCCGCCCGACCCGCCGCACACCCCTGCTCCTCGTCCTGCTGGCCCTGCTCACCGCCCTGCCCGCCCTCGGCCTCGTCGTCGCCGCCGGCACCCCGGCCTCCGCCCACGGCACGCCGATGAAGCCCGGCAGCCGGACCTTCCTGTGCTGGCAGGACGCGCTCACCGGCACCGGCGAGATCAAGAGCGTGAACCCGGCCTGCCGGGCGGCCCAGCAGACCGGCGGCACCACGCCCTTCTACAACTGGTTCTCGGTGCTGCGCTCCGACGGCGCCGGCCGCACCCGCGGCTTCGTCCCGGACGGCCGGCTGTGCAGCGGCGGCAACCCCGCCTTCGCCGGCTTCGACCTCGCCCGCGACGACTGGCCGGTGACCCATCTGACCGCCGGCGCCACCATCGACTTCTCCTACAACGCCTGGGCGGCCCACCCCGGTTGGTTCCGCGTCTACATCACCAAGGACACCTACGACCCGACCAAGCCGCTCACCTGGGACGACATGGAGGACCAGCCCTTCCTCACCGTCGACCACCCGCCGCTCCAAGGCACCCCCGGCACCGTCGACGGCCACTACTCCTGGACCGGCACGCTGCCCCGCGACAAGTCCGGACGGCACATCATCTACATGGTCTGGCAGCGCTCGGACAGCACCGAGACCTTCTACTCCTGCTCCGACGTGGTCTTCGACGGCGGCAACGGCGAGGTCACCGGCGTCCACGACCCCGGCCACCCCACCGAACCGCCGCCCGGCACCTGCACCGCCACCCGCACCACCACCGGCAGCTGGCCCGGCGGCTACCAGTCCCAGGTGACCGTCACCAACACCGGTGACGTCCCCATGCTCGGCTGGATGGTCGGCTGGACCCTGCCCTCCGGCCAGTCCGTGGCCAGTGTCTGGAACGGCAACGCCACCTACTCCGGACAGGACGTGATGGTCCACAACGCGGACTACGACGGCGCCCTGAGTCCGGGGCAGAGCACGACCTTCGGCTATGTCGTCCAGGGCGACGGCGGGGACGGCACCACGACCCTGCCCTGCCAGGTCGGCTGACCGGCGGCGGAGGTGCGGGAAGGACCGGCGAGCCCGCACCTCCGTGCCCACCGCGCCCCGGGACGGCCGCCCGAGTGAGCCCACCGGCGTGCCTGCGCGGCCGGACGCCCCGCCGCCGGTACCGGTGGCGCACGTGCGTCTCAGACCCGTGTCCCTGCTGCTGGCCGCGCTCCTCACGGCCGGTGCCACCACCCCCGCCCCGGCGGCGACCGCGGCCCGGCCCGCGCTCGTCGCCGACCCCACGGCGTACGTCGATCCACTGATCGGCACCCGCAACGGCGGCAACGTCTTCCCCGGCGCCGTCGTGCCCTTCGGCATGCTCTCCTGGAGCCCGGAGAACACCCGCGGCGACGCCACCCGGACCGCCGCCCCCGGTGGCTACCAGTACGACGCCACCCGCATCCGCGGCTTCAGCCTCACCCACCTGTCCGGCACCGGCTGCGCCGGCGGCAGTGGCGACATCCCCTTCTACCCGCACGCCGGCGAGGTCACCTCCTCCCCGGCGAGCGACACCGGCAACGCCGTCTACGCCTCCGACTTCCGCCACGGCGACGAGCGGGCCGAGCCCGGCCACTACGCGGTCCGCCTCGCCTCCGGAGCCGGCGCCGACCTCACCGCCACCGCACGCACCGGCTCCGGCCGCTTCACCTTCCCGGCCGGCAGGCCCGCCGCACTGCTCGTCCGCACCGCCGACTCCGAAGTGGGCTCGGCCGACTCGACCGTCCGGATCGACCCCGCCGGCCGCACCGTCTCCGGCTCCGTCACCTCCGGCAACTTCTGCGGCTACCTCGACCCGGAGGGCCGGCGCGCCTACTACACCCTGTACTTCACCGCGCACTTCGACCGCCCCTTCACCACCACCGGCACCTGGAAGGACGGCACGCTCGCCCCCGGCACCCGCCAGACCTCCGGCGGCACCGGCGGCTTCGCCCACGGCGGACGGCCGGTCCCGGGCAAGGGCGCCGGCGGATACGTGACGTTCGCGCCCGGCACCACGGCGGTGCACGTCAAGGTCGGCATCTCCTACGTCGGTCCGGCCGCGGCCGAGGCCAACCTCGCCGCGGAGAACCCGCCCGGCCGCTCCTTCGACGCCGTCCGGGAGGCGGCCCGCCGCGCCTGGCGGGACCGCCTCGCCGCCATCCGCGTCGGCGGCGGCACGGACGCCGAGCGGACCACCTTCTACACCGCGCTGTACCACGCGCTGCTGCATCCCGGCGTCATCAGCGACGCCGACCGCAGATACCGCGGCAGCGACGGCGAGGTGCACCCGGTGGGCCCCGGCCACCGCGCCCAGTACGGCACCTTCTCCGGCTGGGACGTCTACCGCGACCAGCTCCAGCTGCTCACCCTCCTCGACCCCCGCACCGGCTCCGACATCGCCCAGTCGCTGTACACCCTCGCCCGGCAGAACGGCGGCACCTGGGACCGCTGGCTGCACGGCGCGAGCGGCACCCATGTCATGAACGGCGACCCCGCGCCGACCGCGCTGGCCGGGATCCACGCCTTCGGCGGCACCGACTTCGATCTGAAGGGCGCGCTGGACTCTCTGGTGCGGGCGGCGACCGTACCCACACCGCAGGACCTGTCCGCCGCCGGGCGGCCGGTGCTCTCCGTCGGCCAGCGGCCCTCGCTCGACCGGTACCTCGCCCTGCACTACATGCCCAGCGCCTCCAACGCCTGGGGCGGTGCCGCCGAGACCCTGGAGATGTCCACGGCCGACTTCTCCCTCTCGCGGCTCGCCGCGGCCGCGGGCCGGCCGGACACGGCAGCCGCCTTCGCCCGGCGCGCCCAGTGGTGGCAGAACACCTTCGACATCGCCGCCGACCCCGGCGGCGGCTACATCGCCGACCGCAGGGCCGACGGCGGCTGGGTCACCGGCTTCACCCCCGCCACCGGCGCCGGCTTCGTGGAGGGCACGGCGGCGCAGTACACCTGGATGGTCCCGCACAACCCGGCCGGGCTGTTCGCCGCGATGGGCGGCCGCGGGAAGGCCCTCGCCCGGCTCGACGCCTTCTTCCACGCCCCCGACGGCGGCTGGGCCTTCACCGGCAGCGGCGGCACCCGGGCCGAGCTGGACAACGAGCCGTCGATCAACGTCCCCTACCTGTACGACTACGCCGGGGCCCCGTACCGCACGCAGCAGACCGTGCGCGCGGCGATGCGGCTGCTGTGGTCGGCCGCACCCGGCGGCATCCCGGGCAACGACGACCTCGGCGCCATGTCCTCCTGGTACGTCTTCGCCGCCCTCGGCATGTACCCCCAGGTGCCCTCCCGGGCCGAACTGGTCCTCGCCTCACCGCTGTTCCCGCGGATCGAGATCCACCGCCCGTACGGCAACGACATCTCCGTCCGCGCCCCGCGGGCGGCGGCCGACGCGCCCTGCATTCGGTCCCTGAAGGTCGACGGTCGCGTCTCCCGGCGCCCGTGGCTGCCTGCGTCCTTCGTCCGGGACGGCGGTCGGCTCGACTACACGCTGTCCGCCACCCCCGACCGCACCTGGGGCGCGGACGCCCCGCCGCCGTCCTTCCGGGCGGGCGAGCAGCCGTACCAGTTCGCGGTGGGCCCCACCACCGCCACCCTGGCACCCGGCGGCAGGACCAGGATCGCCGTGCGCGCGCTGGCGCTGCGCGGCGGCGCCGGGCCCGGGGTGCGCTTCCGGGTGACGGCCCCGGCCGGTGTCACGGCCACCCCCACCGAGGGCACGGTGACCGGCGGCAGCCGGGAGATCACGCTCACCGCGGCCGAGGGCGCCGCCCAGGGCTTCGCCGACGTGCGGGTCACCCTCACCGCGGGGGGCACGTCGTACACGCAGCCCGTCGCACTGACCGTGGCCGCGCCGGGCACCCTGCTCGCCGCCTACGACTCGACGGGCGTGTCCGACGACACCGGCGACCACACCGAGGCCGACTTCGACGGCGATGGCTTCAGCTACTCCCGGCAGGCCCTCGCCGAAGCCGGTCTGCGGGCCGGTGCACACGGCACGGCCGGCGGGCTCGGGTTCGTCTGGCCGGACTCGCCCGCCGGCCGTCCCGACAACGCCTCGGCCCACGGCCAGACCATCGAACTCCCGCCCGGGACAGGGGCGTTGGCCTTCGTCGGCGGTGCGGTCGACGGCGACCGGCGGGCCGCCGCGACCGTCACCTACAGCGACGGCAGCACCGGCACCGCCGATCTGTCCTTCACCGACTGGACGGCCGACGGCGGCAGCGGCACCGTCCGGTACGGCAACGAGGTGGTCGCCAGGACGCCGTACCGCAATGCCGCGGGCTCCGGGCGGGACCCGGTGACCACGTACGTCCTGGCCACGACGCCGTACCGGGCGCCGCCCGGCAGGACGCTCAGGAGCGTACGGCTGCCGGACGACGCGGGCCTGCGTGTGTTCGCCCTGGCCACCGGCTGAGTGCCCGCACCAGGCGGCTCAGGCCAGCAGCTCCACCTCCGCCAGCGTCGACGCGCCGTCCAGGACCAGCCGGTACTTCGTCCAGAGGCCCGGCTCGGCGATGGTGAAGGCCCTGGTCTGCCGGTCCCAGGTGAACGTTTCGCCGGAGCGGTGGTCCAGGGTCTGCCAGGTGCTGCCGTCCGTCGAGCCCTGGAGGGTCCAGCCGGTCGGCGCCGTGCCGCGGTCCGTCGAGGAGGTCAGGGTGTACTGGACGGCCCGGGTGGCCTCTCCGACCGGCAGGTCCACCGAGGTGACCGTCGCGTCGGTCGCCGAGGTGTTGTCGAACAGGGCGCCGTCCCCCTTCAGCACGTCGGCGCGCGGGGCCGGCACCTTGTCGTCCTGGGTGACGGAGACGGGCGCCGCGTCCTCCCCGGTGCCCCAGGTGGACGGCTCGGCGCCCATGCGGAACTCCAGCACCCCACCCTGGGCCAGCAGCGAGTGGGGCAGCGATGTGGAGGTCCACGGGCGGCCGTTGAAGGTGACGCCCTGGACGTAGACGTTCCGCGCGCTGTTGGCCGGGGCCTTGACGACCAGGTCGTGGCCGTTCTCCAGGTGCACGGTGGCCTTCTTGAACAGCGGGGAGCCGATGGTGTAGTCGCCGCTGCCCATGACCAGGGGGTAGAAGCCGAGCGCGGAGAAGAGGTACCAGCCGGACTGCTCGCCGTTGTCCTCGTCGCCGTGGTAGCCCTGCCCGATCTCGCTGCCGAGGTAGAGCCGGGAGAGGATCTCGCGGACCGTCGCCTGCGTCTTCCAGGGCTCGTCGGCCGCGTCGTACATGTAGGCGATGTGGTGCGCGGGCTGGTTGGACTGACCGAGCATGCCCATCCGGACGTCCCGCGCCTCGGTCATCTCGTGGATGACGCCGCCGTAGGAGCCGACGAAGTCCGGCGAGGCCGTCTCCGGGGTGGCGAAGAACGCGTCGAGCTTGTCCGCGAGGCCCTGCCGGCCGCCGTACAGGTTGGCCAGGCCCCGGCTGTCCTGCGGGACGCTGAAGGCGTAGCCCCAGCCGTTGGTCTCCGTGTAGTCGTAGCCCCACACGCGCGGGTCGTACGACGCGGAGTCGACCCGCCGGCCGCCGTCCGGGTCGCGGCCCTGGAAGAAGCCCGCCCTGGGGTCGAACAGCCGCACATAGTCCCGGGCGCGGTTGAGGAAGTACGCGGACTCCTCCCGGTAGTGGCTCTCGCCCGTCCTGCGGTACAGCTCCTGGCCCATCCGGGCGATGCCGTAGTCGTTGACATACCCCTCCATCGCCCAGGACAGGCCCTCGCCGGTGGCGGTGCTGGTGTAGCCGAGGAAGGGGGAGGTGGCCATGCCCTTGCGGCCCACCCCGGACATCGGCGGGACGACGGTGGCGTTCTTCAGGGCCGCCTCATACGCGGCCCGCGCGTCGAACTTCACGCCCTTGACGTAGGCGTCGGCGAAGGCCACGTCCGAGGAGGTGCCGGTCATCAGGTCGGCGTAGCCGGGGGAGGACCAGCGGGAGGTCCAGCCGCCGTCCTTGTACTGCTGTATGAACCCGTCCACCATCTCGCCCGCCTGGCCGGGGGTGAGCAGCGAGTAGGCCGGCCAGGTGGTCCGGTAGGTGTCCCAGAAGCCGTTGTTGACGTACACCTTCCCCTCGACGATCTTCGCGCCGGTGTGCGTCGGGGTGTCCTGGGCCGGCATGGGGGAGAAGGGCGAGGCGTACGCGTAGGCCCCGCCCACCTTCTCGAAGCCGGAGTTCGGATAGAGGAACAGCCGGTACATGCTGGAGTACAGCGTGGTCAGCTGGTCCGGGCTCGCGCCCTCCACCTCGACCCTGCCCAGCAGCCGGTCCCAGGTGCGCTGCGCGCGGTCCCGGACCGTGTCGAAGGAGGTGCCGTCCGGGATCTCCTGGCGCAGGTTGTCCTCCGCCTGGTCGACGCTGATGAGCGAGGTCGCCAGGCGCAGCGTGACGGTGTGGTCGGCGCCCGCGGCGAACCGCAGATAGCCCTTCACCCCGCTGGAGCCGCCGTCCGTGACCGGCTTGTCGAAGACGCCGTACAGGAACAGCCGGGTCGCGCCCGTGGACAGGCCCGACTTCACGTCCGAGTAGCCGGTGACGACCCCGTGCTCCTGGTCCAGGGTCAGGCCCGCCTGCTCGGTGACATTGTCGAAGAGCACGCTCGCGTCGTCACCGGGATAGGTGAAGCGCAGGACGGCCGCGTGGTCGGTCGGGGCCAGCTCGGCCTTGAGTCCGTTCTCGAAGCGGACGCCGTAGTAGTACGGCCGCGCGGTCTCGTTCTCGTGCCGGAACGGCAGCGCGCGCGCCGTCCGGCCGGTGGCGGGGGTGCCGTGCGCGGCCGAGGGCATCACCTGGAAGGTCTGCCGGTCGCCCATCCACGGGCTCGGCTCATGGCTCGCGCTGAACGCCTGGATGGTCGGCAGGTTGTCGGCGTTGTTCGCACGTGCGTATTCGTACAGCCAGCTCAGCGAGGACGCGTTGGTCACCGGCGTCCAGAAGTTGAAGCCGTGCGGCAGGGCCGTCGCCGGGAAGTCGTTGCCGCGCGAGAAGCTGCCGCTGGAGTTGGTGCCGCGGGTGGTCAGCGCATAGTCCGAGAGGTGTGCCTTCGGCGGCTGGGGCGGTACGGGACGCAGCGCGATGTCGTCGATCCAGCCGCGGAACTTCGCCGGGCCGTCGGGGGAGTCGTACGCCACCAGGATCCGGTCGACCGTCCGGCCGGCCGCCACCGAGCCGATCCGGGAGACCACGTTGTTCCACTGGTTGACGTACAGCGACTTCGAGGCGCCCTGCCCGCGCGGCGACAGCGGGAACCCGTGCTGGTCGAGCGCGCCCAGGTCGCTCAGATAGCTGCCGTCGGTGAAGGCCAGGTCCACGGAGACGTTCGTGGCGTCGTAGTCGCGGTCGCCGTCGGCCATCGACGGGAAGATCCGGTACGCCAGCTGGGTGTCGCCGCCGACCTTCACGTTCACGTCGAACACCTTGTTGTACGAGTAGGCGCGGCCGCCCGCGGTGTGCCGTCCGGCGTAACGCAGGGCCCGCTTTCCGGTGAACCCGGCGCGGGCCTTGGCCGTGGGGGAGCCGGTCGGGCCCTTGCCGACCAGGGTCAGCATGTCCTGCGGCACCGGGCCGCCCCCGCCGCCGGTGGAGAACTGCACGTCGGCGAGTTGGAGGATGCCGGTGGCGCCGTTGTTGCGGGTCACCTCCAGACGGAAGTGCTGGTACTCGGCCGGCTGGTCGAGGTCGTACGACTTCGTCTGGTACCGCTCGTCGAAGGTCTCGTCGGAGCGGGTGTCGACGGTCTTCCAGTCCTTGCCGTCGGTGGAGCCGAGCAGCGTCCAGTCGCGTGGGTCGCGTTCGGCGTAGTCGTTGGCCGAGGTGAGCGCGTAGGTCACCAGTTTGACCGGTTTGTCGAGGTCGAACTCCACCCATCCGGTGGACTCGAAGGTCAGCCACTTGGTGCCGGGCTCGCCGTCGGCGAGGTTCTCCTTGACCTCGCCCGCGCCCTTGTTCTCGCCGCTCGCCCGGATGTCGGTGACATGGTCGGTGACATTGCCCGGGATGCCGGTGCTGTAGCCGCCGTCCACGCCGGAGGCGCGTTTGCCGCCGTCGGGGCCGGTGTCGACGGTGTTGAGCCAGTCGGGTGCCGGATCGCCCGTCTCGAACGAGGATGCGAACTCGCGGTCGGGGACCGGGTCCTTGGCGGGCAGCGCGACCGCGGCGCCCTGGGCGCCGGCCGCCATGACAAAGGCGGCCGTGAGGACGACCGCCGGACCGTGTCTGTGCCGAGTTCTCCGCTGCATCTACGGATTCCCCTCCTGTGCCCCCTTGAGACAACGTTGTCAGCTTCGGGGCACGGAAACCAGTAGGTGGTCAAGTGGCCGTTGATGTCAAGGGCGTTGGGTGTGGCATTCAGGGACTTGTGTCGCGAGTTTTTCCACCCGGCCGGCCCTGGGGGTGCCAGATTTCCGCGAGGTCTCAACTCGGAAAAGACCCGGCGCCCGTACTGCATTCGATCTTGCTCAGCCGACCGGAAATGGACTATACCTGTCGGCGTTTCCAGCACGACCCTGCACGCTCCTGCATGACCCTGCACTACCCAGCACGACCAGCCCGCGGTGCCGGGGAGGATCCGGTTCACCGCCTGAGTCCTGGAGAAGGCGAGGACTTGAGCATGGGATCCACTTCCGAGCACGGCGTCGAGGGTGTCGGACGGCGCGAACTGATCAAGCGGTCTGCGGCGCTCGGCCTGGTCGCGGCACCGGGCATGGGCCTGCTGTCCGCGTGCGCCAGCAGCGGGGGCGGCGGCCAGAGCAAGGCCAAGGCCGGCGAGAAGACCGCCAAGAACCCGCTGGGCGTCAACGACAGCGCCAAGATGGAGTTCGTCCTCTTCGACGGCGGCTTCGGCAAGGAATACGCCGAGGACGCGGTGAAGATCTACGAGAAGGACTTCCCCAAGGCCACGGTGAAGTTCGCCGCCACCCAGAAGATCCAGTCCACCCTCCAGCCCCGCTTCAACCAGGGCAACCCGCCGGACCTCATCGACAACTCCGGCGCCGAGCAGATGGACATGGGGGTGCTCGTCGGCAAGAACCAGCTGGCGGACCTCACCCCGCTGCTGGACGCGCCGTCGTACGACGACCCGAACAAGAAGGTCCGTGACACGCTGCGCCCCGGCATCGTGGAGATGGGGCAGTTCGACGGCAAGCCGGTGTGGGTCCTCTACTACGCCTACACGGTCTACGGCGTCTGGTACTCGCAGAAGGCCCTCGACTCGCTCGACGAGAAGTACCCGCAGACCTGGGACGAGATGCTGAAGGTCTGCGAGAAGGCCAAGAAGAAGGGCATGGCGGGCTGGACCTACGCGGGCAAGTACCCGTACTACATCCCCTTCTCGCTCTACCCGATGATCGGCAAGGTCGGCGGGCGCGAGGTGCTCGACGCCATCGACAACCTGGAGCCGGGAGCCTGGAAGCACCCGGCGGTCAAGGCCTGCTTCGAGGCGTACTACGAGCTGTACAAGAAGGGGTACATCCTCCGGGGGACCCCGGGCCTGGACCACATCCAGTCGCAGACCGCCTGGGCCGAGGGCAAGGCGCTGTTCATCCCGAACGGCTCCTGGGTGGAGAACGAGTCGGCCAACGTCATCCCGAAGGACTTCGACCTCGCGGTCTCGGCGCCCTCCGGCATCGACAGCTCCGACAAGCTGCCGTTCGGCACCATCTGGGCGTCCGGCGGCGAGCCGTTCGTCGTCCCGGCCAAGGCCGCGAACCCCGAGGGCGGCATGGAGCAGCTGCGCATCATGCTGTCGGAGGCATCCTCGAAGAACTTCACCGCCAAGGTGAAGTCGCTGACCGCCTACAACGGCGGCACCAGCGGCATCACCCTCACCCCGGGCCTGAAGTCGGGCGTGGCGGCCCTCCGGCTGGCCGGCTCCAACGTGGTGAATCCGCGGCTCCAGGACTGGTACGTGCAGTTGCAGAAGGAGAAGATCGGGGTGGCCGGTCTCGGCGAGATGATGGCGGGCCGGCTCACCCCGGCCGAGGCGATCAAGAAGATCCAGGGTTTCGCCGACGAAGCGGCCAAGGACAGCTCGATCAAGCACTACAAGCACCAGTAAGCGCCCCAGCAACCGCACCGGAGTGGCGATGCAGCACGGCAAGTACCGGTTCATCGTGGGGTTTCTGGCAGTGCCCCTGGGACTGTACGCGCTCTTCGTGGTGTGGCCGTTCATCCAGTCCATCTACTACTCGTTCACGGACTGGACCGGCCTGAGCCCCGAATTCAAGATGGTCGGCTTCCAGAACTACTCGAGAATGCTCGACGACGACATCTTCTGGAAGTCGCTGGAGCACAGTCTGCTGTTCGCTCTGGTGCTGCCCCTGGTGACGATCGGTCTGGCGCTGTTCTTCGCCTTCATGATCAATGTGGGCGGACGGCGGAGACGGGGCGGCCCCGTGATCTCGGGCGTGCGGGGTTCCGCCTTCTACAAGATCGTGTATTTCTTTCCGCAGGTACTGTCCATCGCGATCGTGGCGCTGCTGTTCCAGTTCGCGTACAACCCGGACAGCGGCGCGGTCAACTCCGTCCTGCGGGGGATCGGCCTCGGCTCCGTCCAGCCGCTCTGGCTGGGCGACCCCGATCTCGCACTGTGGTGTGTGATGGCGGTGCTCGTCTGGTCCACGGTCGGGTTCTTCGTGGTCCTGTTCTCCGCGGGCATGGCCTCGATCCCGGCCGAGCTGTACGAGGCGGCGCTGCTGGACGGGGCGAGCCGGGCCACCACGTTCTTCCGGCTCACCCTGCCGCTGCTGTGGGACACCGTGCAGTCCGGCTGGGTGTACATGGGCATCCTCGCGCTCGGCGCCGAGTCCTTCGCGGTCGTGCAGATCATGACGACCGGACCGGGCGGGCCCGACTACTCGACCACCGTGTTGGTCCTGTACGTGTACCAGAAGGCGTTCCGGGACGGTCAGGCCGCCTACGCCACCACCATCGGCGTCGCCCTGCTCGTGGTCACGCTCGCCTTCGCGGCGATCGTGATGAAGCTGGGCCGTCGCGAGCGGCTGGAGTTCTGAAGCGATGAAGACGACCGAGACCCCCGCCCCGCTGCCGGCCGAGTCCGGCGCGACCGTCTCCAAGGCCGACGTCCCGCCGCCGCGGCCCGCCCGTCCGCAGCGGGAGGGCGGTGTCCTCAACGCCTTCTCCCACGGGGTGCTGGTCATCTGGGCGATCATGGTGGTGATGCCGCTGCTGTGGGCGGTGATGACCTCCTTCAAGGACGACCGCTCGATCTTCAGCTCGCCCTGGGCCCTGCCGCACACGCTGCACTTCGACAACTGGGCCAGGGCCTGGACCGACGCCAACATGAGCGACTACTTCCTCAACACCGTCCTGGTGGTGGGCGGCTCGCTCGTCGGCACGCTGGTGCTCGGCTCGATGGCGGCCTATGTCCTGGCCCGCTTCGACTTCCCGGGCAACCGGTTCATCTACTTCCTGTTCGTCGGCGGCATGAGCTTCCCGATCATGCTGGCGCTGGTGCCGCTGTTCTTCGTGGTCAACAACATGGGCCTGCTGAACACGCTCCACGGCCTGATCCTGGTCTACATCGCGTATTCGCTGCCGTTCACGGTGTTCTTCCTGACGGCCTTCTTCCGTACGCTGCCCACCTCGGTGGCGGAGGCCGCCTTCGTGGACGGAGCTTCGCATACGCGAACGTTCTTCCAGATCATGCTCCCGATGGCCAAGCCCGGCCTGATCAGCGTGGGGATCTTCAACTTCCTCGGCCAGTGGAACCAGTACATGCTGCCTACGGTGCTCAACACGGACCCCGACAAGCACGTCCTCACCCAGGGTCTGGTCCAGCTGGCGGTCAGCCAGGGCTACAAGGGTGACTGGTCCGGCCTGTTCGCGGGCCTGGTGATGGCCATGCTGCCGGTGCTCGGGGCGTACATCGTCTTCCAGCGCCAGGTGGTCCAGGGGCTGACCGCGGGGGCGCTGAAGTAGCCCCGGGGGCCGCTGTGCGGTGACGCCGCGCGACCGCTCGTACGCACGCCGCTTCCCTTCGGGGGCGGCGTGCACGCGTATGTCCGGGTCCCCGGAAACGGTTCAACCTCTTGACGGAAGGCGACCCGAACAGCTCAGCTTAGAGTTCACTAGTTGGACATACGCGGGGCCTCGCCGAAGCGGCCCCGCGCTCAGGAGGTCGTCGTGGAGACTCCAGGGTCGCAGTCGTCGCTGCACCGAGCCAACCTGGAGCGGGTGGTCCGGGCCGTACGGCTGGCCGGGTCCCTCACGCAGGCGGAGATCGCGCGGACGACCGGTCTGTCCGCCGCGACCGTCTCCAATATCGTGCGGGAGCTGAAGGACGGCGGAACCGTCGAGGTCACGCCCACCTCGGCGGGCGGGCGGCGCGCCCGCAGCGTCAGTCTGAGCGGGGACGCCGGCATCGTCATCGGCGTCGATTTCGGGCATACCCATCTGCGCGTCGCGATCGGCAACCTCGCCCACCAGGTGCTGGCCGAGGAGTCCGAGCCGCTGGACGTCGACGCCTCCGCCGCGCAGGGCTTCGACCGGGCCGAGGAGCTGGTCAGTCGCCTGATCGCAGCAACGGGCGTGGACCGGTCCAAGGTGGCCGGGGTGGGGCTCGGCGTGCCGGGCCCGATCGACGTGGAGTCGGGGACCCTGGGCTCGACCGCGATCCTGCCGGGCTGGGGCGGCACCAAGCCCGCCGAGGAGCTGCGCGAGCGGCTCGGCGTGCCGGTGCACGTGGACAACGACGCCAACCTCGGCGCCCTCGGCGAGCTGGTCTGGGGCGCCGGCCGGGGGGTGCGCGACCTCGCGTACATCAAGGTCGCGAGCGGTGTCGGCGCCGGTCTGGTCATCGACGGGAAGATCTACCGCGGCCCGGGTGGCACTGCGGGCGAAATAGGACATATTACACTCGATGAATCCGGTCCGGTCTGCCGTTGCGGAAACCGCGGCTGCCTGGAGACCTTCGCGGCCGCGCGCTATGTGCTGCCGCTGCTCCAGCCCAGTCACGGCCCCGACCTCACCATGGAGGGCGTCGTACGGCTGGCCAGGGACGGTGACCCGGGCTGCCGTCGGGTGATCGCCGACGTCGGCCGCCACATCGGCAGTGGAGTGGCCAATCTCTGCAATCTGCTGAACCCGAGCCGCGTGGTGCTCGGCGGTGATCTCGCCGAGGCCGGTGAGCTGGTGCTCGGGCCGATCAGGGAGTCCGTCGGCCGCTACGCCATCCCCAGCGCGGCGCGCCAACTGTCCGTTCTCCCCGGGGCACTTGGTGGTCGCGCGGAGGTGCTGGGGGCGCTCGCCCTCGCCCTCAGCGAGATGGGTGATTCAACCCTTTTGGACGGCACTCCGCCGGTCGCCACCCCTGCCTTCACTTAGAGAACGGATGGCACCGTTGCCATCTCGTTAAGGATTTACTTCTTGACGTCGCACGTGTGGCCGAGTTGACTTCCAGCCACCTCGGCCGCAACGACGCGGCCTCGTCAGGGAGGTTTCTGAAGTGAACGCACGTATGCGTCGTGCCGCCGTTGCCGTTGCCGCGGGTGCCATGGCCGTCTCGCTGGCCGCCTGTGGCAGTGCCAAGGAGTCGAAGGGCGGCACCTCTTCCTCGTCGGCCCCGAAGGGCGACAACATCAAGGTCGGTCTCCTGCTTCCGGAGAACAAGACCGCGCGTTACGAGAAGTTCGACCGCCCGCTGATCGAGAAGAAGATCAGCGAGCTGACGCACGGCAAGGCGACCATTCAGTACAACAACGCCCGCCAGGACGCGAACCTTCAGGCCCAGCAGGTCGACACGATGGTCACCAACAAGGTGGACGTCCTGATCGTGGACGCCGTCGACGCCAAGGCCATCCAGAACTCCGTGCAGAAGGCCGTGGACGCCGGCATCAAGGTCGTCGCCTACGACCGCCTCGCCGAGGGCCCGATCAGCGCCTACACCTCGTTCGACAACGAGGAGGTCGGCAAGACCCAGGGCCAGGCCCTGCTGAAGGCCATGGGCAGCAAGGCCACCAAGTCCTCCAAGATCGTCATGATCAACGGCTCGATCACCGACCCGAACGCCGCCCAGTTCAAGAAGGGCGCGCACTCCGTCCTCGACGGCAAGGTGACCATCGCCAAGGAGTACGACACCAAGGAGTGGTCGCCGGACAACGCCAACTCCGAGATGGAGGCGGCGATCTCCGCGGTCGGCAAGGACAAGATCGCGGGCGTCTACTCCGCCAACGACGGCATGGCCGGCGGTATCATCACCGCCCTGAACGCCGCGGGCATCAAGGTCCCGGTCACCGGCCAGGACGCCGAGCTGGCCGGTGTGCAGCGCATCGTCGCCGGTACCCAGTACATGAGCGTCTACAAGCCGTACGCCCCCGAGGCCGACGCCGCCGCCGAGATGGCCGTCGCGCTCGCCCAGGGCAAGTCGCTGGACTCCGTCGCCAAGGACAAGGTCTCCAGCACCTCCCAGAAGGACGTCCCCTCGGTGCTCGTCCCGGTCACCTCGCTGACCCAGGCGAACATCAAGGACACCGTCGTCAAGGACGGCGTGTACACGGTCAACGAGATCTGCACCGCCGACTACAAGGACGCCTGCAAGAAGATCGGCCTCCAGTAGGCGGACCGACCTTCGGTCACCCGGCCCGGTCCCTTCCCTGAAACGGGCATCCGCTCTTGAATGCCCCTGGGGAACACGGCCGGCCGCCCAAGCTCCTCCGGTGCCCCGCGCACTCATACAGCCCCGCAAGCTCGGCGCGGGGCGCCGGACGGAACTACCCCCCAAACTTTCTGCACAACCTCCCGCCGGGTCAGGCGGCGAAGGAGATGGTTCACGTGTCCGCTACGCCCGTGCTGGCGTTGCGCGGGGTCTCCAAGCGATTCGGTGCCGTTCAGGCGCTCACCGACGTAGAGCTTGAGGTCCACGCCGGTGAGGTGGTCGCCCTGGTCGGCGACAACGGCGCCGGAAAGTCCACGCTGGTCAAGACGATCGCCGGCGTGCACCCGATCGACGAGGGTGCCATCGAGTGGGACGGCAAGCCCGTCACCATCGCCCGTCCGCACGACGCCCAGGCCCTGGGCATCGCGACGGTCTACCAGGACCTCGCGCTGTGCGACAACATCGATGTCGTCGGCAACCTCTTCCTCGGCCGAGAGCTGAAGAAGTGGGGCGTCCTGGACGAGGTCGAGATGGAGCGCCGCTCCCGCGAGCTGCTCACCACGCTCTCGATCCGCATCCCCAGCGTCCGCATCCCGATCGCCTCGCTCTCCGGCGGTCAGCGCCAGACCGTGGCCATCGCCCGCTCCATGCTCGGCGACCCCAAGCTGGTGATCCTCGACGAGCCCACCGCCGCCCTCGGCGTGGAGCAGACCGCCCAGGTCCTCGACCTGGTCGAGCGGCTGCGTGAGCGCGGCCTCGCCGTCATCCTCATCAGCCACAACATGGCGGACGTGAAGGCGGTGGCCGACAAGGTCGCCGTCCTGCGCCTCGGCCGCAACAACGGCGTCTTCGAGGTCAAGACGACCTCCCAGGAGGAGATCATCTCCGCCATCACGGGCGCCACCGACAACGCCGTGACCCGCCGTGCGGCGCGCACGACCGGGGAGGTTTCCAAGTGAGCATCGACAAGACCTCCGCGAACGCCGACAAGGCGAGCCTCGACAAGAGCGCCGAGACGGCGCAGGCGGTGGAGAACCCCGAGGCCGCGGTGCCCTCCGTCGCCGCGGTCGACCCCCGGCTGCTGGTCCGCCAGGAAGGCATCCTCGGCTACTGGGACGAGTTCAAGCGCAAGATGAAGGCCGGCGAGCTGGGCTCCCTGCCGGTCGTCGTGGGCCTCGCGATCATCTGTGTGATCTTCCAGGTCCTGAACTCGAACTTCCTGTCCGCGCAGAACATCAACGACATCACCATCACGATGGTCGGCACGGGCATGATCTCGGTCGGCATCGTGTTCGTGCTGCTGCTCGGCGAGATCGACCTGTCGGTCGGCTCGGTCAGCGGCGCGGCCAGCGCCCTCGCCGGTGTCCTCGCGGTGAACCAGGGCTGGCCCGAGTGGGCGGCCGTGCTGGTCGCCGTCGCCGCCGGTGTCGCCATCGGCGCGCTGCACGGCTTCTTCTTCGCGGTGCTCGGCGCCCCCGCCTTCGCCGTGACGCTGGCCGGTCTGCTGTTCTGGCTCGGCTTCATGCTGAAGGTGCTGGGCGCGGACGGCACGATCAACCTCGACCCCAACGGTCTGGTCGGCAAACTCACCACGTACTACTTCTCCGACGTCGCCGCCGCCTACGGGCTCGCGGTCGTCGTGGTCGCGGTGTTCTTCCTCACCTCCTTCCTGAGCAACCGGCGCCGGGAGGCCGTGGGCGTCCCGTCCCGGCCGCTCAGCGACACCCTGCTGCGCACCGCGCTGCTGGCCGTGATCGCCTTCGCCGCCGCCTACATGTACAACCAGTGGAAGGGCCTGCCGCTGGCCACGGTCGTCTTCCTGGCCTTCCTGGTCGGCACGGACTTCCTGCTGCGCCGTACCGCCTACGGCCGCAAGATCTTCGCTCTCGGCGGCAGCGTCGAGGCCTCGCGGCGCGCGGGCATCAACGTCACCGCGGTGCGGATCTCCGTGTTCGCGATCTCCGGTGGCTTCGCGGCGATCGGCGGTCTGTTCCTGGCCTCGAAGATCGCGTCGGCCAACCAGAGCGCCGGTACCGGTGACCTGCTGATGAACGCGATCGCCGCCGCGGTGATCGGCGGTACCTCGCTGTTCGGCGGCCGCGGCCGCACCTGGAACGCGCTGCTGGGTGTGCTGGTGATCGTCTCGATCCAGTACGGCCTCCAGCTGGAGTCCATCGCCGAGCCGGTGAAGTACATGATCACCGCCGCGGTGCTGCTGACCACCGTCGTGATCGACTCGATCACCCGGAAGACGCAGAAGACGGCGGGACGCGCGTAACAGCGCCGTCTCACCGAACGGGCGTGGGGCCGATACAGCCCCACGCCCCTTTTTGTGTTGCCGGAGCCGCAAATTGCCAGGGCTGTCGTGTGCCGCAAAGTCGGAACATTAGACTCTGGCGAGTCCGGTAACAAGCTCGATCAGCTCTATTGCAAGGAGGCACGGGGTGCCGCTGCTGACCCGCATCAGGGGACCGCGCGATCTGGACCGGCTCAGCCTGGAGGAGCTGGACCAGCTGGCAGAGGAGATCCGGAGCTTCCTCGTCGAGGCCGTCTCGAAGACCGGCGGTCACCTCGGTCCCAACCTCGGTGTGGTCGAGCTGACCATCGCCCTGCACCGCGTCTTCCACTCCCCGAAGGACAAGGTGCTCTGGGACACCGGCCACCAGTCCTACGTGCACAAGCTGCTCACCGGCCGGCAGGACTTCTCCAAGCTCAAGATGAAGGGCGGCCTGTCCGGCTACCCCGCGCAGGCCGAGTCCGAGCACGACGTCATCGAGAACAGCCACGCCTCCACGGTGCTCGGCTGGGCCGACGGCATCGCCAAGGCCAACCAGCTCAAGCAGCGGGACAGCCGGGTCGTCGCGGTCATCGGTGACGGCGCGCTCACCGGCGGTATGGCCTGGGAGGCGCTGAACAACATCGCCGACGCCAAGGACCGCCCCCTGGTCATCGTCGTCAACGACAACGAGCGCTCGTACGCGCCGACCATCGGCGGCCTCGCCAACCACCTGGCGACCCTGCGCACCACCGACGGCTACGAGCGGTTCCTCGCCCGCACCAGGGAGGTGCTGGAGAAGACCCCGGTCGTCGGCAAGCCGCTGTACGAGACCCTGCACGGCGCGAAGAAGGGCCTGAAGGACTTCATCGCCCCGCAGGGCATGTTCGAGGACCTGGGCCTGAAGTACGTCGGCCCGATCGACGGCCACGACATCGAGGCGCTGGAGTCGGCGCTGGCCCGCGCCAAGCGGTTCGGTGGCCCGGTGATCGTGCACTGCCTGACCGAGAAGGGCCGCGGCTACCAGCCGGCCCTCCAGGACGAGGCGGACCGCTTCCACGCCGTCGGCAAGATCCACCCGGACACCGGTCTGCCGATCGCCACCTCCGGCGCCGACTGGACCTCCGTGTTCGGCGAGGAGATGGTGAAGCTGGGCGAGGAGCGGGAGGACATCGTCGCCATCACGGCGGCCATGCTCCAGCCGGTCGGCCTGGACAAGTTCGCCAAGCGCTTCCCCGACCGCGTGTACGACGTCGGCATCGCCGAGCAGCACGGCGCCGTCTCCGCCGCCGGTCTCGCCTACGCCGGGGTGCACCCGGTCTTCGCGGTGTACGCCACCTTCCTCAACCGCGCCTTCGACCAGGTGCTGATGGACGTGGCCCTGCACAAGTGCGGCGTCACCTTCGTGCTGGACCGGGCCGGCGTCACCGGCACCGACGGCGCCTCCCACAACGGCATGTGGGACATGTCGATCCTCCAGGTCGTGCCCGGGCTGCGGCTGGCCGCCCCGCGCGACGCCGACCAGGTCCGCGCCCAGCTGCGCGAGGCCGTGGCCGTCGAGGACGCGCCGACCGTGGTGCGCTTCTCCAAGGGCGCGGTCGGCCCCGCGGTACCCGCCGTGGGCCGGGTCGGCGGCATGGACGTGCTGCGCGAGCCCGGCACCGACAAGCCGGACGTGCTGCTGGTCTCGGTCGGCGCCCTCGCCCCGATGTGCCTGGAGGTCGCCGCACTGCTCGACAGGCAGGGCATCTCCACCACCGTGGTCGACCCGCGCTGGGTCAAGCCCGTCGACGAGGCGATGGCCCCGCTGGCCGAGCGGCACCGGGTCGTCGTCACCGTCGAGGACAACAGCCGGGTCGGCGGTGTCGGCTCCGCCATCGCCCAGGCCCTGCGGGACGCGGGCGTGGACGTACCGCTGCGTGACTTCGGCATCCCGCCGCGCTTCCTGGACCACGCCTCCCGTGCCGAGGTGCTCGCCGAGATCGGGCTGACCGCCCCCGACATCGCCCGCCAGGTCACCGGGCTGGTCGCCAAGCTCGACGGCAGGTTCGACCGTCCGGCGGACGCCGTCGACTCCGTCGAACCGGCGCGCGACTGACGCCGTACGCACCCTCCCGGGCCGGTTGCGCCGCTTTCTGCGGTGGCGGAACCGGCCCGCTTGCGTGAACCTGCCAGTGCCGGGCATACGCTTCCCGACCCTCTGCGTGGGAGGTAGGTACGTGAGCAGCACGCTGTTCAGGACGAAGAACGTCGAGCAGTCCATCCGGGACACCGAGGAGCCGGAGCATTCACTCAAGAAGTCCCTCTCCGCGCTCGACCTGACCGTCTTCGGCGTCGGTGTCATCATCGGCACCGGCATCTTCGTCCTCACCGGACAGGTCGCCAAGAACAACGCCGGTCCGGCGGTGTCCCTGGCCTTCGTCGCGGCCGGCGTGGTCTGTGCGCTCGCCGCCCTCTGCTATGCCGAGTTCGCTTCCACGGTCCCCGTGGCCGGTTCGGCGTACACCTTCAGCTACGCCTCGCTGGGCGAGCTGCCCGCCTGGATCATCGGCTGGGACCTGGTCCTGGAGTTCGCGCTCGGCACGGCGGTGGTGGCCGTCGGCTGGTCCGGCTACATCCGCTCGCTGCTGGACAACGCCGGCTGGCACCTGCCCGCCTATCTGTCCGGCCGGGACAACGCCTCCGGCTTCGGCTTCGACATCCTCGCCGCCGCCCTGGTCCTGGTGCTGACCGCCATCCTGGTCCTCGGCATGAAGCTGTCGGCCCGGATCACCTCGCTGGTGGTGGCCGTCAAGGTGGCCGTCGTCCTCATCGTGATCGTCGCCGGCGCCTTCTTCGTCAAGTCCGCCAACTACTCGCCGTTCATCCCGCCGGCCCAGCCGGTGCCGGCCGGCGGCAGTCTCAAGGCCCCGCTGATCCAGCTGATGTTCGGCTGGGCGCCCGCCAACTTCGGTGTGATGGGCATCTTCACCGCGGCCTCGGTGGTGTTCTTCGCCTTCATCGGCTTCGACATCGTCGCCACGGCCGCCGAGGAGACCCGCAACCCGCAGCGGGACATGCCGCGCGGCATCCTCGGCTCCCTGCTCATCTGCACGGTGCTCTACGTCGCCGTGTCCATCGTCGTCACCGGCATGGAGAAGTACACCAGGCTGTCGGTGGCCGCGCCGCTGGCCGACGCGTTCAAGGCCATCGGCCACCCCTGGTACGCGGGCGTGATCAGCTTCGGCGCGGCCGTCGGTCTGACCACCGTCTGCATGATCCTGCTCCTCGGCCAGACCCGGGTCTTCTTCGCGATGAGCCGGGACGGCCTGCTGCCCCGCTTCTTCTCCCGCGTCCACCCCCGGTTCAAGACCCCGCACCGGCCCACCATCCTGCTCGGCGTGATCATCGCGATCGTGGCCGGCTTCACCAGCCTCAGCCAGCTGGCCGAACTGGTCAACATCGGCACCCTGTTCGCGTTCGTCGTCGTCGCGATCAGCGTGATCATCCTCCGCCGGACCCGTCCCGACCTGCCGCGCGCCTTCCGCACCCCGTGGGTGCCGTTCGTCCCGATCCTGTCGGTGTGCGCCTCGCTGTGGCTGATGCTCAACCTGCCGGCCGAGACCTGGCTCCGGTTCGCGATCTGGATGGTCATCGGCTTCGCGGTCTACTTCTTCTACGGCCGCACCCACAGCCGCCTCGCCCTGCGCGAGCAGACCCCGGCCGGGGAAGTCCCGCAGCCGCCCCCGGGAAACGCGCCGTAGGACATCCTCAGCCGAGCACCGCGCGCGGTCCCGTCACCTCCGCGCCCAGCTCGGTCACCCGGCGGCGCAGCTCGCGGTCGGCGGTGACGACCAGGCACGGGCGGTCGCCGGCCGCCGCCGCGAGGTCCACGATCCGGTCGTCGCCGCTGCCGGACGCCTCCTCGATCCGCACCCCGGGTACGGCGGCCACCCCCCGGGCCGCGCCCTCCAGGACCAGCACCAGCTCCACCGGCCCGCCCAGCCCCGCCACACCGGAGCGCGCGTACGGCACCAGCCGGTCGCGCAGCCGCTCGGCGGCGGCCCGGCGGTCCCGCCACCAGCCGTCGGGCACGGACCCGACGACATTGGCGCCGTCGACGAGGAGGAGGGGGAGGGGAAGGGCGTCGGTCATGGCGTCAGGGTGTCATCAAGGGGTTCGGGCCGCAGCGGCGTCACGGAGGAGTCCGGCGAAGGTCAGGGCGGCGGGGGTGAGCGCGTGGTCGGCCATACGGACCAGGAGGATACGGCGGATGGGGGCCGGCGGCTTCAGGGGCAGGACGTCGACGCCGGGTCGGATGCCCTCCAGAGCGAGGGTGGGGGCGAGGGCGACGCCGATGCCGGCGGCGACCATGGCCTGGGCTTCCTGGTAGTCGTGGGCCTCGTAGGCGATGTGCGGTTCGAAGCCGGCGGCGCGGCAGCCGCGGACCAGGGCCTCGGCCACCGGGTGATGGTCGGCGCGGGTGATCCAGGGGTCGTGTGCGAAGTCGGCGAGTGAGGCGGTGTGACGGCCGGCGAGGGGATGGTGGTCGCTGACCAGAAGGGCCGGCGGGTCATCGAGGAGGGGGGTGATGACGATGTCCTCCCGGTCGATGCGGCTCCAGTCGTAGTCCCACATCAGCGACATCTCGATCTCCCGGTTCTCCAGCATGGTCCAGAGTCCGGCGATGCGGGCGCTGCGGACGGTCAGCCGTACGTCGGGGTGGGCGTCCCGGAAGGCGGTCACGGCCTGCGGGAGGAGCGAGGCGCCGACGGTGGGGAAGGTGCCGATGCGCAGGGTGCCCGCGCGCAGGCCGGCGAAGTCGGCGAGTTCGTTTTCCGCGGCCCGCAGTTCGCGTTCGATCCGTTCCCCCCGTTCGGCCAGCGCCCGTCCGGCGTCGGTGACGGTGACGCCCCGGGCGTGGCGTTCCAGCAGGGGCTGTCCCGCCTCCGCTTCCAGGCGGCTGATCTGCTGCGACACCGCTGACGGTGTGTAGTTGAGGGCGCGCGCGGTCGCTGTCACCGAGCCGCGCCGGGCGACCTCCGTGAACAGCAGGATGCGCCGGACGTCGAGCATGCCGCCACCTCCAGCGTTCACTTCACCTTAATAGCCATAAAGATTTCCGAGATTGTACTTCACGCTGCCGTAACCCACCGTGGAGGACACCACGCCGCGGCGAGACCGTCGGTGGGCTTCCCCTTCCCTGTCTGTGAGGAGTCGGCTGTGCTGCGTCTGAAGGGCGAAATGATCCGGGGTGGAACCAGCAAGTGCTGGCTCTTCGACCACCGTGACGTGGCCGCCACGGGCGTGGACGTCGATGCCCTGCTGCTCGCCGCCTTCAACGCCGCCGACCCCCGCCAGATCGACGGCGTGGGCGGCGCTTCCTCCACCACCTCCAAGGCCGCCGTCGTCCAGGCGTCGACCCGGCCCGGTGTGGATGTCGAGTACGCCTTCGCCCAGGTCGGCATCGGCGACGAGCGGGTGGAGTGGGCCAGCAACTGCGGCAACTGCGCCACCGCCGTGGCCCTGTACGCCGTCCACCACGACCTCGTGCCGATCACGTCGGACACCACCACCGTCCGCATGCTCAACGTCAACACCGGGGCCCGCCTCACCGGCACGATCCCCACCCCTGGGGGCCTGGCCCCGGAGGAGGGCACGGCCGTGGTGCCGGGCACCTCGGCACCGGGCGTTCCGGTCCTGCTCGGGTTCGAGGACCCGGCGGGCTCGACGACCGGCCGCGCTCTGCCGACCGGCCGGGCACTGGACGAACTGACCGGCCCGGACGGTCCCGTCGAGGCGACCCTGGTGGACGCCGGTGCGCCGGCCGCCCTGTTCGAGGCCAAGGCGTTCGGCCTCGACGGCACGGAATCCCTCACCGCGTTCGCCGCCGCAGTGCCCGCGCTGACCCTGCTGCGCCGCCAGGCGGCGCTGGCCATGGGCCTGGCCCGCGAGGGCGATCCGGTCAGCCACGCGGTGCCGAAGGTGGGCATCGTCGCCCGCCCCGCCCCCTACCGCACCACTCACGGCACACTCGTCAACCAGGACGAGTACGACCTGGCCGTACGCATGGTCTCCATGCACGCCCCGCACCCGGCGATCGGCCTGACCTCCGCCGTGGCCCTGACCACGGCCGCCGCCACCCCCGGCACCCTCGCCCACCGCGTCGCCCGGCAGACCGCCGATGGCACGCTGCGCCTGGGCACCCCCGCCGGCGTGATCGCCGCCCGAGCCGTCCCCGCACCGGACGGCGCGTCCCCCACGGTGCTGCTGCACCGCGCCGCCCGGCGTATCGCCCGAGCCGAACTCCTCGTTCCCGTCCTGGAAGGACGCCCCGCATGAGCCGCAACGACGCCGCCCCGGGTACCGTCACCGCACCACCCGGCCGCATCCGCCGGATGCTGTCCCACCTCTACGTCCAGTGTCTGATCGGCGTCCTCCTCGGCGCCGCCGTGGGCGGGCTGTGGCCGTCCGTCGGCGCCGACCTCAAGCCGCTCGGCGACGGTTTCATCGCGCTGGTGAAGATGTTCATCGCGCCGGTCATCTTCTGCACGGTCGTCCACGGCATCGCCTCCATGGGCAACGCCCGCGCGGTCGGCCGCGTGAGCCTGAAGGCTCTGGTCTACTTCGAGGTGCTGACCACCGTGGCCATGGTGATCGGCCTGGTCGTCGTCAACGTCGTCAAGCCGGGCAGCGGTCTGCACATCGACCCGTCGACCCTGTCCGCCAAGGGCCTGCCGCCGGAGGCCACCACGGCCCACGAGGGCTTCGCCGGGTTCCTGCTGTCCGTCATCCCGGCCACCCTGGTCAGTGCCCTGAGCGGCAACCAGATCCTGCCGGTGCTGCTGGTGTCCGTGCTGTTCGGCTTCGGCCTGCACGCCAGCGGAGAGGCCGGCCTGAACATCGCCCGGGGCATCGAGAAGTTCTCCACGGTCCTGTTCACGCTCATCCGCTGGATCATGAGGCTCGCCCCCCTCGGCGCGTTCGGCTCGATGGCCTTCACCATCGGCCACTACGGCCTGGGCACCCTGCGCCATCTGGCCCTGCTGGTCGGCTCGTTCTGGCTGACCGCCCTCCTCTTCGTCCTGGTCGTCCTCGGGACCGTGATGCGCCTGAACGGGCTGCGGCTGCTGCCCTTCCTGCGCTACATCAAGGAGGAACTGCTGATCGTCCTGGGCACCTCCTCCACCGAGCCCGTCCTGCCGCGCATGATGGCCAAGCTCCAGCACGTGGGCGCCTCGAAACCGGTCGTCGGCATCACGCTGCCCGCCGGGTACTCCTTCAACCTCGACGGCACCGCCATCTACCTGACCATGGGCTCGGTCTTCCTCGCCCAGGCCCTCGGTATCGACCTCACCCTCACCCAGCAGCTGACCATGCTCGCCGTCATGCTGCTCACCTCCAAGGGCGCCGCGGGCGTCACCGGCTCCGGCTTCATCGCCCTGGCCGCGACTCTCAGCGCCGTCCCGCACGTCCCGGTCACCGCCCTCGCGCTGATCTTCGGCGTCGACCGGTTCATGTCCGAGGCCCGCGCCCTGACCAGCCTGGTCGGCAACGGCGTCGCCACCCTGGCCGTCGCCCGCTGGGAGGGCGAGCTCGACACGGACCGCGCCAAGGCCGTCCTGCGCGGAGAGATCCCCTACGCTCCCTCCACGGTGACCGCCGAGCCCGATCCCCAGCAGACGCCCGCCCCCGCGGCGGTGCCCGGACCCACCCGCGACCCGGTCCCCGCCGCGAACTGACAGGACGTGCGCGGGTCTTCCCGCTTCCGGCCGCCGGCAGCGGGCGCCCCCTCCACGGGCCGTCGGGCCCACCCGCTGCCGCTTCGAGCAGCACGGTTAGAGTGAACCGGTGAACGGCGACTGGCTTCTGTGCGGCCGAGACGGCCGACTCACTGTCTACCAGCTGTCGGGCGATGCCGTCCTCACCAGGGCGGAGCAGATCCCCGGCGGCCCCTGGACCGCCCCGCGCAGGGCGGGCGGCGATCAGCGGCTGCACCCCTCGGTGGGCGTCGGCGGGGGTGCCGACGGCTATGCCCACCTGGTGGCCTGGCGGCCGACGGTCGAGGGCGAGTCGGGCCTGGTGCACTCCACGCACTTCCGCCCGCTGCTCGCGCCCCTGGACTGGAACCCGATCGGGCACCCGAAGAAGAAGGGCGACCGGACGGGCACCCCCGCCGTCACGGTCGACGCCCAGGGCCGCGCCCATGTGTTCGTCCGCAACAACGGCGCCGGAGTGCACCATGTCGCCCAGAAGGAGACGGGCGGCTGGGAACCCTGGCGGGATCTGCGCGGCAGCAAGGTCCAGGACGGGCTGGCGGCGGTGACCGGCGAGTCCGGCCTGGTGGAGGTGTACGCGGCCGTCCCCGACGGCGTCCTGCACTGGCGCCAGGAGAAGCCGGGCGCCACGCCGGTCATGCAGGAGCCGCTGAAGGCCCCGGTCCGCCCGGGCACGCTGCGCGCCCTGGCCACCTCCGCCGAGCGTACGACCCTCTTCTACACGGATCCCTCGGGCGACCTGTGCGCCTGGCGTCCCGGTGGCAAGCCGGTGGTCCTGGTGCGTGCGGCGGGCCCCGGCCCGGTCGCCGCGGTCCGCTGCGAACTCGACGGCTACGACTGCACGGTGCTCGCCCAGCGCTCGGAGAACGGCCGGGTCGCCTTCGCCGCCTATCCCTCGGAGCAGGAGTCGGCGGGCGCCTGGTGGACGGAGTCGGGCCCGCAGCTGCCCGTCGACGCGCTGGTGGCCCTGACCAAGGACGCGGACGACCGGGTGGTGGCCGCGACCCTGTCGCCGTCCACCGGCCGGCTGCTGCTCACCCGGCGCAAGGACGAGCCGGGACTGGCTCTGGAGGCGTGGCGCCAGGTCTGAGCAGAGGGAAAGAGCAGGAAAGGGCCCCCGCCGCGGCGGGGGCCCTTCGCTGTCGTACCGGTGTTACGCCGGGACGCTCGCCACGCCCGGGGCGAGGAACCGCTTGCCGTTCACCCGCTCCGAGACGCCCTCACGGTCCAGGTACGGCGTGATGCCGCCCAGGTGGAAGGGCCAGCCGGCGCCGGTGATCAGGCACAGGTCGATGTCCTGGGCCTCGGCGACGACGCCCTCGTCGAGCATGAGCCCGATCTCCTGCGTCACCGCGTTCAGCACGCGCTCGCGCACCTGCTCCTCGGTCAGGACGCTGTCGCCCTGCTTCAGCAGCGCGACGACCTCCGGGTCCAGCTCCGGCTTGCCGCTGTCGTAGACGTAGAAGCCGCGCTTGCCCGCCTCCACGACCGCCTTGAGGTTCGGGGAGACCGTGAAGCGGTCCGGGAACGCCTTGTTGAGGGTCTCCGAGACGTGCAGGCCGATCGCGGGGCCGACCAGCTCCAGCAGGACCAGCGGCGACATCGGCAGGCCCAGCGGCTCGATCGCCTTCTCGGCGACGGCGACCGGGGTGCCCTCGTCGATGACGTTCTGGATCTCGCCCATGAAGCGGGTCAGGATGCGGTTCACGACGAACGCCGGGGCGTCCTTGACCAGGACCGCGGTCTTCTTCAGCTTCTTGGCCACCGCGAACGCGGTCGCCAGCGAGGCGTCGTCGGTGCGCTCACCGCGGACGATCTCCAGCAGCGGCAGGATCGCGACCGGGTTGAAGAAGTGGAAGCCGACGACCCGCTCGGGGTGCTGGAGCTTGGAGGCCATCTCCGTGACGGAGAGGGAGGAGGTGTTGGTGGCGAGGATCGCGTGCGCCGGGGCGACCGCCTCGACCTCCGCGAACACCTTCTGCTTGACACCCATCTCCTCGAACACGGCCTCGATGATGAAGTCCGCGTCCGCGAAGCCCTCGGCCTTGTCCAGGACACCGGTGACCAGCGCCTTGAGGCGGTTGGCCTTGTCCTGGTTGATACGGCCCTTGCCGAGCAGCTTGTCGATCTCGGCGTGGACGTAGCCCACACCCTTGTCGACGCGCTCCTGGTCGATGTCGGTCAGCACGACCGGCACCTCCAGGCGGCGCAGGAAGAGCAGCGCGAGCTGGCTGGCCATCAGACCGGCGCCGACGACACCGACCTTGGTGACCGGGCGGGCCAGGCTCTTGTCCGGGGCGCCGGCCGGGCGCTTGCCGCGCTTCTGCACCAGGTTGAACGCGTAGATGCCGGAGCGCAGTTCACCGCCCATCATCAGGTCGGCGAGCGCCTGGTCCTCGGCGTCGTAACCCTGCTGGAAGTCGCCGTTCTTGGCGGCGGCGATGATGTCCAGGGCGCGGTAGGCGGCCGGGGCCGCGCCGTGCACCTTGCCGTCGGCGATGAACCGGCCGCGCGCGACGGCCTGGTCCCAGGCCTCGCCGCGGTCGATCACCGGACGCTCGACCTGGATGTCGCCCTTGAGGACCTGGGCGGTCCACAGCAGCGACTGCTCCAGGAAGTCGGCGCCCTCGAACAGCGCGTCGGCGATGCCCAGCTCGAAGACCTGCTCGCCCTTGAGCTGCTTGTTCTGGTTCAGCGAGTTCTCGATGATGACCGAGACGGCCTTGTCGGCGCCGATCAGGTTCGGCAGCAGGGTGCAGCCGCCCCAGCCGGGGACCAGGCCGAGGAAGACCTCGGGCAGCGAGAACGCCGGGATCGCCTTGGAGACGGTCCGGTAGGTGCAGTGCAGGCCGACCTCGACGCCGCCGCCCATCGCCGCGCCGTTGTAGTAGGCGAAGGTCGGCACGGCCAGCTTGCCGAGGCGCTTGAAGACGTCGTGGCCGCCCTTGCCGATGGCGAGCGCGTGCTCGTGCTCCTTCAGCAGCTCGACGCCCTTGAGGTCGGCGCCGACCGCGAAGATGAACGGCTTGCCGGTGATGCCGACACCGACGATGGTGCCGTCGGCGGCCTCCTTCTCGACCTGGTCGATGGCGGTGTTCAGGTTCGCCAGCGAGGCCGGGCCGAAGGTGGTCGGCTTGGTGTGGTCCAGGCCGTTGTCCAGCGTGATCAGCGCGAAGCGGCCGGCGCCGAACGGCAGGTCGAAGTGGCGCACGTGCGCACTGGTGACGACCTCGTCGGGGAACAGGTCCGAGGCCTGCTTCAGAAGCTCGGCGGTGGTGCTCACTTGTCCCCCTCGAAGTGCGGGTTCTCCCAGATGACCGTCGCGCCCATGCCGAAGCCGACGCACATGGTGGTCAGGCCGTAGCGGACGTGCGGCTGCTCCTCGAACTGGCGGGCCAGCTGCGTCATCAGACGGACGCCGGAGGAGGCGAGCGGGTGACCGAAGGCGATCGCGCCGCCGTACTGGTTGACCCGCGCGTCGTCGTCGGCGATGCCGTAGTGGTCGAGGAAGGCCAGGACCTGGACGGCGAAGGCCTCGTTGATCTCGAACAGGCCGATGTCGGAGATGGACAGGCCCGCCTTGGCGAGGGCCTTCTCCGTGGCCGGGATTGGGCCGTAGCCCATGACCTCCGGCTCGACGCCCGCGAAGGCGTACGACACCAGGCGCATCTTGACCGGCAGGCCGTGCTCGCGGGCGAACTCCTCGCTCGCCACGATCGACGCGGTGGCGCCGTCGTTCAGACCGGCCGCGTTACCGGCGGTGACCCGGCCGTGGACGCGGAACGGCGTCTTCAGACCGGAGAGGTTCTCCAGGGTCGTGCCCGGGCGCATCGGCTCGTCGGCGGTGACCAGGCCCCAGCCGGTCTCGCCGGCCTCCGGGTTGGTACGGCGCACCGAGATCGGCACCAGGTCCTGCTGGATCTTGCCGTTGGCGTACGCCTTGGCGGCCTTCTCCTGCGAGCGCACCGCGTACTCGTCGGCGCGCAGCTTGGTGATCTGCGGGTAGCGGTCGTGCAGGTTCTCCGCGGTCATGCCCATGAACAGGGCGGACTCGTCGACGAGCTTCTCGGAGACGAACCGCGGGTTGGGGTCCACGCCCTCGCCCATCGGGTGGCGGCCCATGTGCTCGACACCGCCGGCGATGGCGACGTCGTACGCGCCGAAGGCGATGGAACCGGAGACCGTGGTGACCGCCGTCAGCGCGCCCGCGCACATGCGGTCGATGGAGTAGCCGGGGACCGACTGCGGCAGGCCCGCGAGGATGCCGGCCGTGCGGCCGATGGTCAGCCCCTGGTCGCCGATCTGGGTGGTCGCGGCGATGGCGACCTCGTCCACCGTCTTCGGGTCCAGACCGGGGTTGCGGCGCAGCAGCTCCCGGATCGCCTTCACGACGAGGTCGTCGGCGCGGGTCTCGTGGTAGATGCCCTTCGGGCCCGCCTTGCCGAACGGGGTACGGACGCCGTCGACGAAGACGACGTCCCTGACGGTACGAGGCACGATGGCTCTCCTCCAGGGTGCGGAACGCTGAGCGCTTGCTTAAGCCCATGCTACTGCCGAGTAATGTAGCTGCCCAGTCCTGTTCGCCTTAGCGGCGAAGGTCACACCCCGATGGCGGACACCGGCGGCCCCGGCGGAGCCGTGGAGCCCCTCGGCGTCAGCACCGGAGTGGGCACCGGATGCGACCCGGGGCCGCCGCCCGCGATGTCCCCGAACAGGGTCCTGGCCACCTCCGCGCCGAACCCGTGCACGTCATGGCTCATCGCCGACAGCGTGGGGTGGGTCAGCCGGCACAGCTGCGAGTCGTCCCAGGCCAGCAGCGACACATCGGCCGGCACCCGCAGCCCCATCTCCGCGGCCACCGCGAGCCCCGCCACCGCCATGATGTCGTTGTCGTAGACGATCGCCGTCGGCCGGTCCCGGGCCGGCGCCGTCAGCAGCGAGCGGGTGGCCCGCGCCCCCGACTCGCCGGAGAAGTCGGTCGCCACCTGCCAGGCCCCGGCCAGCTCCAGCGCCCGCCCGGCCTCGTCGAAGGCCGCCGCCCGGATCCCGGTGTGGCCGAGGGCCGCCGCGCCGCCCACCCGGGCGATCCGCCGGTGCCCGAGCGCCGCGAGATAGCGCACCGCCTCGGTGACGGCGGTGGTGTCGTCGGTCCACACCGAGGTGAGCCCGCCGGTCAGGGACGGGTGTCCGACCGCGACCGCGGGCAGCCCGAGCCGCCGGGCCACCGGCACCCGGGGGTCGTCCGCGCGCAGGTCGACCAGGATGGCGCCGCCGATGTGCCGTCCCCGCCACCACGACTCCAGCAGCCCGGCCTCCTCCTCCGGACTGCGCACCAGCCGCAGCAGCAGCGAGCAGGAGTGCTCGCTCAGCACGCTCTCTACCCCGGACACGAACTCCATGTAGAAGGGCTCCAGGCCCAGCATCCGGGCCGGCCGGCAGATGGCCAGGCCCACCACGTCCACCCGCGCCCCGGCCAGCGACCGGGCCGTGTGGCTCGGCGCCCAGCCCAGCTCGCGGGCCGCCGCGAAGATCCGGTCCCGGGTCGCCTCGGACAGGCCCGGCTTGTGGTTGAACGCCAGCGACACGGCCCCCTTGGACACCCCGGCGCGCGCGGCGACATCCTTGATCGTGACGCGGGGCGGCGGTGTCGGACTCATCAGGCGGGCTCCATGCAGTACAGGGCGGACCGGGCGGCGGACGGATCCGGAGTCTGCCAGCCGGACACCCCGATCGTGACCCGTTCGCCGGGCAGCAGCGTGATCAGGCCACGGTCGGCCCGCGCCGCCGGGTCCAGCCGGTCGGCCTGCAACAGCAGGTCCCGCACCAGGGTCCGGGCCGTGACCGTCACCGCCCCCGGCGCCACCTCCACCTCGAACTCCGGCCGCGGATACGGGATGTCCCGGTCCGGCACGGGGAAGTACAGGGCACGCAGCCCCTCGGCATCGCCCGGCCCCTCCGTGTCGGCGACCAGGAACTCCTTCGCCCCGGCGGGCAGCAGCTCCGGCGGTACGGCGGTCCACGCCACCGACCGCGCCGCGGCGGCCAGTTCGACGCCCGCCTCGCCGAGCACCGCGCCGTCGACGGTCATCCGGCGCAGCCGCACCGACCCCGTCCAGCCGTCGGCGGACTGGTTGACCGCGGCCAGCTGCACGGAACCGTCCGCCGCGCGCAGGCTCAGCAGCCGGTCCGCGTACAGCCGCCTGAGCTCGTGGTAGAGCGGTTTCTCCCGTCCGTCCCCGTCGATCGCCGCCCAGGAGGTCACCGGCCAGCAGTCGTTGAGCTGCCAGACGACCGTGCCCGCGCACACCGGCCAGTGCGAGCGCCAGTGCTCGATCCCGGCGGCCACCGCCCGCGCCTGGTTGACCTGGGTGAGGTAGTGCCAGCGGTCGAAGTCCCGTACCGGCGTGGCGAAATGGCGGGCGAGCCCGCGCTCCAGCTTGCCGTTGCCGTCGTCCGCCTTCTGGTGGTGCAGCATGCCGGGGGAGTCCGCCGCCGGGGCCTCGTCCGGCAGCGCCCGGCGCAGCGTGGCGTAGGCGGGCGGCGCCTGCCAGCCGAACTCCGCGACGAACCGCGGCACGCTCAGCCGGTAGTCGGCGTAGTCCGCGCGGTTCCACACCTCCCAGGAGTGGTGGGTGCCGTGCGCCGGGTCGTTGGGGTGCCGGTCCCAGGAGCCGGACCACGGGCTGCCCGCCGTGTACGGCCGGGTGGGGTCCAGCTCGGCCACCACGCGCGGCAGCACCGCCAGGTAGTACCCCTCGCCCCAGGACCGGCCGGCCAGCCGCCGCTCCCAGTCCCAGTCCCGGAAGCCCCACAGGTTCTCGTTGTTGCCGTTCCACAGCACCAGTGAGGGATGCGGCATCAGCCGTACGACGTTCTCGCGGGCCTCCGCCTCCACCTCCCCGCGCAGCGGTTCCTCCTCCGGGTAGGCCGCGCAGGCGAACGGGAAGTCCTGCCAGACCAGCAGACCCAGCTCGTCGCAGGCGTCGTAGAAGTCCTCGCTCTCGTAGATCCCGCCGCCCCAGACCCGGACCAGGTCCACGCCCGCCGCGGCGGCCTGCCCGAGCCGCTCCCGGTACCGCTCGCGGCCGACCCGGGACGGGAAGACGTCGTCCGGGATCCAGTTGACCCCCCGCGCGAACAGCCGCTCCCCGTTGACGACCAGGGTGAACCCGGTGCCGTGGGCGTCCGGCCGGCGGTCCAGCTCCACCGTCCGGAAACCTATCCGGCGCCGCCACACATCGAGCGGCGCGTCCTCGTGCAGGAGCGTCACCTCCATGTCGTACAGGGGCTGTTCGCCGTACCCGCGCGGCCACCACAGCCGTACGTCCGGCACCCGGACCCGCACCGTCGCGCCCGTCCCGGCCAGGTCGGCCCGCGCCGTCCGGCCGGCCACCCGGGCCTCGACCGCGAGCCGGGCCGGTACGCCGGTCCGCTCCACCTCGATGTGCAACTCGACCACGCCCGTGCCCTCTTCGACGGTCACGAGCGGCCGGACCCGGCTGATCCGGGCGGTGGACCAGTGCTCCAGCCGCACCGGGCGCCAGATTCCGGCCGTCACCAGCGTGGGCCCCCAGTCCCAGCCGAAGGAGCAGGCCATCTTGCGCAGGTACTGGTACGGCTCGGCATAGGCGGCGGGCCGCTCGCCCAGCCGGTCGCGCACCCCCTTCGCCTCGGCGTAGGCGGACTCGAACCGCACCGCCAGCCGGCCCGTGAGGCCGGTGACGGGGATGCGGTACGAGCGGTGCATGTTCCGTACGCTGCCGAGGAGCCGGCCGTCCAGGGTGATCCGGGCGACGGTGTCCAGCCCGTCGAAGACGAGATCGGTCCGCTGGTGGCCGCTGGCCGCGCGCAGCTCCCTCTCGTACGTCCACGCCCGCCGCCCGACCCAGGCCACCGCGCGCTCGTTCGTGCCGAGGAAGGGATCCGGGATCACCCCGGCCGCGAGCAGATCGGTGTGCACGCACCCCGGCACCCGGGCGGGCAGCTCCGCCCCCTCGTGCCGCAGGATCCAGCCGTCGCCGAGCGGTGTGACCTCCAGCATGCACACTCCCTAAACCGGTCTATGCCAGCACTGGACGTTGTTCTGCCATCCTTGGCGGGATTGGGACTTTACCGGTTGAGGAAAGCGCTGTCAGAGTGCCGAACCAGCCAACCCCGCACGTGCTCGTCCGTCATTTCGCGAACGGAGCTGATGCACATGAACCGCCGTACGACCGCCCTCGCCACCGCCCTGGCGGCCGCCGCCCTGCTGCTCGCGGGCTGCACCGGCACCGGAGGCGCGACCAGGGGCGAGGACGCCGCCGCGCCCACCGACCCGGCGAAGGTGAGCGGGACCATCACGGTCCTCACCCAGCGCACCGACCTCGTGCAGGACGGCACGATGGACCGGTACGCGGCCGAGTTCAACAGGACGTACCCGAAGGTGAAGGTGAAGTTCCAGGCCCTCACCGACTACGAGTCCGAAGTCAAGATCCGGATGAACACCGAGAACTACGGTGACGTCCTGATGATCCCCGGGGTGATCAAGAAGAGCGACTACCCGAGGTTCTTCGCCTCCCTCGGCACCCGGGCCGAACGGTCCAGGAAGTACCGCTTCACCGACTTCACCACCGTCGACGGCAAGGTGTACGGCCAGAGCCCGATCGGCGTCACCCCCGGCTTCGTCTACAACAAGCGCGTCTGGCGGCAGGCGGGCGTCACCGAGTGGCCCACCACCCCCGCCGGGTTCCTCGCCGCCCTGAAGGCCGTCAAGCAGAAGACCGGCGCGATCCCGTACTACACCAACTTCGCCGCCCAGTGGCCGCTGACCGCCTGGACCTTCGTCAACGGCTCGGTGCACTGCGACACCCGGGCCACCACGAAACTCGCGACCGGCAACCCGTGGGCGCCCGGCGCCGACCTGCGCGTCGGTGACACGCTGCTCTACGACATCGTCCACCAGGGCCTGGCCGAGAAGGACCCGACGACCACCAACTGGGAAGCGTCCAAAGCCCGGTTGGCGAAGGGACAGATCGCCACCGAGTGGCTCGGCACCTGGGCGGTCATCCAGTTCCGGGACGCGGCGAAGAAGGCCGGGGTGAGCCCCGACGACATCGGCTTCATGCCCTTCCCGGCCCAGGCCGGCGGGACGTTCTGCGCGGTCGTCGGCCCCGACTACAACCAGGCGGTCAACATCCACTCCGCCCACAAGGAAGCGGCCCGCGCCTGGATCGACTGGTTCACCGACAAGTCCGGCTACGACCGCGACAACCTGGCGATCTCCCCGCGCATCCACGCACCCCTGCCGAGCGTCCTCAAGCCGTACCAGGACGCGGGCGTGAAGCTGATCGAGCTGGACGACACCGACGGCGCCCGGGTCAAGCTCATCGACTCCGAGTCCGAGGTCGGCATCAACGCCCCCGACTACCGGCAGAACCTCGTCGACCTGGCCCGCGGCGCCCGCTCCGGCAGCCTGGACGCCTTCCTCGACGGACTCGGCAGGAAGTGGACCGACGCCGAGCAGCGGGTGGGCTCCTGATGAGCCGGCGCATCCTGACCCCCTGGCTGTTCCTGCTCCTCCCGCTCGCCCTGCTGATCACCTTCACCTACGCGCCGATCGTCAACATGGTCGCGTACAGCTTCACCGACTGGGACGGCGTCAGCCCCGAACTCCACTACACCGGCGCCCACAACTACGGCGAGATCTTCACCCGCCGGGACCTCTTCGAGGTCTTCTTCGTCAGCGGGTACTACCTCGCCGCCTCCGTGCTCCAGATCGTGGCCGCCCTGTACTTCGCGACGATCCTCAGCTTCAAGGTCCGCTTCCGGAACTTCTTCAAGGGCGTGCTGTTCTTCCCGTCCCTGATCAACGGTGTCGCGATCGGCTTCGTCTTCCTGTACTTCTTCCAGGACGGCGGCACCCTCGACACCGTGCTGCGGCTGGCCGGCGTGCACAGCGACCACGCCTGGCTCGGCACCCCCGTCTCCGCCAACACCTCGCTCGCCGGGGTCTCGGTCTGGCGCTACACGGGCCTGAACTTCGTGCTCTTCCTCGGCGCGATCCAGTCCATCCCGGGCGAGCTGTACGAGGCCGCCGAGCTGGACGGCGCGAACCGCTGGCAGCAGTTCCGCCACATCATCGCGCCCGGCATCAAACCGGTCGTCACCCTCAGCGTGATCCTCTCCGTCTCCGGCTCGCTGTCGGTCTTCGAGGTGCCGTACATCATGACCGGGGGCGCGACCGGCACCGAGACCTTCGTGACCCAGACGGTGAAGCTGGCCTTCCAGTACAACAAGACCGGGCTGGCCTCGGCGGCGGCGATCGTGCTGCTCCTGATCGTCCTCGCGGTGACCTGGGTGCAGCGCAGGCTCGTCCCCGACGACCGGGTGGACCTCGTATGACCCGCCGCGTCGCCGCCCGCGCCCTGGTCTACGCGAGCCTGGTCGCCGCCACCGTCGTCGTCCTGCTCCCGCTCGGAGTCGTCCTGCTCACCTCGCTGAAGTCCGGCACGGAGATGGCGAACGACAGCGGCGCCCTCACCCTCCCCGACGACCTGCTGAACTTCCACAACTACGTGACGGCGTTCCGGGACGGCCGGATGCTCCAGGCGTTCGGCAACACCCTGTTCATCTGCGCCTTCGCCATCGGCGGCACGGTCCTGATCGGCTCGATGACGGCCTACGCCATCGACCGCTTCACCTTCCGCCTGAAGAAACTGGTGATGGCGCTGTTCCTGCTGGCGGCGCTGGTCCCGGGGGTGACCACCCAGGTGGCCACCTTCCAGATCGTCAACAGCTTCGGCCTGTTCGACACCCGGTGGGCCCCGATCGTGCTCTCCATGGGCACGGACATCGTCTCGATCTACATCTTCCTGCAATTCATCCGCTCGATCCCGGTCTCCCTGGACGAGGCGGCCCGCCTGGACGGCGCCAACGCGTTCACCGTCTACTGGCGGATCATCCTGCCCCTGCTGAAGCCGGCGATCGCCACGGTGGTGATCGTGAAGGGGATCGCCGTCTACAACGACTTCTACATCCCCTTCCTGTACATGCCGTCCCAGGATCTTGGCGTGATCTCGACGTCACTGTTCCGCTTCCGCGGCCCCTACGGCGCCCACTGGGAGATCATCTCGGCCGGCACGGTCCTGGTGATCCTGCCGACCCTGATCGTCTTCCTGGCGCTCCAGAGGTTCATCTACAACGGCTTCCTGCGCGGAGCCACGAGATAGCCGCGCCGCAGCCGCCGCACGCGCGACAGCGCTGCGGCGGCTACGCAAGCCCGTTGAGTTACGCGCTTTCCTTGGCCAGCGCGGCGACCAGTACCGGGGTGACCAGCTCCACCTGCCACGGGCGTGCCCCGTATCCGGCGAGGGCGGCACCCACCGAGGCCGCGTCCACGGCCTTCGGCGGCTCCCAGCACAGGCGCCGGACGGTGTCCGGGGAGACCAGGTTCTCCTGGGGGAGGGCGAGCTGCTCGGCCAGGGCCGTCACGCCCGCGCGCGCGGCCGACAGCCGGGCGGCGGCCGCCGGGTCCTTGTCGGCCCAGGCCCGCGGCGGCGGCGGACCGGCCACCGGCTGCCCGGGCTGCGGCAGCGCGCTCTCGGGCAGCGCCCTGGCCCGGTCCACCGCGGCCTGCCACTGCTCCAGCTGGCGCCGCCCGATGCGGTGCCCGAAGCCGTTCAGCGCGGCCAGCGCGTGCACATTGGCCGGAACGGCGAGCGCGGCCTCCACGATGGCCGCGTCGCTCAGCACCTTGCCCGGCGACACGTCCCGCCGCTGGGCTATCCGGTCCCGGGTCTCCCACAGCTCCCGTACGACCGCCAGCTGCCGGCGCCGGCGCACCTTGTGCATGCCGGAGGTCCGCCGCCAGGGGTCCTTGCGGGGCTCGGCCGGCGGCGCGGCCGCGATCGCGTCGAACTCCTGGAGCGCCCACTCCAGCTTGCCCTGGCGGTCCAGCTCCTTCTCCAGGGCGTCGCGCAGGTCGACCAGCAGCTCGACGTCCAGGGCGGCGTAGCGCAGCCACGGCTCGGGCAGCGGCCGGGTGGACCAGTCGACGGCGGAGTGGCCCTTCTCCAGGACGTATCCGAGGACGTTCTCGACCATCGCGCCGAGGCCGACCCGGGGGAAGCCGGCGAGCCGGCCGGCCAGCTCGGTGTCGAACAGCCCCGTCGGCACCATGCCTATCTCCCGCAGGCAGGGCAGGTCCTGGGTGGCGGCGTGCAGCACCCACTCGACGCCGGACAGCGCCGAGCCGAGAGCGGACAGGTCGGGGCAGGCGACGGGGTCGATCAGGGCGGTGCCGGCGCCCTCGCGGCGCAGCTGGACCAGGTAGGCGCGCTGGCCGTAGCGGTAGCCGGAGGCGCGCTCGGCGTCGACGGCGACCGGGCCGGAGCCCGCCTCGAACGCGGCGATCACCTCGGCCAGCGTGGCCTCGTCGGCGACCACCGGCGGAATGCCCTCACGGGGCTCCAGCAAGGGTGTCGGCGCCCCCACGACAGAAGATCCGGCGTCGTCCGGAGGGGTGCCTCCGGTGATGCGCAGGGAGCTGTCTGCTGCGGTGTCTTGGGCGTCGGTCACCTGTCAAGGGTATCCGTGCGCGGACGGGGGGGGGGGGGGGGGCGCGCGGGCGCGGGCGAGGCCGGGCGCGCGGCGCGGGGGGGCGGGGCGGGTGGCCGCGGCGGCGACGCTGAGG
>NZ_JBHXVE010000002.1:317440-413191 GCF_042672505.1 Streptomyces sp. NPDC127190
ACCCCCACCCCTCCCGATCGCCGCGCCCCCCCCCCCCCCCGCCCCCCCGCCCCCCCCCCCCCCCCCCCCGGAGGGTCGTAATCCAGTCAGGCCGGGGAAACGCGGGGTTCACCCGGAAGGGCCGGAGGCGGCCCCGGCCGACTCGGGGGGCGGGCGGGGTCCCGGGTGGGCGGGCGGTCGCGGTGCGGACTCAGTGGATGATCCCCGTGCGCAGGGCCACGGCCACCATTCCGGCCCGGTCGCCGGTGCCCAGCTTGCGGGCGATACGGGCGAGGTGGCTCTTCACGGTGAGCGCGGACAGCCCCATGGAGACGCCGATCGCCTTGTTCGACTGGCCCTCCGCGACCAGCCGGAGCACCTCGACCTCGCGTCCGGACAGTTCCCGGTAGCCGCCCGGGTGGCTCGGGGCACCCGGGGGGCGGCGGTGCATCCGGGCGGCGCCGAGGGGAGTGGCGCCGGGCCGGGTGGGCAGCCCGATGTTGGTGCGGGTGCCGGTGACGACGTAGCCCTTGACGCCACCGGCCAGGGCGTTGCGGACGGCGCCGATGTCGTCGGCGGCGGAGAGGGCGAGACCGTTGGGCCAGCCGGCGGCGCGGGTCTCGGACAGCAGGGTCAGGCCGGAGCCGTCGGGCAGGTGGACGTCGGCGACGCAGATGTCGCGGGGGTTTCCGATACGGGGGCGGGCCTCGGCGATGGACGAGGCCTCGATGACATCGCGCACGCCGAGCGCCCACAGGTGGCGCGTGACGGTGGAGCGGACGCGCGGGTCGGCCACGACCACCATGGCGGTGGGCTTGTTCGGGCGGTAGGCGACCAGGCTTGCGGGCTGCTCGAGGAGAACGGACACCAGGCCTCCTGGGGTGGGGGGACGGGGGGCCGGCTTGGGGGGATGAAGCCGGGACTAACCGTGCTTTCAAGGTCACAGTCGTCTTCGGCAGCAAACCCGTCCGCCTTTAGAGAATGATCACGATCTAGTGAGTAACAATCCGTGCAATTCGGACACGCGATCGATCATCCGAAGATCGAGTCGGTTCAAGCGGATGCGATTCCGATGCGGAAAGTGGCCGTATCGACAAAGAGATGGTCAATACGGCGCTCACCGTGTTTTCGCGGGTTCGACGGTTCGACGGTGGCCGCTCAGTGCGGCTGCGGGCCCCGGCGCTGCGGCAGCGTCACCACCGACGCGTCCCCCGGACCGGCCGGCGGCAGCCCCCCCACCTGCGCCAGCAGATCGCACCAGGAGGCCAGGTGGGCGGCGGTGTCCGGCACCCCGCCCAGCCCCTCGCGAGGCGTCCAGGAGGCCCGGATCTCGATCTGCGAGGCGGGCGGCCGCTCGGCGAGCCCCCCGAAGTAGTGCGACCCCGCCCGGGTGACCGTGCCGCTCGGCTCGCCGTAACCGAGCCCGCGCGCCTGGAGCGCACCGGTCAGCCACGACCAGCACACCTCGGGCAGCAGCGGATCGGCCGCCATCTCCGGCTCCAGCTCCGCCCGCACCAGCGTCACCAGCCGGAACGTGCCCCGCCACGCGTCGTGCCCGGCCGGGTCGTGCAGCAGCACCAGCCGGCCGTCGGCCAGCTCCTGCTCGCCGTCGACCACCACCGCCTCCAGCGCGTACGCGTACGGCGCGAGCCGCTGCGGCGCCGGCGTCGGCTCCACCTCGACCTGCGGCCGCAGCCGGCACCCGCGCAGGGCGTCGACCGCGGCCCGGAAAGCCGGGGGGCCTGAAGCACGGGAACGCGGGTCCGCCCCCTCGGTGTCCTGCACGTCGTCCATTCCGTCGGAGTCGTCCGACATTTGTCCGTGAGCCGCAGCCATGCGGGGAAGAGTAAGGCGAAGCGGGCCCCCGCGCAGGGCAAGACACCCCTACGGCATGCGCGAGCGCCCCGCCGCCGGGGCACCCCCTGCCGGGCGGGCCGCGGAACGGCGGCATGCGAAACTTGCCACTGTGACCGCGAACGAGAGCACGCAGCCGACCCCGACGTACGACAGCGCCTTCCTCAGGGCGTGCCGCCGCGAACCCGTACCGCACACCCCCGTGTGGTTCATGCGCCAGGCCGGCCGCTCCCTGCCCGAGTACCGCAAGGTCCGCGAGGGCATCCCGATGCTCGACTCCTGCATGCGCCCCGAGCTGGTCACCGAGATCACCCTCCAGCCGGTCCGCCGGCACAACGTCGACGCGGCGATCTTCTACAGCGACATCGTCGTCCCGCTCAAGGCCATCGGCGTCGGCCTGGACATCAAGCCCGGCGTCGGCCCGGTCGTCGACGAGCCGATCCGCACCCGCGCCGACCTGGACCGGCTGCGTGACCTCACCCCGGAGGACGTGCCCTACGTCACCGAGGCCGTCGGCCTGCTCACCCGCGAGCTGGGCGGCACCCCGCTGATCGGTTTCGCCGGCGCGCCGTTCACCCTCGCGAGCTACCTGGTCGAGGGCGGCCCGTCCCGCACGTACGAGAACGCCAAGGCGATGATGTACGGCGACCCGCAGCTCTGGGCCGACCTGCTGGACCGCCTCGCCGACATCACGGCCGCCTTCCTGAAGGTCCAGATCGAGGCCGGCGCGAGCGCCGTTCAGCTCTTCGACTCCTGGGCCGGCGCCCTCGCCCCCGCCGACTACCGCGCCTCGGTCATGTCCGCCTCGGCGAAGGTCTTCGACGCCGTCGCCGGGTACGGCGTCCCGCGCATCCACTTCGGCGTCGGCACCGGCGAGCTGCTGGGGCTCATGGGCGAGGCCGGCGCGGACGTGGTCGGCGTCGACTGGCGGGTCCCGCTGGACGAGGCCCGGCGCCGCGTCGGCCCGGGCAAGGCGCTCCAGGGCAACCTCGACCCGACCGTGCTGTTCACCGGCAAGGAGACCGTCGAGGCCAAGGCCCAGGAGGTGCTCGACGCCGCCGCCGGGCTGGAGGGACACATCTTCAACCTCGGCCACGGGGTCATGCCGAACACCGACCCGGACGCGCTCACCCGCCTCGTCGAGTACGTCCACGCCGCGAGCGCGCGCTGAGCCTCACCATGTGTACCGGGGCCGGGCGCGCCTGCCGAACAGCAGGCCGCGCGGCTCCGGCGGGGCAGGCGTACCGGGCTTGAGCGGCCAGGCGAGCAGCGCGCCCGCCACGAAGCCGACCACGTGCGCCGCGTACGCCACCGTGCCGGCGCCGGAGACGCCGTGCCCCGAGGAGTACACCGCCTGGAGCGCGAACCAGAAGCCCAGCACCAGCCAGGCGGGCAGCCGCAGCGGCAGGAAGACCAGGAACGGCACCAGCACCCACACCCGGGCCTTCGGCCACAGCACGATGTACGCGCCGAGGACCCCGGCGATCGCCCCGGACGCCCCGATCAGCGGGTCGCCGGAACCGGCGTTCAGCAGCGCGAAGCCGTACCCGGCCGCATAGCCGCAGACGACGTAGAAGAGGAAGAAGCGGATGTGCCCCATCCGGTCCTCGACGTTGTTGCCGAAGATCAGCAGGAAGAGCATGTTGCCGAGCAGGTGCAGCCAGCTGCCGTGCAGGAACATCGCCGTGAACACCGACAGCGCCGGCGACTTGTGGTAGCCGGGCGGGCCCACGACACAGCCCGGGCCGTGCGCGCCCAGCCCCGCCTGACCCGTCGGCACCACCCCCGGCAGCTGATGGTGGATCAGTTCCCGCGGGACCGCCGCGTAGTGGTCCATGAAGGCGTGCAGCCGGCACAGCTGGACCAGATCGCTGCCGCCGGCCACGGAACCGGCTATGCCGGGCGTGGAGATGAACACGAGCACATTGGCGGCGATGAGGGCGTACGTCACCCAGGGGGTGCGGCGCACCGGGTTCACGTCATGGACGGGGATGACCACACAGGACTACTGCCCCAGGCGGGCCGGGTGAATCGGTGAACACCTCCGAGCGGGTGTGCGTATCTCTTCACAACCGACGTGAGGACAGGCGATGAACGCTGCACAGGTTCCGGCTCTGCATGCTCTGCCCGACGGCGAGGCCGAGCTGTCACTGGTGATACGGCTCCCCTGGGAGGACGTCGCCCGGCTCGGCCAGGACGCCGGCCGGCTGGCGGCGCAGACCGGGCGGCCGGTGACGCTGGACGAGGCCGTCAGCCACCGCCTGCGCTCGGCCCGGCCGACCGCCACCCATGCGAAGCCCGCGGACGCCACCGGCGGCGCGGCGGTGTCCGCCCTGCCCCGGATCAGCGGGTCGGCATAGGGCGCCTCACCGGGCCGCTCCCTGGCGCACCTTCGCCGCCGCCTTTCTCGCCGCCACCAGGACCGGGTCCCACACCGGGGAGAAGGGCGGGGCGTAGCCGAGGTCCAGGGCCGTCATCTCCTCCACCGTCAGCCGCGCGGTGAGCGCCACCGCGGCGATGTCCACCCGCTTCGCCGCGCCCTCCCGGCCCACGATCTGCACGCCGAGCAGCCGGCCGGTACGGCGTTCGGCGAGCATCTTGACCGTCATCGGGGAGGCACCCGGGTAGTAGCCCGCGCGGCTGGTCGACTCGATGGTGACCGTCTCGTACGCGAGACCCACCCTGCGGGCGTCCTTCTCGCGCAGCCCCGTACGGGCGATCTCCAGGTCGCACACCTTGCTGACGGCCGTGCCGACCACGCCCGGGAACGTGGCGTAGCCGCCGCCCGCGTTGGTGCCGATGACCTGGCCGTGCTTGTTGGCGTGGGTGCCCAGCGGGACGTACTGCTCCTGGCCGGAGACCAGGTTCAGCACCTCCACGCAGTCACCGCCCGCCCAGATGTTCTCGTGGCCGCGCACCCGCATGGCGAGGTCGGTGAGCAGGCCGCCGTGGGCGCCGAGGGGGAGACCGGCCGCCTCGGCGAGACCGGTCTGCGGGCGGACGCCGATCCCGAGGACCACCACGTCCGCCGGGTACTCGGCCTCCCGGGTGGCCACCGCGCGGACGCCGCCGTCCGCGTCGGTGAGGATCTTGGTGACCTCGGCGTCGTTCACCATGGTGATGCCCAGGCCCTCCATGGCCCGGTGCACCAGCCGGCCCATGTCCGGGTCGAGCGTCGACATGGGCTCCCGGCCGCGGTTGACGACGGTCACCTCGAAGCCGCGGTGGAGCAGCGCCTCGGCCATCTCCACACCGATGTAGCCCGCCCCCACGACCACCGCGCGGCGCCCACGCGCACGCGTGAGCGTGTCGAGCAGGGCCTGGCCGTCGTCCAGGGTCTGCACACCGTGCACCCCCGCGGCGTCCGCGCCGGGCAGGTCCGGGCGGACCGGGCGGGCGCCGGTGGCGAGGACGAGCTTGTCGTACGACGTCCAGGATTCGGCCCCGGAATCGACGTCACGCGCGCGTACCCGCTGTCCGGGAACGTCGATCTCCACCACCTCGGTGCGCAGCCGCAGATCGATCCCGCGGGCCCGGTGCTCCTCGGGGGTGCGGGCGATCAGGTCGTCGCGCTCGGCCACGTCGCCGCCCACCCAGTACGGGATGCCGCACGCCGAGTAGGAGGTGAAGTGCCCGCGCTCGAACGCCACGATCTCCAGCTCGCCGGGGTCCCTCATCCGCCGCGCCTGTGACGCGGCGGACATCCCCGCCGCGTCTCCGCCGATCACGACCAGCCGCTCCATGCCACCGTTGCCCATGAGGACACGCTAGGGCAGGACCTGCCCGTCGCACCGGTGTTCCCGGGTCCCGGACGGAGTGTCAGCGGGGTCTGAGAGAGTGGGGGGCATGAGCGCAAGGGGTACCGAAGCGGAGCACGCCGTCGTCGTCGGAGCCGGTGTCGCCGGCCTGGCCGCCGCCCACCGCCTGCTGGCACGCGGCGTCCGCGTGACCGTCCTGGAGGCCTCCGACCGGGTCGGCGGCAAGCTGCTGCCCGGCGAGATCGCGGGCGTGCGGGTCGACCTCGGCGCCGAGTCGATGCTCGCCCGCCGCCCCGAGGCAGTGGCCCTCGCCCGGGAGGTCGGCCTCGGCGAGCGGCTCCAGCCGCCGGCCACCGCCACCGCCTCGATCTGGACCCGCGGGGCCCTGCGGCCCATGCCGAAGGGCCATGTGATGGGCGTCCCCGGCACCGCCGCCGCGCTGTCCGGAGTCCTGTCCGACGAGGGCCTGGCCCGGATCGAGCAGGACGCCGGCCTGCCCCGCACCGAGATCGGTGACGACGTGGCGGTCGGCGCGTACGTGGCCGCCCGGCTCGGCCGCGAGGTCGTCGACCGGCTGGTCGAGCCCCTCCTCGGCGGGGTCTACGCGGGCGACGCGTACCGCATCTCGATGCGCTCGGCCGTACCCCAGCTCTTCCAGGCCGCCCGCACCCACACCTCCCTCACCGAGGGCGTCCGGGAGATCCAGGCCAAGGCCGCCGCGAGCGCGCAGACCGGCCCGGTCTTCATGGGCATCGAGGGCGGAGTGGGCACGCTGCCCCTCGCCGTCGCCGAGTCCGTCCGCGCGCGCGGCGGCGAGATCCGCACCGGGACGCCCGTGACCGGGCTGCGCCGGGAGGCCGGCGGCGGCTGGCGGGTCACGGCCGGCGACCGGGTGCTGCACGCCGACGCGGTGATCGTCGCCGTACCCGCCCCGGCCGCCGCGCGGCTGCTGCGCGCCGAGTCCCCGGCGGCCGCCGCCGAACTGGCCGCGATCGAGTACGCCTCCATGGCCCTGGTCACCCTCGCCTACCGGCGCACCGGGCTGGAGCTGCCCGAGGGCAGCGGCTTCCTCGTCCCGCCCGTCGACGGCCGCACCATCAAGGCGTCCACCTTCGCCTCCCAGAAGTGGGGCTGGATCGCCGAGGAGGACCCCGACGTGGTCGTCCTGCGCACCTCGGTCGGCCGGCACGGCGAGACGGAGATCCTCGAGCGCGACGACGCCGAGCTGGTGGAGGTCTCCCGGCACGACCTGCGGGAGGCCACCGGACTGGACGCCGTACCCCTGCGCACCCGGGTCACCCGCTGGACCGACGGCCTGCCGCAGTACCCGGTGGGCCACCACGCGCGCGTGGCCCGCGTCCGGGAACACGTCGCCAAGCTGCCCGGCCTCGCGGTGTGCGGGGCGCAGTACGACGGCGTCGGCATCCCGGCGTGCATCGCGAGCGCCAACGCCGCGGTGGACCAGCTGGGCGGAGATCTGCGCGGTGTGCAGCAGCTCACCGCGGCCCCGGTGCAGAGTCTGCACGGCGGAGCAGGAGAATAAGGGACATGAGTGACGACGCCTCCACCACCGAGTCCGGCAGGATCCCGAACAAGGGCAAGCTGGCCAAGGACCTCAACGAGGTCATCCGCTACACCCTCTGGTCGGTCTTCAAGCTGAAGGACGTACTGCCGGAGGACCGCGCGGGATACGCCGACGAGGTCCAGGAGCTGTTCGACCAGCTCGCCGCCAAGGACGTGACGATCCGCGGCACGTACGACGTCTCCGGCCTGCGGGCCGACGCCGATCTCATGATCTGGTGGCACGCCGAGACCAGCGACCAGCTCCAGGAGGCGTACAACCTGTTCCGCCGCACCAGGCTCGGCCGTGCGCTGACCCCGGTGTGGTCGAACATGGCGCTGCACCGCCCCGCGGAGTTCAACCGCTCGCACATCCCGGCCTTCCTCGCCGACGAGACGCCGCGCAACTACGTGAGCGTGTACCCGTTCGTGCGCTCCTACGACTGGTACCTGCTGCCCGACGAGGACCGCCGCCGCATGCTCGCCGACCACGGCAAGATGGCCCGCGGCTACCCGGACGTGCGCGCCAACACGGTCGCCTCGTTCTCGCTCGGCGACTACGAGTGGCTCCTGGCCTTCGAGGCCGACGAGCTGTACCGCATCGTCGACCTCATGCGCCATCTGCGCGGCTCCGAGGCCCGCATGCACGTCCGCGAGGAAGTCCCCTTCTTCACGGGCCGCAGGAAGGACATCGCGGATCTGGTGGCAGGCCTGGCCTGAGCGCAGGCCGCCTCACCGCCGCCCGGCCCTGCCGGCGAGGGTGCTCTGCGCCTTCGGCCCGGCCGCCGGGGGCGTGTGCGGGGCACAGGACGCATGCCGCTCCGGCACCCGTCCCGCCAGCAGATACGCATCGAGGTACGCGTTGACGCACGCATTGGGGCCGCCCCCGATGCCGTGCGTCCCCGCGTCCCGCTCGGTCACCAGCGCCGAACCGGCCAGCCGCCGGCTCATCTCCAGCGCCCCCGGGTACGGCGCGGCCGCGTCCCGCTCGGCCGCCAGGATCAGCACCGGCGGCAGCTCACCCGGCCCGGTCCGCACGTCCAGCGGCCGCTGCCGGGGCGCCGGCCAGTAGGCGCACGGCAGGTTCATCCACGCGTTGTCCCAGGTCTCGAAGGGCGCAGAGCGGGCCAGCCGGGTGTTGTCCCGGTCCCACACCTTCCAGTCCGTCGGCCATGGCGCGTCGTTGCACTCGACGGCCGTGTACACCGCGCTGCCGTTCTCCGCCTCCGCGGCCGACTCCGGGCTCGGGGCGGCCAGCCGGACCAGCGGCTTGGGGTCGCCGTGCAGATAGGCCGAGAGCGCGGCGGCCCGGCTCGGCCAGAAGTCGTCGTAGTAACCCGCGGTCAGGAACGCGTTCTGCAACTGGCCGGGCCCGACCGTGCCGCCCGCCGCCTTCCGGCCCAGCCGCTCCCGCGCCGTGTCGTAGCTGCGCTGCACCTTCGCGGGGGTGTCACCGAGCCGGTACACGGCGTCGTTCCGGGCGATCCACTCCCGGAAGTCCGCCCAGCGGTCCTCGAACGCGGCCGACTGGTCCAGGTTGTCGCGGTACCAGATCTTCTCCGGGTCCGGGTCCACCGCCGAGTCCAGCACCATGCGCCGCACATGCGAGGGGAACATCGCCGCGTACAGCGCGCCGAAGTAGGTGCCGTACGACGCGCCCATGAAGGTCAGCCGGTCCTCGCCCAGCGCGGCCCGCAGGACGTCCAGGTCACGGGCGTTGTTGAGCGAGTTGAAGAAACGCAGCCCGCTCCCGGACCGCTGCGCGCAGCCGCGCGCGTACGCCTTCGCCTGGGCGATCCGCTGCCGCTTGTAGCTCTCCGAGGGGTGCTCCGGCGCCGCCGTCGGTGCCTTGAGGAAGTGCGCGGGGTCCACACAGGACAGCGGCGCCGAACGGCCCACTCCGCGTGGGGCGTAGCCGACCAGATCGTAGGCGGCCGCGATCTGCTTCCACTGCGGGACCCCGCCGATCAGCGGGAAGTACATGCCGGAGGCGCCCGGCCCGCCCGGGTTGTAGACCAGGGCGCCCTGCCGGGGCACCTTCCGCTTGCTGTTGCGCGGGTCCCGCTGGGTGGCCCGGACCCGGCTGACGGTGAGCCGGATCCGCCTGCCGTCGGGGTGCGCGTAGTCCAGCGGGACGGTCACGGTGCCGCACTCCAGGCCCTCCGGCGCGTCCGGCACGTCGGCCGCGGAACAGGTCCCGAAGTCGACCCCGGCCGCCCGGGCGCGGGCCACGGCCACCGCGGTGCCGCGCAGCTCGGCCGTGCCGGGGGCGCCGGGGAGGCTGCCGGGCCCGCCGGGTGCGCCGCCCGCGGGGGCCGCGGCCAGGCTGGTCAGGAGCAAGGAGCCAGCGGCCGAGTACAGGGCGGCAGTTCTCATCGCGAATCCCTTCGGTGAGCGGCGGCGATGGCACGGCTGCCATGGCCCGGCGACCACAAAAGGGATGTTTCGTATGACTGTCGGGGAAGGCAAGCACCACCCGGCCGGTGTCGGCGCCAATGCCCCCTATGCGCCCCCGAAGCCCTCCGGCGCCCTCAGGACCTCTCTTTCGCCCCTAGGGCCTCTCTTTCGGATCTTGCCGGCGTCGCGGGCCCTGGCACGCACATCTGCTGCGTTGTCGTCACTCTCCCCCACGCTCGGCTTCGCTCGCGCGGGGGGACCCCCATGAGCAGGGGGCACCCCCATGAGCCCGCTCGGGTCGGCCGAGAAGGCGCCGGCGCCGCAGCCGACCTGATCCGAAAGAAAGGCCCTAGTCCCGCCAGTGTGGCTGGTCGCGGTGGGCGAAGGCCGCGCGCAGCTCCGGTTCGCCGATCGCGCGGACGCCCCGCATGGCGACCGAGGTGAGGAAGGACCGTTCGTCACCGGCCGGCCTGCGGGCCAGCGCGCCCAGCAGCCGCTGACCGGCCGGGGAGGCCCAGCGCGAGTACGGGTGCACCTCGAAGCGGGCGATGGCCAGGCAGCTCAGGGACAGGATGACGGGCAGCGCGAACCACAGGCCGACCAGCAGCCGGGACGTCCCCGGCTCGACGGGCAGCAGCAGCGCGGTCGCCCCGAGCAGCAGCGCGGCCGCGGCGGCGGCCCGCACCTGCCGTACGGCGGCTCCCACGGTCCCCGTACGGGCGCCGTCGGGTACCGCGAGGCCCGCGCGCACCAGCCCGTCGGCCAGCCGCCGTACCGCCTCCGCGCCGGCCGTCCGCGCCCGCACCGGTGCGATCCGGGACTGGCCCTCCGGCCCTATCGCCCCTATGACGGACTTCTCCAGCTCGTCCCGGCCCCGCGGGTCCACCACGGTGGCCCAGCCGGTGTGGGCGAGCAGCAGACGGCGCTGCCGGGCCATCGACACGAGGGTCACGTCGGCGACCCGGGCGGGGCCGCCGGAGAGGAAGGCCGCCTCGTACAACGTCAGCGCGTGCTCCCGGTCCGCCGTCGCGACATCCGTGTCGACGGCGGCCGCGCGGGCGGCCGCCAGACACAGCCGGGTACAGGCCGTACCGGCGAAAGCCCAGGCCAGGAGCAGGAGTAGGACCCAGAACATGACGTGTTTCTATGTCACGGCCCCGGGCCCGCGCCATGGCATTTCCCGTATCCGGACGCGGTGTTGCGGCTTTGTGACGTTCCGTTCGCCACGCAGGTCAGGGGCCGGGCGTGACCGGGACGGCGGAGGCGGGTGCGACCGCGGGCGGGGTCGGTACCGGGGTGGCGGAGGCCGCCAGTTCGCGGGCGAGCGAGGCGAAGTCGACGTATCCGGTCGCCTCCAGGACCTTGATGTGGTCGAGGACGGTCGCGTTGGCGTCGTCGGCGAGATCGCGGACCAGGGAGTTCTGGGTGCCCGCCCGGACGGCGGCGACCAGCGAGAAGACCCGGCCGTGGGCCAGGCGCAGCAGGCCGGCGAACTGGCGGTCGAAGTCCTGGCCCTGGGCCGTGTTCAGGGTGGCGAGCCACTGCTTCTGCTGCTCGTTCGGCTCGTTGGGCAGCGGGACGCCGAGCTGGGTGGCGACGGTGCGCACATGCGCGTCGAGGGAGGTGTGGCCGTCGATCAGGTGCCGGCCCGCCGCGCGTACGGCCGGGGTGGTGCCCTTGCGCTCCGCGAGCCGGCCGGCGGGCAGCTCCCACAGTCCGGCCAGCCGCACCTTGGTGATGAAGTCCTGGTCCTGCGCGGACAGCGGGCCGTACGGCGTGGTCACGGCCCGGGCGCTCAGGGTGGCCGCGCCGGCGGGCTGCTGCCGGTCGGCGTAGGTCCACAGCGGGTACAGCAGCGCGACCGTGGTCGCCGCGAGGGCCGCGATGACGAGCCCGGTGCCGCTGAATATGCCTCGACCCTGGATCGGGGGACGCGGTCGCATGGTGACTCCTGCTACGCACCGCACACCACGGTGGGTCGGGGGGCGGGTGCGGGGTGGTACGGGCTGGTGCGGGGTTGGATATTACTGGGCGGTGGACGGCGGGGGAGGATCGCGGGGCGGCACGGCTGGGCAGCGCGCTGTTTCCGGCCGGGGGCGGGGTGGCTGGGGTGACGTGAAGTTTGCGGGTGGGGGAGCGGCGTGGCCGGGGTGCGGGCCGGCTGGGTGGCTGAGGTGTGCGTGGCTTCCGGCTGGTGCGCGGTGCGGCTGGGGTGAGCGCCGTCGGGGTGCCTGAGGCGTGCGCCGTTTCCGGCTACTGCGCGTTGCCGCCGGGGGGCTGTCGGGTCGGCCGGGGTGCGTGTTGTTTCCGGGTGGGGGAGCGGCCCGCCCAGGCGGACAACACCGTGGTGTTCCCCGCCATGGTGCGTGCTGTTTCCGGCTGGGGGAGAGGCGCGGCTGGGGTGCGCGCGCCGTCGGGGTGCCTGAGGTGTGCGTCGCTTCCGGCTGCTGCGCGGCGCGGCCGGGGTGCGCGTCCTCGGGGCCGCTGGGGTGCGCGCCGGTTCCGGCCATGGGCCGGCATCGCTCCGGCCGCGCCGCGCCCCGCCCGCACCGGCCGTCCGCGCCTCACCTCCTCCCCGGCAGCACCCTCCCCACCGCCCGGGCCAGCCGCGCTCGCCGCCCGTGGGGCCTCGGCGCCGGGCCCGCCCGGTCCAGCCACCACTCCCGCAGCGCGGCGTCCGCGCCGCCCGCCAACTCCGCCCCGCTGCGCAGCACATGCGCCGCGAAGTCGAGGGCGTCCCGGCGGTATCCCCCGTTCATCGGCCGCTCGCGGGCGTACTCCAGGAACGCCGGCCGGTAGCCCGCCCCCAGGATCCCCGGCAGTTCCGGCGCGACCTTCGCCACCACGTCCGCCCGCTTCGCCGCCAGTGCCCGCGCCTGTACCCCCATCCGCACCCGGTCGAACCCCTCCGGCACCGGCGTCCCCGCCACCAGCGCCGACAGCACGGCCGCCTGGGCGACCCCGAGCCGCTGCCGGGTGGCCTCGCGGACCTCCGCCCCGGCCGTCGCCCGCGCCAGCACGGCCACACCCCCGCCCCCGGCCGCCGTACGGCCCCCGGCCGCACCGGCATCAACGGCACCCCGCGCCGTACCCCGAGCCCTACCGGCCGCACCAGCACCAGCGGCATCCCGCGTCGTACCCCGAGCCCGCCCAACCGCACCGGCATCAGCGGCACCAGTACCCCGAGCCCGCCCAACCGCACCAGCACCAGCGGCACCCCGCGCCGTACCCCGAGCCCTACCGGCCGCACCGGCATCAGCAGCACCCGTACCCCGCGCCCGCTCGGCCGCACCGGCATCACCGGAACCCCGCGCCGTACCCCGAGCCCTACCGGCCGCACCGGCACCAGCGGCACCCCGCGCCGTACCCCGAGCCCGCCCAACCGCACCGGCATCAGCGGCACCCGTACCCCGCGCCCGCTCGGCCGTACCGGCACCAGCGGCACCCCGCGCCGTACCCCGAGCCCGCCCAACCGCCACCGCCGCCCGGATCGCCGTCAGCTCGGCTTCCAGCTCCGCCGGTTCGGGGAAGTTCTCGTCGCGCTCCAGGAGCACCCCGGGCGGGGCCACCCGGGTGGAGAGGTCGGTCAGGAGGTCGAGGACCGGGCGGGGGACGGGGTGGGCGTGGCTGTCGTGCCAGACGCCGTCGCGTTCGAAGCCGCCCGCGACATGGACGTAGGCGAGCGCCTCCAGCGGCAGCGCGGCCAGTGCCTCGGCCGGGTCCTCGCCCCGGTTGACGCGGTTGGTGTGCAGGTTGGCGACATCGATCAGCAGCCGTACGCCGGTCCGCTCGACCAGCTCGGACAGGAACTGCCCCTCCGTCAGCTCCTCGCCCGGCCAGCCGAACAGGGCGGCGATGTTCTCCAGGGCGAGCGGCACCGGCAGCGCCTCCTGGGCGATGCGGACGTTCTCGCACAGCACGTCCAGGGCGTCCCGGGTGCGCGGCACCGGCAGCAGGTGCCCGGCCTCCAGCAGCGGGGACGCGGTGCGCGGGCCGCCCGCGCGGACGAACGCGATGTGCTCGGTGACCAGCGGAGCGCCCAGCGCCTCCGCCCGCTCCGCCAGCGCCGTCAGCCGGTCGGGGTCGGGCCGGTCGGCGCCGCCGAGGCCGAGGGACACCCCGTGCGGGATCACGGTGACCCCGCGCTCCCGCAGCCGCAGCAGGGAGTCGGGGAGATGGCCGGGGCAGACGTTCTCCGCCACGACCTCCACCCAGTCGATGCCCGGCATGCGCTCGACGGCCTCGGCGATCTCCGGCCGCCACCCGATCCCCGTGCCCAGTCCCCGCATCCGTGTCCCCCTCCTGGTCCGTGAGGGGGGTATGGCCCCGGCACACCGCACCGAATCACCTACGGGCTTCCTTCAGAGCAACATTTGAGGTTCCGCCGGAGGCACCGGCTTCGGCGGGATATTCCGATCAGGATCATGACAGCGGAAGCTACTGTGCCCCGATGACCGAGATCAGCATCCTGGGCGAAACCACCGACTGGCAGGCGGACTTCGAGCGGCGGCTGCGCACCGCGTACACGGCGTCCGGGCTGACCGCGGCCGCGGCGGACCGCCTGATCGAGAACGGCCGCGCCGGCATCGCTGACTGCACCGTCGCCGAGATCACGGACGCCGGGACCCGCGTGGGGCACGTCGCCGTGGCCACGGCCGACGACCGCAACGGCGTCCCCACGGGGCGGATCCACGACCTGCACATCGACCCGCGCCACGCCGGCCGGGGCCACGAGCAGGTGGCCCGGGACTGGGCCGAGGCCTGGTGCGAGGAGCGGGGCGCGCACCGGATAGACGTGACGCTCACCGAGCCCGCCGGCGAGCTGTTCGCCGGGTACGGCGTCCGCGCCCAGTTCCGGACCCGGCCGATCGGCTCCCCGCCGGACGCGCCGGACGGCGTCACCGTGCGGCCCATGACACCGGACGAGTATCCCGAGTGGGTCGCCGCCGAGAAGGCCCAGTACGCCGGGGACATCATCCGGGCCGGATTCCTGAGCCCCGAGGACGCCGCACGCAAGGCCGACCGCGACTTCGCGGAGCTGGTCCCCGAGGGCCTCGACACGCCGGACCACACCTTCCTGGTGCTGGAGGCGGCGGGCGAGCGGATCGGCACCGGCTGGCTGAAGCACGGATACCTTCCCGGGGTCAGCTACGGCTACTCGCTGTACATCCACGAGCAGCACCGGGGAAAGGGCTACGGCCGGGCCGCGATGACGGCCGGTGAACAGGCGACGCTCGCGGCCGGCGACTCGGTGCTGATGTTCACCGTGTGGGGCGGCAACGAGGTCGCGATGGGCCTGTACACCAGCACGGGCTACCGCGTCCTGGAGGAGGCCCGCTCCCTCCCCCTGCCGCGCGCCGGTTCCTGAGGTCCGTCGCCGCGCGGGCGGTCAGCGCAGGGCGGGATGGTCCGCCACGACCGTGCAGGAGCCGGGGGCGATCTCGGTGAAGCCCGCGTCCCGGACCAACGGCAGCCCCGAGCGGGTCAGTTCCGGCCAGGCGGCGGGGTCCGCGGTGCGGACGGCCAGCGGGAAGCCGGCGTCCCGCCAGGCGGTGCGCGCCGCGTCGGACAGCGCCCACCAGGCCAGTTGGGCGCCGTGCCCGGCCTGCGCCATCGCCTTGCCGGCCGACATCTCCAGCTCGGGGTTGAGCCACAGCACCGGCTCGGCGGAACCGGCCGCCGGCGGCGGTTCCGGGTCGTCCAGTTCGGTGCCCGACACCTGGAGCTTGGCCAGCTCCTTGGGCCAGCCGTCCAGCGGGACGGGCGGAAACACCCGTACCTGCGCGGACGTTCCGGTGAGCGTGATGCCGGGGAGCGCCTCGGCCCGCAGCCACTCCGCGCCCCGGGCCCGCCGGACCACCTTGCGGATCCGGGCGTCCTCCCAGTTCCGTACCGCCTCGGCCCACTCGCCGTCACCGAGCGCCCGGGCGTCACCGAGCAGCACCAGCACCGCCCGCGCGGCCGTCTCCAGCGCGTCGGTACGGGCCGGCGGCGCGGCACGCTCGATCCGCACCACGAGGGGCAGCACGAACTGCGGTGCCTCGTCGCGGACCGTGCGGTCGGCGTGGAAGGGGCTGTCTCCGGGGGGCGCTGAAACACTGCTCACACCGGCCAACTCTACGGGGCGCGGCCCCCGCACCCCGCCCGGCCGACCACAATGGCCCCATGCACCATGACCTGCGCCTGACCGCCGTCGGCCGCCGCTACGGCCTGCGCGGCCCCTGGGTGTTACGCGGGGTCGACCTCACCGTCGCCCCCGGCACGCTCATCCGGGTGGAAGGGGCGAACGGCAGCGGGAAGTCCACCCTGCTCCGGCTGCTGGCCCGCCTCGACGCCCCCACCGAGGGCCGGGTCACCGGCCGCCCCCGCACCGCCTACGTACCCGAGCGCTTCCCCGCCGCCCTGCCCTTCACGACGATCGGCTATCTGACCCACCTCGGCACCGTCCACGGCCTCGGCCGCGCCGACGCCGCCCGCGCCGCGGGCACCTGGCTGGAGCGCTTCGGCGCCGCCGCCTACGCCGGTACGCCGATGGCGCGGCTGTCCAAGGGCAGCAGCCAGAAGGTCGCCGTCGCCCAGGCCCTGCTCGGCGAGCCGGAGCTGCTGGTGCTGGACGAGGCGTGGACCGGGCTGGACACGGCCGCGCGGGCCGAGCTGGAGCGGGCGGTGGCCGAGCGGACCGCCGCCGGGGGCGCCGTCGTCTTCGTCGACCACGACCCCCGCCGGCTGGCCGGGGCGCCGGACGCCACCTACGCCGTGACCGACGGCCGGCTGGAGCGCCGTACCGCGACGCCGCGTCCGCAGACCGGGCCGCTCGCCCGGATCACGGTCCGGGGACCGGCCGGCGGACAGCTGCCGCCGGACGCCGTGCGCGCCCTCGCCTCCGCCGAGGAGACCACGCCCGGCACCTACCGCCTCACCGTCCCCGCCGCCCGCTCCGACGTCGTGCTGCGCGCGCTGCTCACGGCCGACCCGCCGTGGCACGTGGTCAGCGTCGCCACGCCCCCGGATCCCGCGGCCGCCCCCGACCACTTCCAGGACCGCCCATGACCGCACTCCTGCGCTACCAGGCCGACCTGCTGCTGCGCTCGCAGCGGTGGCTGCCGCCGGTGATCCTCTACGTCGCCTTCCTCGGGGTCGGCGTGCAGAGCGGCGAGCCGATCCTCGACTCGCTCGGCTACACGGCCGCCGGGCTGCTGCCGGTCGCCGCCTGGCTGGTACGGATCTGTGTCACGGCGGAGCCGCCCGCCGCCCAGGCCTGTGTCGCCGCCGCGCGCGGGCCGGTCCGGGCCCACCTCGCCTGTCTGCTGACCGCGCTGCTGGTGGCCGTGCTGCTCGGGGTGGCCGCGACCGCGGTCTTCACGCTGGTCAGCGACGCGGCGAGCAACGGCCACCTGATCCCGGTGCCCCGGCTGCGGGCGGCCGCGGCCGGGCTGCCGGCCACCCTGGTCTGCGCGCTGCTCGGCGCGGCCGTCGGCGCGCTCACCAACCGGCCGGTGCTGCGGTCCACCGGCCGCGCGGTCCCGGCGATGCTGCTGGGCGCGCTGCTCGCGGTGGTGGTGACCGGGTCCCCGGCGCAGGCCGCGGTCAGTGGTCTGGTCACCGGTTCGCAGACCGGCCGGGCGCCGCTGTCGCTGCTGCCGCTGACCGGGGCGGCCGTCCTCACGGCGGCCGCCTTCGCCCTGGCCGCGGGTCTCACCGCGCGCCGCTCACCCTGAACAGGCGGTGCGCTGCGCCTCCTGCCACTCGCACACCGGGCACAGCGTGATGCCCTTGTAGGACTCCGGGTACTCCGTGGGCTGCCGGCACAGCACGCACTCCGCGTACGGCGGTCCGTCGGCCTGCGGCGGCCGTGGGGCCGCGGCGACCGTGCAGTAGTCCTCGTCGCTCATAGGTCCAGCGTAGTGAGCGGCGGGCGTCACGGTTCCCGCCGCTCCAGCGGGTGCACCGCCGGACCCTGGAGCACGGTGCCGTCGACGGCGAAGCGGGAGCCGTGGCAGGGGCACTCCCAGGCGCGTTCGGCGCGGTTGAAGCCGACCAGGCAGCCCAGGTGGGTGCAGCGGGCCGAGACCGCGTGCAGCTCACCCGCGTCGTCCCGGTGCACGGCGACCCGCCCGCCGCCGGCCGCCCGGACCACCGCGCCGTCGCCGGGCGCGATGTCGTCCGTCGAGACGGGCGGTTTGAGCCGGTCGCCGACGAAGTGCCGGGCCACCTCCGCCTGCGTCTTCAGCAGTGCCGGTGCCTCCCGCACCACCGGCTTCAGCCGGCGCGGGTCGTACAGCTCCCGCCAGGCGCAGTCCCGGCCGGTGATCAGCGCGGTCAGCAGCAGCCCGGCCATGATGCCGCCGCTCAGCCCCCAGCCGCCGAAGCCGGTGGCCACGTAGGTGTGCCGGGCGGCCGGGTGCAGCGGACCCACCATCGGCACGGTGTCGGTGGCGTCGTTGTCCTGGGTGGCCCAGGCCTGGTCCAGCGTCACGCCGGGGAAGTGCCGCTCGGCCCAGCCGGCGAGGGCGTCGAGACCGGCCCGCACATCGCCGGTGCCGGGTGTGAAGTGCTCCCCGGTGACCACCAGCAGCCGCTGCCCGTCCGCCCCGAACGGCGCGGTGCGCACGGACCGGGTGTTCTCCTCCGGCGTGATGTACATGCCCTCCGGGTCGGCGCCGTCGTCCAGTGGCCCGGCGACCACCAGTTCCCGGCGTGGGGAGAGGCGGGGGAACAGCAGGGCGCGGTCGAACACCGGGTAGTGGGTGGCGACGACCACGTCCCCGGCGGTCACCGTGTGGCCGGCCTCGGTCGTCACCCGGCAGGGCCGCCCGCCCTCCTGGAGACCGACGACCCGCGTCCGCTCGTACACCCGCCCGCCCCGCGCGAGCAGATCCGCGGTGAGCGCCCGCAGATACCTGACCGGGTGGAACTGCGCCTGCCCGGTCACCCGGACCGCGCCCGCCACCGGGAACGGCAGCCCGGTCCTGGTCGTGAACGCGGCCGGCAGCCCCGCCTCCCGCGCGGCCTCCGCCTCCGCCCGCACCTCGTCCACCCGCGCCTGGTCCCGTACGAAGGTGTAGGCGTCCCGGGTCTCCCACTCGCAGTCGATGCCCAGCTCGTCCACCAGCCGCTTGGCATGCTCGATCGCCTCCGACTGCGAGCGGGCGTACAGCCGCGCGGCCTCGGGGCCACGGGTGCGGCGCAGCCGGTCGTAGACCAGGGTGTGCTGGGCGGTCAGCTTGGCGGTGGTGTAGCCGGTGACCCCGGCCGCCACCCGCCCGGCCTCCAGCACCACCACCCGCAGCCCGGCGCGGGCCAGCTCATGGGCGGTGCTCAGCCCGGCGATACCTGCGCCGACCACGGCCACATCGGCGTCCAGATCCCCGTCCAGGGCGGGAAGCTCGGGCCCCGGGGCGGTCCGCAGCCAGTACGAATCCGTGAGATGCGGTTGCTCGCGCATGCGCGCCGGGTACCCGCCTACCTCTGGTTCAGCAGCCGGTCCCGGCATTCCGCCACATCGAACCCGGGCTTCGGGTACTGCGGGTCCAGGGCCGTCAGATGCTCCAGCAGCAGCCGGCTGACGGCCCAGTTGCGGTACCACTTGCGGTCCGCGGGGATCAGGTACCAGGGCGCGTACGGCGCCGCGCAGCGCTCCAGGGCCAGCTGGTAGGCCTCCTGGTAGGCGGGCCACCGGGACCGCTCGTCGATGTCGCCGGGGTCGAACTTCCACTGCTTGTCCGGGCGGTCCAGCCGGCGCAGCAGCCGGCGCCGCTGCTCCTGGTACGAGATGTGCAGGAAGCACTTGACGAGGGTCACCTCGTCCTCGCCGAGGGACCGTTCGAAGTCGTTGACCAGGCCGTAGCGGCTGCCGATCTCGGCGGGCGGGACGAGATGCCGGACGCGGGCGATGAGGACGTCCTCGTAGTGCGAGCGGTCGAAGATGCCGATCTCGCCCGGCTCGGGCAGCGCCTGCCGCACCCGCCACAGGAAGTCGTGCCGCCGCTCCTCCTCCGTCGGCGCCTTGAACGCCTGGATCCGGCAGCCGGAGGGGTTGAACTGGCCGATGACATGCTTGACCGTGCCCCCCTTGCCGCTGGTGTCCATGCCCTGGAGCACCAGCAGCACCCGCCGCCGGTCCCCCGCGGTCCCGGCGGCCCACAGCCGCTCCTGCAACTCGGCCAGACACGCGCCCATCCGGCCCGTGTCCGCCCGGGACACCTTCTTCCCGCCGGGCGCCTCGGGCGTGGCCCGGCTGTCGTACGCGGCCAGCTCGACCGGTTCCCCGACCGGCAGCCGCAGCACATCGCGGAGTTCCCCGGTCACCCGCACCGCCTAACCATCCCGGACCTCGCCGTCCCCGTCGGGCAGCGCCTGCTGCTGTCCGCCCTGTCCGCCCCGCTCCAGAAAGTGCAGCAGCTCCACCGGAATCGGCAGCACCAGCGTGGAGTTCTTCTCCGCGGCCACCGCCATCACGGTCTGGAGAAGCCGGAGTTGCAGCGCGGCCGGCGTCCCGGACATCTGCTGGGCCGCCTCCGCGAGCTTCTTGGAGGCCTGGAGCTCCGCGTCCGCGTTGATGATCCGTGCCCGGCGCTCCCGGTCGGCCTCGGCCTGGCGGGCCATGGACCGCTTCATCGTGTCCGGCAGGGACACGTCCTTGATCTCCACCCGGTCGACCTGGATGCCCCAGCCGACGGCCGGGCTGTCGATCATCAGCTCCAGCCCCTGGTTGAGTTTCTCGCGGTTGGAGAGCAGGTCGTCCAGGTCGCTCTTGCCGATGATCGAGCGCAGGGACGTCTGCGCCATCTGCGAGACCGCGAACTTGTAGTCCTCGACCTTCACCAGCGCGCTCGTCGGGTCGATCACCCGGAAGTAGACGACCGCGTCCACGCGGACCGTGACGTTGTCCCGGGTGATGCCCTCCTGGGCGGGGATCGGCAGCGTCACGATCTGCATGTTGACCTTTTGCAGCCGGTCGACGAACGGGATGATCAGCTTGAAGCCGGGCGTCCGGGCGTCACCGGCCACCCGGCCCAGCCGGAACAGCACCCCGCGCTCGTACTGCTTGACCACGCGGGCCGCCATCGCGAGATACACCAGACCGAAGACGGCCGCCGCGGCGATCGCTCCCAGCAGCTCCTGGACCATGTCGACCTCCTCGCACAGAGGTCTGGTTTGTCTGTTGCTGCAACGATATGCCCGCGGCGGCCGCAGTGGCCATGCCGGGATTACGCGGCGGCGGTCAGCACCCGCACCGGCTCGGTGCCGGCCGCGCTGTGCCGCTCGGCCCAGTTCTCCAGGGCCGTACGACAGGCGTGGTCCAGATGGTGCAGCCCGGACAGGTCCAGGCGGACCGGGCGGTCCTGGGGCAGCGACTCCAGGGTGTCCAGGATCTTCGGCAGGCGCAGGAAGGTCGCGTTGCCCGACAGATACGCCTCGATGGGGCCGGCGCCCTTGTCGACGATCTCCAGCTTGCCGTGCGAGGCCTCCCAGGCGGTCTTGACCACCGCCAGCGCCAGGCCGATCAGCACCCCCTCGAACATGCTGACCGCGACGATGGACACGGCCGTGGCGGCGAGTACCACCGCCTCGCCCCGTTGCTCGCGCCAGAGCGCGGCCAGCGCCCGGACCGGTACCAGCTTCGCCCCGGAATAGATCAGGATGCCGGCGAGCGCCGGGATCGGGATGTAGCCGAGCACGTCCGGCAGCAGCGCGGTGAACAGCAGCAGCCATACGCCGTGCAGCACCCGGGAGGCCTTGGTACGGGCGCCCGCCTGGACGTTGGCCGCGCTGCGCACGATCACCGCGGTCATCGGCAGCGCGCCGAGCACCCCGCACACCGCGTTGCCGACGCCCTGGGCGACCAGCTCCTGGTCGTACCGGGTGCGCGGGCCGGAGTGCAGCCGGTCCACGGCCGCCGCGCTGAACAGCGACTCGGCGGACGCGATCAGCGTGAACGCGAGGACCGTGCCGAGCGCGCCGACGGCCGCCAGCTCGCCGAACGCGCTCAGCGGCGGCGGCTGGACCGAGCCCAGCAGCCCCTGCACCTCGACGGTGGCCACCGGCAGGCCCAGCGCGAACACGGCCACCGTGGCGAGGCCGACCGCGGCCAGCGGGCCGGGCAGCGTACGCAGCTTCGCCGGGACGTGCTTCCACAGCAGCAGCACCGCGACGGTGCCCGCGCACACCGCGAGCGAGGCCAGCGCCCTGCCCTCGCCCAGGGCGTCCACGAACGCCCCGGGCAGCCCGGCGATCTTGCCCAGGCCGGAGTCGGGAGCCTTCGCGGCGAGCGCCGGGTACAGCTGTCCGGCGACGAGCACCAGCCCGATCCCGGCCAGCATGCCCTCCACGACGGAGACCGATATGGCGCGGAACCAGCGGCCGAGCCGCAGCAGGCCCATGCCCACCTGGAGCAGTCCGGTGGCGAGCACGAGCGCGCCGAGCATCGGCAGCCCGAACTCCTTGACCGCCTCGAAGACCAGCACGGTCATGCCGGCCGCCGGCCCCGAGACCTGGAGGCTGCTGCCCCGCATCAGCCCGGTGACGATGCCGCCCACGATGCCGGTGACCAGGCCGAGTTCGGCCGGGACCCCGGAGGCGACGGCCACGCCCACGCAGAGCGGCAGCGCGACCAGGAAGACCACGAGCGAGGCGGTGAAGTCCTGCCGCAGATACGGGAAACGGGCTATCAGGGTGTTGTCGTTGCTGGTCATCGGCGCGCTCACAGGGACTCGAAGGTGTCGGTCTGCGGGCGGTGCGTCCGTACGGAGCCGGTGTGCACCTCGTAGTACCAGGCGTGCAGGGTCAGCCGGCCGTCCGCCAGCCTGCGCTCGACGCAGGGGTACGAGCGCAGCCGCAGCAGCTGGGTCAGGACATGGGCCTGCACGCCCTCGGCGACCTCCGGGTCCTCGGGCGCGCCGGCCGGGCGCGGGGTGGCGTGCGCGAGCCAGTCGCGTACGGCGGGTACGGCGGTCAGGTCGTCGCCGCGCACCAGCGCGCCGACGGCACCGCAGTGCGAGTGGCCGCACACGACGATGTCGCGGACGCCGAGCACCTCCACGGCGTACTCGATGGTGGCCGCCTCGCTGGTGGGCTGCTCGGAGGTGTGCGGCGGGACGATGTTGCCCGCGGTGCGCAGCTCGAAGAGCTGGCCGGGGCGGGCGCCCGTGATCAGGGCCGGGACGACCCGGGAGTCGGAGCAGGTGATGAAGAGGACCTCGGGGGACTGGCCTTCGGCGAGCGGGGCGAACTCCTCAGGGCGCTGTCCGAACGTACGGGCGTTGTCGATGAGGGGCTGCATGTGTGTGGGTTCCTCCTGGCGCGCCTGCGTGGCGCGTCGGACGTGCACGACAGGGGTGGGGGGAGCGGAGCCGCGGCGCGGCCGGCAGCGGCTGTCAGTGGCCGTCAGCAGCGGAAGACCTGAAGCGCCGCCGGGGCGTGGGCTCTGGAGCTTCTCGGGGCGTGCGGGTGCGGGGCGCCGGTCGCGCCCGGGGTCCGCGCAGCGGCGGACTGCCGGGATATCGGTGCGCGATCCGCCGGCCATCCGTGGCCGGAGCCGCGCTGCCGGTCGCGCAGATGCTGGGTGGACGCGGCGTCCTGGGTGCCGCCGCCGTCGCGCAGGGTGCTGGGCTTGTGGCGCACGGGCTGCGTGGACAGCACGGTTCCGGAAGTGGCCTTGGCCTTCGCATGGCTGAGCGTGTGCGCGGCTGCGAAGGGGCCCGTGAGAGCGAAGAACTTGAGGGCGAGCAGGGTGACGGCAAGCAGGGCGAGCCGGGTGCGGGTCGTCGTACCTCGGAACATGCGCCCCCCTCCGGGAAGTCCACACCTCTCGCTTGGACCAAACATTGGTCAATGGTTGGTCAAGAAACAGATTAACCCTGCAAAGTCCTTTGCAGGGTTAACGGAGGGTTACGTGCCGAAGGAAGCGTGGAAAGCGCTGTCGGGTGGCGTGAACTAGTCGCTGTGCCGGTCGCCGGGGACGAGCCCCTTGGCGTCCCGGGCCAGCGCGGTGAGCCGGGAGATCGCACGGAAGTACTTCTTCCGGTAGCCGCCCTTCAGCATCTCCTCGCTGAACAGCCGGTCGAAGGGCAGCCCCGAGGCCAGCACCGGGACCTCGCGGTCGTAGAGCCGGTCGGCGAGCACCACCAGGCGCAGCGCGGTCGACTGGTCCGGCACCGGCCGCACATCGGTGAGGCACACCGCCTTGAGGCCGTCGGTCAGCGCGCCGTACCGGCTGGGGTGCACCCGGGCCAGGTGCTCCAGCAGATGCGGGAAGTGGTCCAGCGAGGCGCCCTCGGTGGCGTACGCCGCCTTCGTCACCTCTTCGTCGGTGAACGGCGCCGGCGCCTCGGGCAGACCGCGGTGGCGGTAGTCCTCGCCGTCGATGCGCAGGCTGCGGAAGTGCGCCGACAGGCCCTGTATCTCGCGCAGGAAGTCGGCGGCCGCGAACCGGCCCTCGCCCAGCTTCCCGGGCAGCGTGTTGGAGGTCGCGGCCAGCGCCACACCCGCCTCGACCAGCTTGCCCAGCAGCGTCGAGACGAGCACCGTGTCGCCCGGGTCGTCCAGCTCGAACTCGTCGATGCACAGCAGGCGGTGGCCGGACAGGGTCCGTACCGTCTGCTGGAAGCCGAGCGCGCCCACCAGGTTGGTCAGCTCCACGAAGGTGCCGAACGCCTTCAGCGCGGGCTCGGCCGGGGTGGCGTGCCACAGGGACGCGAGCAGATGGGTCTTGCCGACGCCGTAGCCGCCGTCCAGGTACATCCCGCGCGGACCCGCCGGGGCCTTGGGTGCCTTCCCGCGGCCGAACCCGAAGAACCCGCGGCGCCCGGCGCCGGAGGCGTGCGCCCCGCCGAGCCCGGCCGCGAAGCCCTCGAGCACGCCGACCGCCTCGGTCTGGCTGGGCTGCTTCGGGTCCGGGATGTACGTCGAGAAGCGCACCGAGTCGAAGCGCGGCGGCGGCACCATCTCGGCGACCAGCCGGTCCGCGGGCACGTGCGGCTCACGCTCGCACAGGGAGAAGGGGCCCGCGTCGGTCAGCGGGGCGGAACCGGGGGCGGTGGTGGAGGACGACACGGTTATCCATGCTAAGCGCCGTGTCAGACTGCACGGCATGCGACGCCTGTTCCCTGTGACCGACGAAACAGCAGCCCAGACCGCCGGTACGGCCCCCGGTGCCGAGGGCGCCGGTGGTGGGTCGGACGCCGGGGCGCTCGCGGACCGTGAGTGGAGCCTCGCCGAGCTGGCCGCCGCGTACGCCTACCCGCCGGCCCAGGGCGCCCCGCGGCCGTGGCTGCGGGCCAACATGGTCTCCACGCTCGACGGCGCCGCCCAGCACGAGGGCCGCTCCCAGCCCATCTCCAGCGCCGCCGACATGCGGATCTTCGGCACGCTGCGGGCGCTCGCGGACGTCATCGTGGTCGGCGCGGAGACGGTGCGGATGGAGGGCTACCGCCCGGCCCGCGCGCGGGCCGAGTTCGCCGGGGCCCGCAAGGCCGCCGGACAGACCCCGGCCGCGGCCGTCGCGGTGGTCACCGCCAGCCTGGACCTGGACTTCTCGCTGCCCCTGTTCACCTCGCCCACGGTGCCCACGCTGATCCTCACCGGTGCCGCGGCCGCCCCCGACCGGGTCGCCGCCGCCGAGCGGGCCGGCGCCCGGGTCGTGATCGCCGGCGAAGGCATGGGCGTCGATCCCGCGCGGGCCGTCGAGGCCCTCGCCGGTCTCGGCCACACCCGGCTGCTCACCGAGGGCGGCCCGCGGCTGCTCGGCCAGCTGGTCGCCGCGGAGGTGCTGGACGAGCTGTGTCTGACCGTCTCGCCGATGCTGACCGCCGGTGACGCCCAGCGGATCGCCGGGGGGCCGTCGGTCACCGTGCCGCGCCGGTTCTCGCTCGCGTCCCTGCTGGAAGAGGACGGATTTCTGTTCGGTCGTTACCAGCGCTCCTGAATTCAGCGGAATCTACCGTTCCGGTTAGCTTCCGGCGGGCAGACTTAGTCCGGCAGTACCCGTGCGATCACGGGGAAGGATGGTTTCCGCAAGGGCCTTGTCCGGGCCCCAAAGGAGAAGAGGCGCCTGGTGTTCACAAGCGTTCTGATGATCGAGAAGGCCCTGACGTCCGCCGACGTGGAGTTCGTCACCACCCTGCACGGAGAGGAGCCGGTGACCTTCCATGTGCTGCTCCAGCCGCGCGGAGACCAGGCGGACCGGCTGCTGCGGGCCATCGACGACATCGCGCTGGGCGAACTCGACGAGGCCGTCCGAGAAGGAGAGACGCCGGAGGGTGAGGAGGCGCTCAGCGTCGGCCGGAGGGCGCTGGAGGTCTCCCTGGCGGCCCTGCGGGCGGCCGGCAGCGAGGCGCACGGCTCGCTGGTCGAGGACCACCCGCTGGACGCGCTGAAGGACCTGGTGGCCTCGGTCTCCGCCGACGAGGTGATCGTGCTGACGGACCCGCACTACGTGGAGGAGTTCTTCCACCGCGACTGGGCCTCCCGGGCCCGGCACAAGGTGGGGGTCCCGGTCCTGAAGCTGTTCTCGCACAGCAAGGCCTAGCCGACGCCCGCGCGGAGCCGGTCGGCCCTCGCTGCGCGTGGCCCGGTGCCGCAGCGCATAGGCTAGGGCCCGCTCTAGTCACGTACCGCCCCTGGGGAGAAACGCATGGCACCCGGCCTTCCTACCGCCATGGACCGACCGCACTTCATCGGCATCGGCGGCGCCGGGATGTCGGGCATCGCCAAGATCCTCGCGCAGCGCGGGGCCAAGGTCGCCGGCAGCGACGCCAAGGAGTCGGCGACCGCCGAGGCGCTGCGCTCGTTCGGCGTGACCGTGCACATCGGGCACGCCGCCGAGCACCTCGCCGACGACGCGAGCTGTGTCGTCGTGTCGTCGGCGATCCGCAAGGACAACCCCGAGCTGGCCCGCGCCGCCGAGCTGGGGATCCCCACCGTGCACCGCTCCGACGCGCTCGCCGCACTGATGGAGGGGCTGCGCCCGATCGCCGTGGCGGGCACGCACGGCAAGACCACGACCACCTCGATGCTGGCCGTCTCGCTCACCGAGCTGGGGCTGGAGCCGTCGTACGCCATCGGCGGCGACCTGGACGCCCCCGGCTCCAACGCGCTGCACGGCACGGGCGACATCTTCGTCGCCGAGGCCGACGAGTCGGACCGCAGCTTCCACCGGTACGCCCCCGAGGTCGCCATCGTCCTCAACGTCGAGCTGGACCACCACGCCAACTACGCCTCGATGGACGAGATCTACGAGTCCTTCGAGACCTTCGCCGGGAAGATCGTGCCCGGCGGCACGCTGGTGATCTCCGCCGACCACGAGGGCGCCCGCGAACTGACCCGGCGACTGGCCGGCTCCGTGCGGACCGTGACCTACGGCGAGGCCGAGGACGCCGACGTACGCGTGCTGTCGATCGTCCCGCAGGGCCTGAAGAGCCAGGTCACCGCCGTCCTCGACGGGCAGGAGCTGACCTTCGCCGTCTCCGTGCCCGGCCGGCACTACGCGCTCAACGCCGTCGCCGCGCTCGCCGCCGGTGCCGCCCTCGGCATCCCGGCCGCCGAGCTGGCGCCCGCGCTGGCCGCCTACACCGGCGTCAAGCGGCGCCTCCAGCTCAAGGGCGAGGCAGCCGGGGTGCAGGTGATCGACTCCTACGCGCACCACCCGACCGAGATGACCGCCGACCTGGAGGCCATGCGGGCCGCCGCCGGCGACTCCCGCATCCTCGTCGTCTTCCAGCCGCACCTGTTCTCCCGCACCCAGGAGCTGGGCAAGGAGATGGGCCAGGCGCTGGCCCTCGCGGACGCCTCGGCCGTGCTCGACATCTACCCGGCCCGGGAGGACCCGATCCCGGGCGTCACCAGCGAGCTGATCATCGAGGCCGCGCGCACGGCGGGCGCCGAGGTGACCGCCGTGTCCGACAAGGCGGAGATCCCCGAGGTGATCGCGGGAATGGCGAAGCCGGGCGATCTCGTTCTCACCATGGGCGCGGGCGACGTGACCGACCTGGGCCCGCTGATCCTGGACCGCCTGGCGCGGCAGTAAGCAGCAGTGAGGGGATAGGACCCATGTCGTACGAGGTCGAGAAGCCGGACGAGCAGTGGCGCGCGGAGCTGACTCCGGGGGAGTACGCGGTGCTGCGCCAGGCCGCCACCGAGCCGGCCTTCACCGGTGAGTACACCGACACCAGGACCAAGGGGGTGTACTCCTGCCGGGCCTGTGGTGCCGAGCTGTTCACCTCGCAGACCAAGTTCGAGTCGCACTGCGGCTGGCCGTCCTTCTACGACCCGAAGGACACGGACGCCGTGGAACTGGTCGAGGACCGGTCCCACGGCATGGTCCGCACCGAGGTGCGCTGCGCCCGGTGCGGCTCCCACCTCGGACACGTCTTCGAGGGCGAGGGCTATCCGACCCCCACCGACCAGCGCTACTGCATCAACTCGATCTCGCTGCGGCTGACCCCGGACCAGGGCTGAGCCTCGGCGGCCGGCGCCGAGCGGCGGCTGGGCCGGGCTGTCCTGCTTGTTCTGGTTTGAGACGCTGTGAGGGTGTTGGGTGTGCCGCGTTGGATCCGGTCCCGGCGCCGGCCCGTACCCGTCGGCCTGCGCCACCGCCGCGACGGCGGTGCCGGGGAGCCCTGCGCGGACACGCAGGCCGCCGCCGTGCCGCCGGCCACGCTGCGCACGGCCCTGGCCGCGATCGGGACCACCCTCGACGAGGCCACGACCTGCACCGAGCTGACCCGGGCCGCCGTACGGCTGACCGGTGGGGCCGCCGCCGTACTGCTCCGCCACGGGCAGACCCTCTCCGGGTACACGGCGATCACCGGGGACACCGACCTGCTGCCCGACGCCCGCTGGGCCACCGCCGTGGCCCGGCAGACGGCCGTACCGGTGCTGGACGCCCCGGCCCGGAGCTGGCTGGAGCAGCCCGCCGGCACCCACCGCCGGACCGCGCTCTGTGCGCCGCTGACCAGCGGCGACGACACGTACGGCGTCCTGGTGTGGGCGAGCGCCGGGCGGCCGCCTGGCCCCGCGGAGGGCGAGCTGCTCGCCCTGCTCGCCGAACGCGCCGCCTCCCACCTGAGGCACGCCCGCGCCCACGAGCGCGTCAGCCGCACCGCCGTGGACCTGCAACGCGCCCTGCTCGCCGAGCCCGGCCGGCCGCACCCCAACCTGGACGTCGCCACCCGCTACCTCCCGGCCGGCCGGCGCGCCCTGGTCGGCGGCGACTGGTGCGAGACCGTACGGCTGCACTTCGGCCGGACCCTGCTGGTCGTCGGCGATGTCATGGGACACGGGCTGGAGGCCGCCGTCGACATGAACGCCTACCGCTCCTCACTGCGCGCCATCGCCGCCGCCGACCTCCCGCCGCACCGGGTGCTGCGGCAGATGGACGACCTCGCCGCCGGTGAGGCCGAGCACCGGCCCGCGACCTGTCTGCTCGTCCGGGTGGACCCCGCCCGGGGCCAGCTGACGCTGGCCAGCGCCGGTCACCTGCCGCCCCTGCTGATCAACCGGGACGGCGCCGCCACCCTGCTGCCGGTGCCGGTCGGACCGCCGCTGGGCACCGGGCTCGGCGGGTACGACGTCACCACCCACACCCTGGAGCCCGGACAGACGCTGGTGCTGTTCACCGACGGGCTCGTGGAACGCCGTGGCGAGGACATCGACGACTCCCTCGCCCGGCTGGCCGCCCTCCGCTTCGCCCCCGATGCCGGTCTCGACGCCATCCTCGACACCGTCCTCGGCCACCTGGACGCCCGGAACGCCGAGGACGACGTGGCCGTCCTCGGCGCCCGCCCACAACCGCGCCGCACCACCCGCAGTGCGAGTTCGTGATCGCGGTGCTCCGGTGACGACACGTCACCCGATGATGGTCACCCCGCGGTCTAGACTCGACCCGCATCAGTCCAGGACCGGTCAGACCCGAAGGGTACGCGGCGCTTTGATACGGATAGACGCAGTCACCAAGCGGTACCCGGACGGCACGGTCGCGGTCGACCGGCTGTCGCTGGACATACCGGATCGCGCGATCACCGTCCTCGTCGGCCCCTCCGGCTGCGGCAAGACGACCACGCTGCGGATGATCAACCGGATGGTCGAGCCCACCGAGGGCAGCATCCTCCTCGACGGCACCGACATCCGCCGGCAGCCGGTCAACACCCTGCGCCGCTCGATGGGTTACGTCATCCAGCACGCCGGACTCTTCCCGCACCGCACCGTCCTCGACAACATCGCCACCGTGCCCCGGCTGCTCGGCGAGCGCAGGCGGCAGGCCCGGGACCGGGCCGCGGAGCTGATGGCGCGGGTCGGCCTCGACACCTCGCTCGCCCGGCGCTACCCCTACCAGCTCTCCGGCGGCCAACAGCAGCGGGTCGGCGTGGCACGCGCGCTCGCCGCCGACCCGCCGGTGCTGCTGATGGACGAGCCGTTCTCCGCCGTCGACCCCGTGGTCCGCAAGCAGCTCCAGGACGAACTCCTGCGCATTCAGGAGGAGTTGGGCAAGACCATCGTCTTCGTCACCCACGACATCGACGAGGCGGTCAAGCTGGGCACGATGGTCGCCGTACTGCGCACCGGCGGCCGGCTCGCCCAGTTCGCCTCGCCGGCCGATCTGCTCAGCGCGCCCGCCGACCCCTTCGTGGAGGACTTCCTCGGCGCCGACCGGGGCATCCGCCGGCTGTCCTTCTTCTCCTCGGCGGGGCTCGGCCTGCGGACCGCGCCGCTCGTCCCGGCCGACGCCGGACCCGAGCAGCTCGCCTCCCGAACCGACGCCCCCTGTCTGCTGGTCACCGACGAGGACGGCCGGCCACTCGGCTGGCACGAGGGCGACGGACCTGTCGACCGGCACCACCTCCTGCCGTACGGAAGGCCGTTCGTGCCCGGCGTCGACTCACTGCGCACGGCGCTTGACGGCGCCGTCCTCTCCCCGACCGGCTGGGCCGTCGCCGTGGACGGCGAGGGACGCGCCGTCGGTGTGGTCTCCCAGCAGGACATCGGCGAGGCCATCCGCGCCGCCCACCGCCGCGCGACCGCGGACAGCGACGCGAGGGCCGTACGATGAACGGCTTCTTCGACCTCCCCAGCGACCTCCAGCACAGCTACGCCGGCCTCGTCGGACTGCATCTGCGCGAGGCCCTGCTGCCGGTGCTGGCCGGGCTGCTCGTCTCGCTGCCCGTCGCCCAGCTGTGCGTGCGGCTGCGCTGGCTCTATCCGCCCGTCCTCGGCGTCACCACCGTCCTGTACGCCATCCCGTCGCTGGCCCTCTTCGTCGTGCTCATCGACTACTTCGGGCAGAGCGAGACCACGGTGATGATCCCGCTCGCGCTGTACAGCCTGGTGGTGCTGGTCCCGGCGATCGTGGACGGCGTCCGCTCGGTGCCGCCGCAGACCCTGGACGCCGCCCGCGCCATGGGCTTCGGCCCGGTACGCCGCTATCTCCAGGTGCAGCTCCCCATCGCCGTACCCGCGATCATCGCGGGCCTCAGGGTGGCCACCGTGTCGAGCATCTCCCTCGTCAGCGTCGGCATGCTCATCGGCAACCAGGGCGCGCTCGGCAATCTGCTCTACGACGCCATGACCTACCACCGGCCCGCCCTGGCCGTGAACGCGGTCGTGACGATCGGAGTGCTCGGCGCCCTCGCCGACGGCGCGCTGGTCCTGCTCCGGACGCTGCTCACGCCCTGGATGGCACGCTCGGGGGCCGCCCGGTGAACGTCCTCGACTTCGCCCGCGCCTTCTTCGCCGACAGCACCCACTGGCAGGGCTACGACGGGATCCCCACCCGGTTCGCCGAGCACCTCGCCTTCGCGGGGGAGGCGCTGCTGATCGCCGCCCTGATCGGCCTGCCGGTCGGCCTGGTCACCGGGCACTACGGCCGCGGCGGCACCGTGCTGTCCCTGATCGCCACCGCGGGCCGGGCGCTGCCCAGCTTCGGCCTGCTGGTGCTGATGTTCATCTGGATCGGCTTCGGTCTGCTCCCGGTGATGATCCCGCTGGTGGTGCTCGCCGTGCCGCCGATCCTCGTCACCACCTACGAGGCGGTCCGCTCCGTCGACCCGTCCCCGGTGGACGCGGCGCGGGGCATGGGCATGTCCGAGTCGCGGGTGCTGTTCCAGGTGGAGGTGCCGGTCGCGCTGCCGCTGATCCTGAGCGGTCTGCGCAACGCGGCGGTGCAGATCATCTCCACCGCCACCATCGCCGCGTACGTCAGCCTGGGCGGCCTCGGCCGGTACATCATCGACGGGCTCTACCAGAAGAGCTACGAGAAGGTCGTCGGCGGCGCCACCCTGGTCGCCGGGCTCGCCCTCGCCACCCTCGCGGTCTTCTGGGCGGTGGCCCGGCTGACGGTGTCGCCGGGCGTGCGCCGCGGCCGCTGAGCCGCGCGGCCGCTGAGCCGCGCGGGCGCTCAGTGGCCGGGGTCGGCGGCGCTGATGTCGGCCAGCGCGGAGTGCGGGTCCTCGACCGTGGCCAGGTCGCCGATGCTCACCATGCCGACCGGGCAGCCGCCGCGCTCCACGACGGGCAGCCGGCGCACGGCGTGCCGGCTCATCAGCTCCATGGCGTGGTCGGTGGTGTCCTCCGGCGACACCGTCACCACCGGCGGCTTGCTGCACACCTGGCCGACCGGGGTGGTGTGCGGGTCCCGGCCCTCGGCGAGCGCCCGCACCACGATGTCCCGGTCGGTGAGCACGCCGAACAGATCGCAGTCGTAGGCCACCAGAACGTCACCGACGTCGTGCTCCCGCATCACCAGTGCCGCGCGCTCCACGGTGGTCATCGGCTCCACCGCCACCGCACCGCACGACATCACGTCTCGAATCCGCCGGCTCATCGGTACCTCCTGGGCAGGGAAGAGAGCAGGGACAGGGGCAGGCCGGACCGCCGGGCGGTCCGCGACACCGGGTAGCCACCGGCGGCGGGACGAAACGGCGGGGCCGACCACGTGGGTGGGCTGTCCGCGCGGCTGGGCCGGCAGGGCGGGTGGGCCGGCAGGGCGGGTGGGCCGGTCGCGCGGGTGGGCCGGGCGGCGCCGGGTACCCGGAGCGCGCCGGCCGCAGGGACCGGCGTACCGCGAGGCCCAGGGAGGCGGTCATGGTGCAGCACGTCCGGGAGATCATGACGCCGGACCCGGCGACGGTGACGGAGCGGACGCCACTCACCGAGGTGGCGCGGCTGATGCGGGAGCGGGACATCGGGGACGTCGTCGTCGCCGAGTCGGGCCATGTCCTCGGCCTGGTGACCGACCGCGATCTGGTGATCCGGGCCGTCGCCGAGCACCGCGACCCCGCGACCACCGCGGCCGGCGACGTGTGCAGCGGCGATCTGTTCACCTGCGCGCCGGAGGACCCGGTCGAGGACGCGGTCCGGCTGATGCGCGAGCACGCCGTACGACGGCTGCCGGTGCTGGAGGACGACCGGCTGGTCGGCACCCTCAGCCTGGGCGACCTGGCCCTGGTCCGGGACCCGGACTCGGTCCTCGCCCACATCAGCGAGGCCCCGCCGAACGCCTGAACAACTGATCGTAACGCCAGGTAAATTGATGATCCGACGCCCTTGACTGACCGAGAACGACCTGGGTTGGATCGGCGGGTGACTTCAACACCCCAGAACAGCAGGCCCATCCGGCGGAGTCGGGGCGCGGCGGCGGTCGTCCTCGCGGCGGCGACAGCCCTGCTGGCGGGCTGTTCCTCCCACAGCGGCAGCTCCCGCGACCCCCTGTCGGACGGCGGTGGCAAGGCGAGCGCCGGCACGGTCGTCGTCGGCTCCAACAACTTCCCCGAGAGCACCCTGCTCGCCGACCTCTATGGCGAGGCGCTCAAGGCCAAGGGGATCAAGGTCACCTACAAGCCCAACATCGGCAGCCGTGAGACCACCTACGGGCTGCTCAAGAACGGCTCGGTGCAGGTGCTGCCCGAGTACAACGGCGCGCTGCTCGCCTACCTGGACCCCAAGGCCGCGCCGAAGACCACCGCGGCCACGACCTCGGCCATCGAGGCCAAGCTGGACGCGGGGCTCACCCTGCTGGAGCCGTCCGCCGCGCAGAACAAGGACTCGGTGACGGTCAACGCGGCCACCGCGCGGAAGTACGGCCTCACCGGGAAGTCCTCCATCGCCGATCTGAAGCCCCTGGCGAAGGACCTGGTCATCGGCGCCTCGCCGGAGTTCCAGGCCCGGCGGCAGGGCCTGGTCGGCCTGAAGTCGGTCTACGGGCTGGAGTTCCGGTCCTTCCGGGCGCTGGACGCGGGCGGCCCGCTCACCCAGGCGGCGCTGCAACGCAACACCGTGCAGGTCGCGGACATCTTCACCACCGATCCGACCATCTCCAAGGAGAAGTTCGTCGTCCTCCAGGACCCGCAGAACCTCTTCGGGTTCGAGAACATCCAGCCGCTCGTGCGCAAGGGCGCCCTGCCGCAGAAGGGCGTGGCAGCGCTCAACGCGGTCTCGGCCAAGCTGGACACCGCGACCCTGCGGGACCTGGACACCCAGGTGCAGGCCCAGAAGAAGGACCCGCTGGACGTGGCCCGGGCGTGGCTGGGCTCCGCCGGCCTCGGCTGAACCACCCGTCACCGGCGGCCGGCGGTCGCGCGCGTGAGGGGGTCAGCCTCCCCTCACGCGCCCTCGGCCTGTGCCGCCTGCGCCGCCTGCGCCGCGGCCCGGGCCTGCCTGCGGCGTTTCCGGCGGCCGACGCGCGGTTCCTGGTCGGGCAGCCAGCCGAAGGCGAGGCAGCTGCCGGTCGCGCCCAGCAGCAGGCCGATGAAGAAGCCGCCCAGGTTGGAGGTGAGCCAGGTGCCCAGGGACAGCAGGATGCCGGTGACGGAGTAGAAGAGCCGCTGTGCGGGGTTGAAGAGGATCAGCAGACCCAGCAGCAGCATCAGGGCGGGCAGCAGATAGCCGGCCAGGCCCTGCATCCCGATGTGCATGACGACCTTCAGCGAGGCCTTCTCGGTCAGCAGGATCTCCCCGCCGCCCAGGGCGAGCAGCAGCCCGCCCCAGAACGGCCGGCGGGCCCGCCAGCCGCGGAAGGCGAGCCGCGCTCCCCGGCGTGGACGCTCCGGCACGGTGCTCAGCAACCCGAGTCGCTGAAGCGGAGCTTGAGGCCCGGCAGCTTGAACACACCGGCGGTCGTGGCGTAGTTCGTCTGGCGCAGATTGCCGATGTGCACGGTGTCGGCCTGCTGGCTGAACACGCCGATCGGGCCCTTCTTGCCGGCCTTCGTCAGCGTGCTGGCGTCGTTGCCGATCTCGATGTTGTTGAACTCCGCGTTGCCCGACAACTCGGTGGAGTCGGTGGTGAGATCGCTCGCCTGCACCTTCTGTGCGCCGCTGCCCGCGGTGATCAGCAGGTTGGTGCCGCCGAGGTCGACGCTCTGGCACAGGTGGTCCAGCGTGGCGTTCCTGATCGCCGAGGTGACGATGAGCACCTGGCCGCCGGAGTCCCCGGCGTTCGGGCTGCCGTCCGCCATGTTGTCCAGCCCGCCGTACTGCTCGAACCCGGTGCCGTTCAGGTCGGTGGCGGTGACGGTGAACGGCATGCCGGAGATCGCGAACTGCACACCGAGCGCGCCCTGCGCGGTGAGCACCGCGAGGCCGGCGGCGACCAGGGTGGCGGGCACCGCCATCACCGCGGCCCTGCGGGCCCGGACCCGTCCCCGTCTCTCGCCGCCCGCGGCGGTCTCGGTGGCGCTCGGGCTTGCGGACGGGGAACCGCTGTCCGGGTTGTCGGGGGTGTTGCCGGTGGACGGGACGTCCGGGGACGAGGCCATGTCTGCTCCCATGGGCATGGATCAAGTGGATCGGATGCGGGTTGGGCTCCAGTGGCGCGTGTCCTGGCGCGGACAGCGGCCGCCGCGGACGCCTCCTCGCACTCCCGGCGGGTGCAAGGGCTTTCTCGTTACGCGGCGGTAGCTTCCAGGAAGTTACCGCCGGTTACTTCGGGGGGTCAAGGGAGATGTGAAAAAACGGTGTCGGACATGCGCGCACCGCTTCCCGTCCTCATCAACTGCCCTTTCGAGCCTTGACGTTGATGGTTCATCAGGTCTACAACTTCCGGTGTTTCCGCGGATCCGTGGCGCCGGATCCACCGAGCGGCAGCAGGGGCGGCGGCAAGGCCGCGAGCCCCGCTTCCCGGCACGCACGGCAACCGCTTCCGCCCGTACGGCGATTCGGCGACCGCTCATCCCGACGGCCGCCGCTTCCGCCGGCTCACCCCCGGCTTGGCTTCGGCACGGTCTCTTCTCCTCCTTCTCCGTGCCCGGCCCTGCCCTGTCCGGGTGCGGCCGCAGGTCAACCCCCCGCCTCCGGCCGCGCCCGCATGCCCACCCCCCACCTCACCCCACCGTCCCCCCACTCCTGGAAAGAGGCACCCGCATGCGCACACGTACCCTCCTCGCCCTCGCCGGTACGGCCACCGCGCTCGCCCTCGCGACGGCCGGTCCCGCCTCCGCCGACGGCGGCGCCGTCCTCACCACCGGCGGCGCCGGCGGCACCGCGGCCGCCGTGGGCGACACCCTCACCGCGCCCCTGGCCTCCGGCACCTCCGCCACCCTCTACTCCAGCGCGACCGGCACCAGCGGGGTCAGCTGCAAGTCCTCGCAGTTCACCGCCAAGGTCACCGGCAACCCCACCGCGCCCGGCACGGCCACCGAGTCGGTCGTCGCGCACACCTTCGACAGCGGCAGCTGCACCAGCAACGTCGCCGGGGTGCTCGGGGTCAGCGGCATCACCGTCAACAACCTGCCCTACTCGGCGACGGTCGCCTCCGACGGCACCCTCACCGTCTCGCCCGCCAGTGGCTCCACCATCCAGACCACGGTCAAGCTGACCACCCTGCTGGGCACCGTCACCTGCGTCTACCAGGCCCCCGCCCTGACCGGAAAGGCCGACAACACCGACAACAGCATCGCCTTCACCAACCAGCAGTTCACCAAGGTGTCCGGCTCCTCGCTCTGCTTCTCCAGCGGCTACTTCACCGCCAAGTACGCCCCCGTCACCGACAACGGAGCCAAGGTCTTCGTCAACTGACCCCGGACCCGGCCGACTTCGAGGCCGGTGTCGAGGATCCCGAGCCGCCGCGCGTGGCCTCCGTCACGGAGTGCCGTCGCCGGCGGCTCCTTCGTGTGCGGAGTTCCCCGTTCCTTCCGTGTGCGGAGTTCCCCGTGCCGCCCGCCCTGTCGCACGGCTTTCCGGTCCCGGGGCCGGTCACAGACCGAATCGGCTGTTTTGCTCCCGCGCGCGGCCCCGTTGAGGAGCCGGCCGTCGGCCTCGTATCGTGGCGATCAATCCGGGGATTCCCGCTGGCATTCGGTGAGTTATCGTGTGCAAGGGGCTAAAACAAACCGCATGTCCTGTTCGTCCGAGCCGCGAGGAGGGGTCCACCGATGGCGAGGCAGTTACGCGCTGAGCAGACCCGGTCGACGATCATCACGGCCGCCGCCGATCTGTTCGACCGGCACGGCTACGAGTCCACCAGTCTGAGTGACATCGTCGCACACGCGAAGGTCACCAAGGGTGCGCTGTACTTCCACTTCGCCGCCAAGGAGGACCTCGCCCACGCCATCCTGGAACTCCAGTTCAAGTCCGCGCAAGCGGTCGTGGCCGACGTCGAGAGCCGCGGCTACTCCTCGCTGGAGGCCCTCATGCGCTGCACGTTCGGCGTCGCCCGGCTCGCCGTGGAGGACCCGGTGCCGCGCGCCGGACTCCGGCTGGCCACCGCGGACGTCGCCGTACGGCCGCCGCTGCGGCACCCCTTCACCGAGGCGCTGGAGTTCGCCACCCGCAAGTTCAGCGGAGCCATCCGAGAGGCCGACGTGCACAGCGACCTCGATGTCGGCGTCGTCGCCCACTCCCTCGTCTGCTTCTTCATCGGCACCCGTGTCGCCGGACGTTCCCTCGAACCGGTGGGACGGCTTCCGCGCCGGATCGCCGAGATGTGGCACCTGCTGATCCGGAGCCTGGTCCCGGTGCACCGCCGCCCCCGCTATGTCACCCTCGCCACGCAGCTGGAGCGGGAGACCAGGACCGCCTGACCGCCGCGATACGGTGACCGACATGCCCGACACCCCGTTCGCACCCGTGATCCTCGGCAACGAACCCGGCTCGTTCCCGCACAGCGTGCTGGCCGAGCGGCACCCCGCGATCATCCGGCAGGTGCGGGACGCCTTCCCGTACGGCCCCGGGCAGCACCGGGCCCTGGACGAGCTGCTGAAGAGCTGCACCGAGGGCACGGTGGAGCCGCTGCCCGGCGACGCGCCGGACCGCGACCGGTGGCACGCCTGGGGCCTGGCCGAGCACACCGGGCGGTCCTGGTACGAGGTGCCCTGGCTGTGGGCCGAGAGCTACTTCTACCGCCGACTGCTGGACGCCGTCGGCTGGTTCGGGCCCGGCGCCTGGCAGGGCATCGACCCCTTCCGCCCCTTCAAACGCGCCGAACTGGACGCCCCGGAGACCGACGCGGAACTGGCTGCCCTGGACGAGCTGCACGAGCGGCCCGCGGCCGAGCGCGCGCACGCCCTGCTGCACGGCTCGCTCTGGGGCAACCGCGCCGACCTCGGCTTCCGGCTCTCCGCCGCGGGCGCCGAGGCCGGCGAGCCGGCGCCCGCGCTGGTCGCCGACGACAGCGACACCCTGTGGCGGCTGCTGCCGCCCGGCGGCACGGGCACCCTGGTCCTGGTCGCCGACAACGCGGGCCGTGAACTCGTCCCCGACCTGCTGCTCATCGCCCATCTGCTCACCGAGGGCCGGGCCGCCCGCGCCGTGCTGCACGTCAAGCCGTACCCCTACTACGTCTCCGACGCCACGACCGCCGACGTGGTCGACGCTCTGCACCGGCTGCGCGCGGCGGGCGGCGCGGCCGCCGGATACGGCGGGGTGCTCTGGTCGGCGCTGGCCGACGGCCGGCTGACCGTGCGCGCGCACCCCTTCTCGTGCGCCCCCCTGCCGTACGCCGACATGCCCGACGACCTGCGCGCCGAGTTCGCCGCCGCCGCGCTCACCGTCTTCAAGGGCGACCTCAACTACCGGCGCCTGGTGGGCGACCGGTGGTGGCCGCCGACCACGTCCTTCCAGGAGGCGACCGGCTGGTTCCCCGGCCCGGTCGCGGCGCTGCGTACCCTGAAGTCGGACGTGATCACCGGCCTGACCGCCGCCACCGAGACGGCCCTGGTGGCGGCGGAGGGACAGCGCTGGCGCACCGCGGGCACCCACGCCCTCATCCAGGTCAACGCCTCACGCGGCCCGCGCCGGCAGTGACTTGAGGCCGTTGATGAAGTTCGACACCAGCCGCACCGGCGGCCCGGCGAGCCGCAGCTCGGGCAGGGCGCTCAGCACCTCCTCGTAGAGGATCCGCAGCTGCAACCGGGCGAAGTGGGCGCCGAGGCAGACATGCGGGCCGTCGCCGAAGGACACATGCGGATTGGGCGAGCGGGCCAGATCCAGCCGGTCGGGGTCGGCGAACACCCGCTCGTCGCGGTTGGCCGAGGCATGGAACACCACGACCTTGTCACCCGCCCGGATCCGCCGGCCGGCCAGTTCGGTGTCCCGGGCGGCCGTCCGCCGGAAGGTCAGCACCGGCGGATGCAGCCGCAGCAACTCCTCCACCGCCGGGCCCGGTTCCGCCTTCCCGGTGCGCAGCCGCTCGTACGCCGCCGGGTGCGCGGCGAGCTGCGCCAGGCCGCCGGGGGCCGCGCTGCGCACGGTGTCGTTGCCCGCGACCGTGAGCAGGAAGAAGAACATCTCCAGGCCGGCGTCGTCGAGATCCGGGTCGTGGGCGAGGGTGGTCAGGATGTCGTCGGCGGGACACCGTCTCCGGTACGCGGCCAGCCGGCGGGCGTAGCCGAACATGTCCGCCAGCAGCGCCGGGGAGCGGGGATTGACCGGGCGGCCCGCCGCGTCCCGCACCTGCGGCCCGGCCTCGTCCGGATCCTGGTAGCCGATGACCCGCCGGGTCCAGTGCAGCAGCAGGCCCCGGTCGCTTGCCGGCACCCCCAGCAGATCCGCCAGGTTGAGCAGCGCGTACTCGTCCGTGACGGAGCCGACCAGGTCGAGGGTGCCGTCGCCCGCCCGCGCCGCCGCGAGCGCCCCGGCGAGCAGACCGCGCGCCCGCTCCCGGGCGGCCTGAGCGAACCGGTCCACGCGCCCCGGGGTGAACGCCCGGCTCACCACCCTGCGCAGCCGCCCGTGGGCGGGCGGATCCTGATTGAGCATCATGCGCCGGACGAACGGCAGGTCCGCCGGCTCCGGGTCCCGGATCTGCGTTGCGCCGAGGTACGAGGAGAACGTCGCCGCGTCCTTGAGCACCCGGACCACGTCCGCGTGCCGGGTCACCGCCCAGAAACCCGGCCCGGCCGGCCAGCCCAGCACCTCGTGCTCCTCCTGCCAGGCCACCGGGTGGTGGTCGCGCAGCACGCGGTAGTCGTCGTAGGGCACCCCGGCCGCATAGCGGCGCGGGTCGAAGACATCGGGGACCGACGGCGTCGCGCGCACGCTCACGCCGGTGCGTCCCCGTCCGCGCGCAGGAAGTCCTCGACCGTGCGGACCAGCTCCAGCGGGGTCTCGTCCATGGCGTAGTGCCCGGCCCCCGGCAGGCTGACGAGCCGCGCCCGCGGATACCAGGCCATCCAGGTCTGCGTCATGACCTCGGCCGACAGCGCCGGATCCTGCTCGCCCGCGACCGCCAGCGCCGGCACCTCGCTGCCCTTGACCTCCGTGTGGAAGTCCTCGCCCGCCCAGGAGTCCAGCCAGGCCCGGAACGCCGTGGCGTCACTGCGTTCCAGCGAGCGCGCGGTCATCCGGTCCAGCCAGGCGGCCGGACGGCGGCCCCCGGTGGTGATGTCGATGATCGCCCTGCGGTTCTCCGCCCTGTGCGCCGCCTCCGTGAACAGGGCGCCCTGCTCGCCGTCCAGCGGCATGCCCGAGGCGGGCACGGGGGAGACCCCGACGATCCGGCGCACCCGGTGCGGGGCGAGCGCCAGCAGCCGCTGTGCGACCGCGCCGCCCATGGAGTGCCCGATCACCGAGAACCGCGCCCAGCCGAGCCGGTCGGCCAGCACCAGCAGGTCCCCGGCCGCCTCGGCGGTCGTGTACGCGCCACCGGCGTCGCGGGCCTCGCCGTAGCCGCGCAGATCCACCAGCGCGTAGCTGAAGGCCGTACGGTCCAGGTCCGGCAGGACGGTCGCGTAGGCGGACCGGTCGGCGAACCAGCCGTGCACCGCGAACACCTTGTGGGCGCCGTCGCCGTGCACCTCATGAGGCAGTACGAAGGAGGTCATGGGCCTACCGTGACGTCCCCGCACGGCCGCGGCAAGGGCACCGGCACAACGCGTCGCCCGGCGCCCGCGTGCACACCGGTGCGCGGGAGCATCGGTGTTTCGACGACACTTCACGCGATGGTGTGATCATGTGCCTCCCGGTGGATGGGCCTCGGAGGGCACGGGTAGGGCCCCGGCCATGACGCAGCCGTTCGAACTCCCGCACTTCTACATGCCGTATCCCGCGCGGCTCAACCCGCACCTCGACGAGGCCCGTGCCCACTCCACCGCGTGGGCACGCGAGATGGGCATGCTGGAAGGCTCCGGAATCTGGGACCAGGCCGACCTGGAGGCGCACGACTACGGGCTCCTGTGCGCCTACACCCACCCCGACTGCGACGGACCCGCCCTCTCGCTGATCACCGACTGGTATGTGTGGGTGTTCTTCTTCGACGACCACTTCCTGGACATGTTCAAGCGCACCCAGGACCGCGCCGCGGGCAAGGCCCACCTGGACCGCCTGCCGCTGTTCATGCCGCTCGACCTCGCGACCGAGGTGCCCGAGCCCGCGAACCCGGTCGAGGCGGGCCTGAAGGACCTGTGGGAGCGCACGGTGCCCTCGATGTCGGCGGACTGGCGCCGCCGCTTCGCCGTCGCCACCGAGCACCTGCTCAACGAGTCGATGTGGGAGCTGTCCAACATCAACGAGGGGCGGATCGCCAACCCCGTCGAGTACATCGAGATGCGCCGCAAGGTGGGCGGCGCGCCCTGGTCGGCGGGGCTGGTGGAGTACGCGACCGCCGAGGTGCCCGCGGCCGTCGCCGGGACCCGGCCGCTGCGCGTGCTGATGGAGACCTTCTCCGACGCCGTCCATCTGCGCAACGACCTGTTCTCCTACCAGCGCGAGGTCGAGGACGAGGGCGAGAACAGCAACGGCGTCCTCGTGCTGGAGAAGTTCTTCGGCTGCACCACCCAGGAGGCCGCCGACACCGTCAACGACATCCTCACCTCCCGGCTGCACCAGTTCGAGCACACCGCGCTCACCGAAGTCCCCGCCGTCGCCCTGGAGAAGGGCCTCACCCCCGTCGACGTCGCCGCGGTCGCCGCCTACACCAAGGGGCTCCAGGACTGGCAGTCCGGCGGCCACGAGTGGCACATGCGCTCCAGCCGCTACATGAACAAGGGCGCGCGCTCCCGGTCGCCGTGGCAGCTCCCGAGCGGGCCCGGCACCTCCGCGGCCGGCATCGGCGCACTGCTCGCCTCGGCCGCCCAGGAACGCCTGCGCGCCTACGCGCACGTGCCGTACCAGAAGGTCGGCCCGTCCGTGCTGCCCGAGTTCCGCATGCCGTACCCGCTCCAGCTGAGCGCGCACCTGGACAGCGCCCGGAGCAACCTCGTCACCTGGTCGCACCGGATGGGCATCCTCCAGGAAGGCGTCTGGGACGAGGACAAGCTCGCCGCCTACGACCTCGCCCTGTGCTCCGCCGGCCTGGACCCGGACGCCACCCCCGAGGCCCTCGACCTCAGCGCCCAGTGGCTCGCCTGGGGCACCTACGGCGACGACTACTACCCGCTCGTCTACGGCCACCGCCGGGACCTGGCCGCCGCCCGGCTGACCACGGCCCGGCTCTCCCAGTGCATGCCCGTCGAGGGCGAGCCGGCCCTGGTGCCCGCCAACGCCATGGAGCGCGGGCTGATCGACCTGTGGGCCCGGACGACGGCCAGGATGACCGCCGAGCAGCGGCGCACCGTCAAGGCATCCGTGGACACGATGACCGAGAGCTGGGTCTGGGAGCTGTCCAACCAGATGCAGAACCGCGTCCCCGACCCGGTCGACTACCTGGAGATGCGCCGCTCCACCTTCGGCTCCGACCTCACCCTGAGCCTGTGCCGGATGGGCCAGGGCCCCGCCCTCCCGCCGGAGGTCTACCGCAGCGGCCCGGTGCGCTCCCTGGAGAACGCCGCCATCGACTACGCGTGCCTCCTCAACGACATCTTCTCCTACCAGAAGGAGATCGAGTACGAGGGCGAGCTGCACAACGCCGTCCTCGTCGTACAGAACTTCTTCGGCATGGACTATCCGACCGCGCTCCGGGTCGTCCACGACCTGACCACCCAGCGCATGCAGCAGTTCGAGCATGTCATCGCGCACGAACTGCCCGTGCTCTGCGACGACTTCGAACTGTCTAAGGAGGCCCGCGCGGCGATGGACGCCTATGTCCTGGACCTCCAGAACTGGCTGGCCGGGATTCTCAACTGGCACCGGAAGGTGGACCGCTACAAGGCCGAGTGGCTGGGCCGCCGGGCCCATGGCTTCCTGCCCGGCCACACGCCGGCACCACCCCTCCAGCTCGTCAGCTGACCTCCGCGGTCCGCCGTTCGGCCGCGGCGATGTGCTCCGCAGCCTCCGCCGCGGTCTCGTCCAGCCCCGCCCGGGCCGCCCCGCGCAACTCGGCGCGTATCGCCCCGCCGCCCGCCAAGGCCGCACGCGCCTCCGCAAGGAGGTCCGCGTCGGCCAGGGCGCGGACGAGCGCGTAGTGCTCCTGGGCGAGATACCGGCCGAGGTTCACCTCCCGCCAGTACCCGAGCGAGTCGTCACCCGGGGCGGTGAGGATCTCCCGCAGCCTGGCCAGCGACCGCGCGGCCGGGACGAGCCGGCCCGTCGCCCGCTCCAGCCGGGCCTGGTCGTGCAGGGCCGACACCCGGTCCCAGGCGCTGTCCCGGAGCGCGGCGTACAGCCGCTGGGCGCGCAGCGCCTGGTCCAGGTCGCCGAGGTGCTCGAAGTCGAAGGCCAGGGCGGCGAGCGGGGACGGGTCGAGCGCGGTGGGGTCGCCGGGCCGGCGCAGCAGGCTCTGGTCCATCTCGATGGCGTCCAGCCGCCGGATCAGGGCCACCCGGGCCGGCTCGGTGAGCCCCTGCGCGGCGGCCAGGTCGGTCCAGGTCGACTCCGGCTCGTCGGCCGGGTCGGCGCCGCCGAACAGGGACGCGTCCAGCCCCTCGGCCCAGCGGCGCAGCGCGGCCCCGCCGGCTTCCGGCTCCGGTAGCCCGCCGAGGCCGCACCAGGTGTCGAAGTCCGTCTCCCGCACCTCGTGCAGCAGCGGCAGGTCCGCCGGATCGCCGTGCAGTCCCACCAGGACGGCCGCGAGCCGCAGTTCGTCCGTCATGGACGACTCCGCCTCCCGGCGCAGCAGCAGCCGCAGCAGGGGCAGATCGCCGTCCGCGCGGTCGAACTGCGCGGCCCGCAGCACCAGTCGGCGCCGCACCGGATCGCCGGCCACGGACGTGTCCCCGGCGCGCAGCCGGGCGAGTCCGGCCCGTCCCTCGGCCAGCACCCGCTCCCACAGCGGCGGACGGGGATGGCCGTCGAGCAGCCGGTAGGCCCGCCCCTCCTCGGCGTTGAGCAGCACATGCTCCGGTTCGGTGCGCAGCAGGGCCGCGTGCAGCATGCCGACCAGCTCCACCGGGGAGCGCTCCGGCAGCCCGAGCGCCGCACGCAGCTCGGCCCGCTCGGCGTCGATGCCGTAGCACTCGCGCAGCTCCTCCTCCGTCTCCGCCACGCGCGCGAGGATCGTCTCCGCGCCGTCCGCCGGTGACAGATCGAGGTGATCCGGCCAGCCGGGCAGGCCGATCAGGATCTCCAGCGCCTCGTCCACGCTCGCCCCGACGATCCCGGCGCCGCCCTCCGAGTCGGCGTACAGCACGGACCCGTCGGGGCAGCGGAAGAAGGTGCCTCCGGTGTCGTCACCCGCGAGCACCTCCAGCGGGCCGCCCGAGGCCAGACGGACGGGTTCGACATGGCCGTGGGCGGCCCGGTCCAGGTCGAAGCCGAAGGGGAAGGCGGCCAGTTCGGCGAGGTGCCGGTGCCGGCGCAGCTGCCGCAGAAGACGATCGCTCATGTCACAGAACGTAACAGCGCCCACTGACAACGCCGCCCGGCCCGGCCTGCCCGGACCGACTGTTTCCGGACGTTCGCGTGCGGAACGGGGCATTCAGGGAACGCCGTCGGCCCGCCGGAAGTCTTGCGGGACATAGGGGGAACCACCACGGAACACACGGGGGTGTTCATCTTGACCGACCTCATCGCGGGAACCGTCGAAGCCGCCGGACAGCATCCGGAACAGGTGCCGGAGGGGGCGGAACAGCCGTCGGTCACGGCCGAACTGACGCCGTACCTCGCGCCGCTGACCGTCCCGCCCGTCCTGCGCCCGGCCGCCGGGGACGTCCGGCACGAGACCGAGATCGCCCAGCGTCCGACCTGGGTGCGGCTGCACCCGCAGCTGCCGCCGACCCTGATGTGGGGTTACGAGGGCCATGTGCCCGGCCCGACCGTCGAGGTGCGGCGCGGCCAGCGCGTCCGCATCGCCTGGACCAACCGCATACCGAAGGAGTCCGAGTACCCGGTCACCGCGGTCCAGGTGCCCGCCCGCGCGCCCGGCACCCCGCCCGCCTCCACCGAGCCCGGCCGCGAGGGCGTCGAGCCGGACAAGGACGTCGCCGCGCTGCCCGCCTGGACGGTGACCCATCTGCACGGCGCCCAGACCGGCGGCGGCAACGACGGCTGGGCGGACAACGCCGTCGGCCACGGCGACGCCCAGCTGTCCGAGTACCCGAACGACCACCAGGCGGTGCAGTGGTGGTACCACGACCACGCCATGAACATCACCCGGTGGAACGTGATGTCCGGCCTGTTCGGCACCTACCTCCTCCGTGACGACGAGGAGGACGCCCTCCACCTGCCCTCGGGCGAGCGGGAGATCCCGCTGATCATCGCCGACCGCAACCTCGACACCGACGAGGACGGCCGCCTCAACGGCCGGCTGCTGCACAAGACGGTCATCGTCCAGCAGAGCAACCCGGAGACCGGCAAGCCGGTCACACTGCCCTTCACCGGCCCGTACACCACGGTCAACGGCCGCATCTGGCCGTACGCCGACGTGGACGCGGCCTGGTACCGCTTCCGGCTGCTCAACGCCTCCAACGCGCGCATCTACGACCTCGTGCTGATCGACGAGGACGGTGAGCCGGTGCCCGGCATCGTGCACCAGATCGGCAGCGACGGCGGGCTGCTGCCGCGCCCGGTGCCCGTCGACTTCGACGCGGACCTGCCCACCCTGACCGCGGCCCCGGCCGAGCGGTTCGACCTCCTGGTCGACTTCCGAGCGCTGGCCGGCCGGACACTCCGGCTGGTCAACAAGGGCCGCAACCAGCCGGCCGGGGTGCCCGACCCGGCCGGGGACGTGCGCCACCCCGACGTCCTGGAGTTCCGGGTCCGGGACGCCTGCGAGGAGGACACCTTCGAGCTGCCCGCGGTCCTCTCCGGCTCCTTCCGCCGCCTCACCCACGACCTCCCGCACGGCCACCGCCTGATCCTGCTGACCCCGCCGCCCACCAGGGGCAGCGGCGGCCACCCGGAGATCTGGGAGATGGCCGAGGTCGAGGACGGCGCCGGACTGACCCTCCCGGCCGACGGCATCGTCCAGGTCACCGGACCCGACGGCACCACGAAGACCTACCGGCGCATCGCACGGACGTTCAACGACGGTCTCGGCTTCACCGTCCCCGAGGGCGGCTACGAGCAGTGGAGCTTCCTCAACCTGGCGCCGATCGTGCATCCCATGCACATCCACCTGGCCGACTTCCAGCTGCTCGGCCGGGACGCCTACGACGTGTCCGGCTTCGACCCGGCGGTCGGCGGCACCCGCACCCCGATCCGGTACGACACCGGGCGGGTGATCCCGCTCGCCCCCAACGAGCGGGGCTACAAGGACGTCTTCCGGGTGCCCGGCAGCCAGCTGCTGCGGGTCATGGGCCGCTTCGACGGCGCGTACGGCCGGTTCATGTACCACTGCCATCTGCTGGAGCACGAGGACGAGGGCATGATGCGGCCCTTCGTCGTCATGCCGGCCGAGGCCATGAAGTTCAGCCACGACGCGGCGCACGGCGGTCACGGCGAGGGTCACACGGGCTGAGCGCGCCGCGACGCCGCGTGCTCGACGGCGGCCCGCGCCAGCGCCCGGACGATCGGGTGCGGGCGCGAGCCGTCGCCGGCCAGCTCCGGCTGGAACAGCGACGCCAGGAAGAACGGGTGACCGGGCAGTTCGGCGACCCGGACCCGGCCGTCCTCGTCATGCCCGGAGAAGCGCAGACCATGGGCGCGGAGCGGGTCGAGGCGGTGGGAGGGCCCGTACGCGCAGAAGTACCGCTCGACCGTGCGCGCCGAGCCGATCACGGACTCGGCCAGCGAGCCCGGCTCGATGACCACCGCGGCCTCGTGCCCGACCAGCGAGCAGGCCAGCGGCTCGATGAGCGGATCCTCGGCGCCCGGGTCGTTCTCCGCGTGCGCGGCCCCGCTCAGCCCGCACACGTTCCGCGCGTACTCCAGCAGCGCGTGCTGGAAGCCGCCGCACGTGCCGAGGAACGGAATGCCCTCCTCGCGCGCGGTCCGTACGGCCGCGAGGACGCCCGCCTCGCTGCGGTACGGGCTGCCCGGCAGCACCCACACCGCGTCGAAACCGCGCACGGCTCCGTCGGCCTCGGCGTCCTCGGACGGGATCCAGTAGGCGTCCAGGACCAGCCGGTCCCGCGCGGCCAGCGCCTCCAGCAGGAGCGGCACACGCGTGTGCGAGACGACGTTCGGGGAGCGGTCGCCGACGAGGGCGACGGTGGCGGTGTTCGTCATGTCCCCCATCCTCGGCTCGGCCTCTTGTTCACGTCCAACGATGATTCATGCACGGTCGATAAGCACAGCTGATGGCGCAGGCCCCGCAGGGTGGGATCCTGAGCCGCATGGACCCCCATCTGCTGCGCACGTACGTCACCGTGGCGCGCCTCGCCTCCTTCTCCGCGGCCGCCCGCGAGCTGGGCTACACCCAGTCGGCGGTCTCCCAGCACATCGCCGCGCTCGAACAGGATCTGGGCGCGGCCCTGCTGACCCGGCGTCCGGTCACGCCCACGGCGGCCGGGGAGCGGCTGCTGGAGCACGCGGGTCCCTTGCTGCTGCGCCTGGACGCGGCCCGCGCCGATGTCTCCCGCATGGCCACCGCGCCCGCCCATGGCCTCACCCTCGCCACCACGCCCACCGCCCTCGGTGCCGCCGTCCTCGCCGCGCTGCCGCCCTCCGGCGTCACCCTGCGCGTGCTCACCCGCGAGGAGATCCCGGCCGCCGTCGCGACCGGCACCGCCGATCTCGGCCTCGTCGACGGGCTGGCCGCGCCGAGCGATCCGCTGCGGCTGTCCGATGTGGCACCGCTGAGCAGCCACGGCGTCGCCGAGGAGCCCGTGAGCGTCCTGCTGCCCGCCGCCCACCCCCTCGCCGGCCGCCCCGGTCTGCGCCTCGCCGACCTGAGCGACGCCCGCTGGCTCGACGCGCCCGACGCCGCCCTGCCGCTCCCGCAAGCGCGCGCCGCCACCGGCGGCGGCGCCTTCCGCCGCGCCCTGCGCTACGAGGGCACCGACCTGCGCACCCTCACCGCCCTCGCGGCCGCCGGCCACGGTCTGGTCCTGCTGCCCCGCTCGACCGCCGAGGCCGTACCGGGCACGACCGCCGTCCCCCTCACCGACCCCCGCCTCGTCCACCGCACGGAACTCCTCCACGGCGGAACCCCGAGGGGAGCGGCGGCCCAGCTCGTGAGCAGACTGGTGCCGGGTGCATGAGCGGGTGCGGACAGCGGAGGGGGCCACCCACGGGGGCGACGAGCACCCCAGGGGATGGATACCCTGCGCCACGCCCCGACCAGTCTCACTCGTTCGTGTCTTGTCGCGGCCCGGTGCCCCGGGTAGGCACCAGCCGGAGGCGAGCGAACCATGGAACAGACTGCGTTGCGGCCCAAGCCGATGCCCGGACAGGACCCGCGTGACCCCGGCAACCCCGGCCCCGCCCGCCGCCCGCACGCCGCGCGCCGGCGCGGCCGGCGGCTGCGGACCCTGCTGTTCGGCCTGTTCACCGGCGCCGTGCTGGTGCTGTCCGGGGTCGGCATCGGAGCGGTCGGCGCCACTGTGATCGGCATGAGCAGACTCGCCGGGCTGCAACGCCAGGAACCGAGGCCCACCCCCTCGACCGGACCCGGCCCCGCCGCCACCCAGAGCCCCGCCCCGGCAGGGCCCACGGCGACCCTGGGCGTGGAGGCCGTCGACGCCGGGAAGGTCGGGGCGCTGGTGGTGGGCGTCCATGTGCCGGGGCCCGGTTACACCGCCGGTCTGGTCCGCGGGGACGTCCTGCTCCAGTTCGGCGCCGTCCGGGTCGACACCGCGGCCGACCTCGCCCGCGCGGTGGCCCACGCCCGGCCCGGCAGCGGTGTGCTGCTCACCATCCGTCACAGCAGCGGGGGGTACCAGCAGTTGACGGTGGTGCCGGGAGTGGTGGTCTGACCGGGCCGGCCGCGCTGCCCCCCGACGCCGTGCGACCGGCTCGCGGGGCCCTGTCCTTCCGGGCAGGATGCTGCCCGAGAGACATCCCCGCCCGCTTCTCCCGTCTCTCCCGTCCGCCCCCGGAGGCATGTCATGACCGGTAGCGCGCCCGCGCCCTTCACCGCCGCCGACTACCGGGCCCGCATGGAACGCGCCGCACGCTCCGCCGCCGACGCGGGCCTCGCGGGCCTGCTCGTGGCACCCGGCCCGGACATGGTCTGGCTGACCGGCTACACACCGGCCGCGGTCACCGAACGGCTCACCGTGCTCGTCCTCGCCGCCGGCCGTGACCCCGTCCTCGTCGTGCCCACCCTGGAGGCGCCCGACGCCGAGCAGGCGGCCGGCGCCGCCGCGGTGGCGCTGCGCGACTGGACCGACGGCAAGGACCCGTACGCCGTCACCGCCGCGCTCCTCGACGCCCGCGGCCGGTTCGGCATCAGCGACAACACCTGGGCGATGCACCTGCTCGGCCTGCAACAGGCGCTGCCCGACACCTCCTACGCCTCCCTCACCGACGCCCTGCCCATGCTGCGCGCCGTCAAGGACGCCGCCGAGCTGGAACTCCTGGCAGCCGCCGGAGCGGCTGCCGATGCAACGTTCGAGGAGATCCGGAAGGTTCCCTTCGCCGGCCGCCGCGAGTCCGACATCGGCCGCGACCTCGCCGACCTGCTGCGCCGTTTCGGCCACTCCCAGGTCGACTTCACCATCGTCGGCTCGGGCCCCAACGGCGCCAACCCGCACCACGAGGTCGGCGACCGGGTCATCCGGCACGGCGACATGGTCGTCCTCGACTTCGGCGGGCTGAAGGACGGCTACGGCTCCGACACCACCCGCACGGTCCACGTCGGCGAGCCCACCGAGGAGGAACGCCGGGTGCACGACACCGTGCGCGCCGCCCAGGAGGCGGGCTTCCTGGCCGTACGGCCGGGCGTGGCCTGTCAGGAGGTCGACCGTGCCGCCCGCGCGGTGATCGCCGGCGCGGGGTACGGCGAGTACTTCATCCACCGCACCGGGCACGGTATCGGCGTCACCACGCACGAGCCGCCGTACATGATCGAGGGCGAGGAGCAGCCCCTTGTGCCCGGCATGTGCTTCTCCGTGGAGCCCGGCATCTATCTGCCCGGCCGTTTCGGCGTGCGCATCGAGGACATCGTCACCGTCACGGAGGACGGCGGCCGCCGTTTCAACACCACGACGCGTGAGATGGTCATAGTGGACTGAGAGGCCCAGGAGACACACCCTCGACGACACCCGGAACGGCGACATCCGACCATGACCGAGGCACCGACACCCACCGCGGAGACCGTCCGCAGACTGGTCCGTTCGCTGATCAAGGACAGCGGCGACAAGGCGGGCGGCACCGCGGGACCCGACGTCCGTCCGGTCCGCGAGGGCCATGACTACACCTGGTACGTCGGCACCCGTCAGGTGCTGCGCCTGGCGCCCGACCGGGAGGCCTCGGCGCTGCGCCGCAGGGAACTGCGGCTGCGCGACCTGGTCCGCCCGCATCTGCCGCTCGCCGTCCCCACCAGCGTCGCGCACGGCGACTGGGCGCCCGGTCTCGCCTACACCCTCGACACCAAGCTGCCCGGCGGCACGGCCGACGAGCACGACGTCTCCGCCCTCGGCGAGGCCGACCTCGCCGGGCTGCTCACCGGGCTGCGCGCGGTGCCCGCACGCCAGGCCGAGGCGCTCGGCGTGCCACGCACCGCCCCGCGCTCGCTGGAGGCGCTGCGCCGGATGGCCGTGCACGCGGCGGAACGGCTCGCCGCGGCCGACGAGTTCGACGCCGCCCGGCTGCTCCAGCTCACCCCCGCGGGCGCCGCCCAGCTCGCCGCGCAGCCCGGCACCGCCGTGCTCACCCACCACGGGCTGACCGGGGAGCACGTGGTGGTCAGCGCCGACGGCCGGGTGCGCGGCATCCTGGACTGGACCCGGGCGGCCGTGGGCGACCCCGCCGAGGACATCGCCGGACTCGCCCTCGCCGTCGGCTCGCCGGCCGCCGTCCGCGCCGCGACCCTCGCCGGGTACGGCGCCCGCCCCTGCCTGCGCGGCCTGTGGCTCGCCCGCTGCGACACCGTCATCCGGCTCACCGGCCACATCGAGGGCCGCGCGGGAGGCTCCCCGACCCTGCTGCGGACCCAGCTGCGGCGGGCGTGGGAGCCGATCCTGCTGGAACGGGTGACGGACTTCAAGGAAGACACCCCGGACCCGTGACGGCCCCCTGCCCCGACGAGCCCGCGCACAGCGCCGCCACGGCCGGCTGACCTGCCCGCGCCCCGTCGACGGTGCTCGGCCCGGCGTTGCCGCCGTGGGCCGAGTGTGTCAGCCCTCCAGTCGGTAACCGTGTCCCCTGAGCGTGGTGATGCCGGGCATACGGGCCGGGCGGGAGGCTGTTCGGGTGGCTTCGGCGAGGCGGCGGCGCAGGCCGGCCATGGTGACGTCGAGAGTCTTGGTGGAGCCGAACCAGTTCTCGTCCCAGACCTCGGCCATCAGGGTCTCGCGGGAGACCGCTTGTCCCGCGTGGCGTCCGAGAAGGGCGAGCAGCTCGAACTCCTTCGGGCGCAGGGGGACGTCCGCGCCGTGCAGGGTGCAGCGTCGGGCCACGGTGTCGACGACGAGGTCGCCGAGCCGGAGCGGCACGGCGGTCGTGGTGGGGGTGTGGCGGCGCAGGTGGGCGCGGAGGCGGGCGAGCAGGACGGTCAGGCTGAAGGGTTTGACGAGGTAGTCGTCGGCTCCGGCGTCCAGGCCGGCGATGACGTCGATGTCGTCGGTGCGTGCGGTGAGGATGATGATCAGCAGGTCGGGACGGCGGGCGCGTAGCGTGCGGGCGATGTCGATGCCGTCCGTGTCGGGCAGACCGAGGTCCAGGAGCAGGGCGTCATAGGACGTGCCGGAGGCTTCCGTGAGGGCGCTCTCGCCGGTGCGACTCCAATGGGTCGTGTAGCCGTTGCTGCGCAGGCCGGTTTCCAGGTGGCGGCCGATGGTGTCGTCGTCCTCGACGACGAGGACGCGGGGGCGGTCGTGGTCCGGCATGGCGGGTGAGCGCATGCCCGACAGCGTAGGAGCAGACGTCGTGGCCGGCTGGACCGGCGGCCGTGGGGCGCTCACAGGTCTCGCAGCTCCTCCACCGCGGGGCGCTTGGCCCGCCGGATGCCGTTCAGGGCGGCGGCCAGCACGGCCAGCACCGCTGCGAGCGCGGTGAGGACCAGGTAGGAGCCGGGGACTGCAAGAGCCGAGGGGGGTGGGTCGAACACACCGGTCAGTACCTTGACCAGCATGTCGGACAGGGCCCAGCCGATGAGGGCACCCCCGGCCAGCCCGCCGGTGATCAGCAGGAGGGCTTCGGTGAGGACCATGCCGCGCAGCTGATGTTTCCTCGCGCCGAGGACCGTGGCGATGGCGAAGGTGCGGCGGCGTTCGGCGAGGCCGAGGGCGAGGACGAGTCCTCCGGCTCCGGCGGCCAGCAGGACGGCGAAGGCGAGTTCGATGCGGGTCAGGCCGGCCAGGTCGACGGAGGTGAGGCTGGTGCCGACGGTGCCGCGGGTCTGGGTGAGGTCCGTGACGGTGGCGGCGGTGCCGAGCCGGTGGCGCAGCTGTGCGGCGATCTGCTTCTGATGGGTGGCGCCGGTATCGAGGAGGAAGGCGCCGACGGCGTCGCTGCCTGTGGTCCTGGCGATGTAGGAGGCGTTGGCGACGAAGAAGCTGTCCCTGGGGGCGGTGGGGAACTCCTTGACGATGCCCGCGTAGTGGAACGGAACGGTGAGCAGGGCCTTGGTGCGGGCGTCCTGGATGCGCAGGTTGACCGTGTCGCCCGGGGAGAGCTGGAAGTCGTTGACCGTCTCGGCGCTGACCAGCAGGCTGTCGGGCCGCTGGGCGAGCCGGTGCATCAGCTGGGCCGCGGTGCCGCCGGAGAAGTAGGCATTCTGCAGGGAGGTGGCCTGCGCGACGGTGTCGGGGCGGACGCCGTAGAGGTCCTGAAGGTCGGAGCCGACGTAGGCGAAGCGGTGCTGGAGCGGTTCGACGTGCCGCACGCCGGGGATCTTCAGAGTGCCGGCGGCACTGGGCGGTACCCGGGCGCCGGGGGGCTGGGTGACGGTGACGTCGGCGCCGTTGGTCAGCCGGGTGTCGACCTCCGCCTGCTGCTTGTAGGTGGAGTTGAAGACGGCGGTCGACACGGCGAAGGACACGGCCAGCGCGAGGAGGACCACCGAGCGGGCGAGGGGACGTCGGCGCCGGGAGAGGGCGGCGGCCGTCGTCCCGGCGAGTGAAGCGGTCAGAGGGCGCGCCAGCCGGGCCAGGACGGGCCGGCCGTGGCCGAGGGCGAGCAGGGTCAGGCGCCACAGCAGCAGGGCGGCGCCGATCCACAGCAGGGCGGGGCCGAGGAAGGCCCAGTACGACACCGAGATGCTGGGGACGCCTTCGGGGGCCAGGACGAGGGCGTACTGGTTCCCGGACGAGGCCCGGAAGACGAGCCAGGAGCCGATCAGCAGCAGGAAGTCCAGGCCGTACCGCATCCACCACGGGTTGCGGGTGCTGCGGGCGCCCGCCTCCTTGCGGGTGTCGGACACGGTGAGCGTGCGCAGGTCGCGCACGGCGGGCACGAGGACGGCGCCGGCGGCGACGGCGGCACCGAGAACGAACGCGACGGCGTACCACAGGGCCCAGCTGCCCCCGGTCCCGAACGACGCGGTACCGAAGGCGATGCGGCCGGTCAGCGCGGCGAGAGCGACGCCCGCCAGGCCGCCGGCGACGGCGATCAGTGCCGCCTCCAGGCCGGCGAGGGCGGTGATCTGGCGGGGGCGAAGGCCGCGCAGCCGCAGCAGTCCCTGCTCCTGGCGGCGCCGGTCACCCCCTGCGGCGGCGACGGCGGCGGTGAGAGAGGCGGCCAGGACGGCGCCGGGGACGCCGAGGAAGAGGAAGAGGATCTGTGCGTAGAGGGCGTCCTGGCGGGCGGAGTCGAGGGCGGCGCCGACGTTGTTGCCGACGAGCGCGGCCCCGGACGAGCGGGCTTCGAGGTTGTGCGCGGCACCCGTGACCGCGGTGAACGCGGCGGCCGGATCCGAGGGCAGCCGGCCGTCGTCGCGGGCGACGTGGATCTGGGTGGTGACTCCGGTGGCGCCCCGGGTCAGCGAGGCGAACCGGGTCGCGGGCAGCAGGACGACGTTGTCCGGAGGCGCGGTCGGCTGGGACTGGCTGGGGGCGCCGACGGTCTGGAAGAGCGAGTCGGCCTGGGGCAGGTCGATCACGCCGTCGACCTTCACCTGGCGCATGCCGGCGCCGGGGAGACCGATGCCGATCGTGTCACCGGGGGCGGCGTGCAGGTTGGACGCGGTCTGCTGGGCCAGCAGGACACCATCGGCGCGCCCGGACAGGGGGCGGATCTCGCCGGGGAACCGGCTGCGGTAGCCGTCGGGCAGACCGAGCGCCATACCGGGGCCGGTGGTCTGGGTGCTGCCCTGGACCTGGGCGGTGAAGCCGGAGGTGTGGGCGAAGCCGACCGGCAGGGCGGCGCGGGTCCCGGGTGTCCTGCGGACGAGTGACAGGACGGTGTGCGTATCGGCGCCCGGCTGGACCTGGACCTGCCAGTCGACGGCGACGGAGCGCACGGCGCGCTGGGTCATCGTGGCCTTCGACGCGGTGAGGAAGGAGCCGAGGGCGGCGATGAGGGCGACCGCGAGGGCGATCCCGGCCAGTGCGGCCAGCAGCCGTCCTGCCCGGTGCCGGGTCAGCCCGCGCGCCCATGCGGTGATCATGACGTCCCCTCGGGTGCGAGCAGGCGGCCGTCGCGCATGCTGCGCCGGACGGTGAGCCGGGCGGCGACGGCCGGGTCATGGGTGGTGACCACGAGTGCGGCGCCCGTGCGGTCGGCTGCCGTCAGCAGGGCGTCCAGGACGCGGGTGCCGGTGGCATGGTCGAGGCGCCCGGTGGGCTCGTCGGCGAGGATCAGGCGCGGGCTCTGGGCCAGGACCCGGGCGGCGGCCGCACGCTGGGCCTGTCCGCCGGAGATCTCCTCGGGCAGGCGCTCGGCGAGGTCGGCGGCACCCACCTGGTCCAGTGCCGCGCGGGCGGCTTCCTGAGCCTCCGTCTCGGTCCGGCCGGCCAGGACGAGCGGCAGGGCGGCGTTCTCCAGCACGTTCAGGGCGGGAATGAGGCTGTCGCCCTGGAAGACCAGGCCGATGCCGAACGTCCCCAGCGACGCGGGCCGGATCACCTGCCCGCTGGTGGGCTGTTCCAGCCCGGCCAGCAGATGCAGCAGCGAACTCTTGCCCGACCCCGACGGGCCGACGACGGCGAGCCTCTCGCCGGCCCGGATCTCCAGATTCGCCCCGTGCACGGCCACCACGGCCTGCGCACCCCTGCCGAAGGTGAGGGCTGCGTCCCGGCAGGCCACGAGCGTCTCATCCGAGGGCATGCCGCTCCTCCTCCCGCCGCGAACGGCGATCCGCCATGGAGGTGCTGTCGGTTCTTCCGTCGATCAGCGTGATCACCCGGTCGGCGATCCGCACCGCTTCGGCGCTGTGCGTGACGATCAGCACGGCGCAGCCGTCCGCTGCCCGATCGCGCAGCATCGTGAGAACCAGTTGCTCGGTGCCGCCGTCCAGTTCACCGGTCGGCTCGTCCGCGAGGAGCACCTCGGGCGCGTTGGCCAGCGCGACGGCGAGCCCGGCCCGCGCCACCTCGCCCCCGGACAGCTGCCGGGGCAGTGCGTGCGCTCGCTCGGCGAGCCTGACCTGCCCCACGAGCTCCCGCCACGAGACGGCGGAGCGGCGCCCTGCCGCGCGCTGGGCCAGGAGGATGTTGTCGCGCACGCTCAGGTGCGGCAGCAGGTTGCGGGTCTGGAGCAGCACGCCGATGTGCCGGGCCCGCAGCCGGGCTCGCTCGGTCTCCGGCCGGTGACTGATCCGGACGCCGTTCACGCGGACCTCGCCGCCCGAGGGTTCGTCCAGCCCGGCCAGGCAGGACAGCAGGGTCGACTTGCCCGACCCGGACGGCCCGACGACCGCGACGGTCTCCCCACGCCGGACGTTCAGGGACACCCCCCGCAGGGCGAGTGTCTCCTCCTCCCCGGCCCGGTAGAAGCGGTACAGCTCGCGCGCGGTCAGCACGTCCTCGGCCGGATGGCCGGCGCCGACGCCGTCGTGGGAGTCGGAGGACATCCCGCTCACCGCCAGGCGAAGGAGTCGCTGATGATCCGCCACGGGTCGACGTTGTCGGCGTTGACCGGCCCGGACAGGGTCACGTCCACCTCATGACCGGACCGGTGGTAGGCGTACCGCTCGAAGGCGTCCCGCACGACCTTCCCGGTGACCGGGTCCTTCGCGGAGTCGGCCTGGTAGGTCAGCAGCACGACGCGGCCGGCGTGCCGGTTGACCTCGGACACCTTGGGGGCGGCGAACTTCGCCGCGTGGCTGCGCAGCTGCGGAATCACCGTGTGGGTGACCGAGCCGACCGTGGGAGCGGCGGACGCGGTGGCGGCCGTGATCCGGACGGTGTTCAGCTTGTCCGTGAACACCGTGGTGTCCTTGCGGACGGTACGGGCCCAGCCCTCGGGCACTTTCACGGTGAAGCCCGTGAAAGTGCCACCGGCCGGGTGGTAGGGGACGTACACCTGGTTGTCGGGGATGTCGCCGGGCGGATTGGACTCGGTGGGCGCGGGTGCCGGGTTCTTCTGGCCGCCGCCTACGGGGGTACCCGCGGCGGGTGACGTCGGGGCGGAGCCTGCGTGCGACCCCGAACCGGAACAGCCGGCGCTCACCGCGGCGACCAGAGCCAGGGTGACGACGGCGGTCGCCCGTGTGTGTACTGCCATGACCACTGCCCTCCCAGGAGCGTGCCGGTGAGCCCGTCGGCCGGACGGCCGGAGACCGGACGGTCATGGCACCCACGCTAGGAACCGGCTGGTTAGCGCCCGGCTCGGTGAGGGTTAGATGACGGCAAAAGGGTGTGCCGCATCCGGTCGGCCCGGGAGGGGGGCCCGCATGATGAGGGACATGAGACAGCGCGTGGTGAGAGTCGCCCTGACCGCCGCCCTGGTCGCCGTCGTCCTCCTCGCCGTGCCCCTGGCCTGGGCCATCAGGTCGGCGCTCTACACCGGCCAGCGCGACACTCTGGAACGGGCGGCCCTTGCCGGCGCCGTCCGTGTCAGCCCCGACTACCGGACCGGCGACCCGGTGGAACTGCCCGCCCCGCCGGCCGGCACGCATCTCGGACTGTACGACCCGCAGCTCAGGCTGCGGGCCGGTGACGGCCCCCGCCCGGGTGACCCACCAGTCCGCCGGGCCCTTAAGGGGCAGGCCGACCGAAGCCGGTCGGGCGGCGACCTGGTTGTCGCCGTGCCCGTCTCCCATGCCGAGCAGGTGATCGGGGTGGTACGCGCGTCCTCTCCGGTCAGCGCGGTACGCGAGCGGATCCTGGCCGTGTGGGGCGCTTTGCTGGGCGTGGCGGCGCTCGCGCTGGTGGTCGCCGTCGGTGTCGCCCGCCGCCAGGCACGGGCGCTGGCCGCACCGCTGGAGGACCTTTCGCGTCACTGCCGCGCCGTCACCGCCGGCGACCTGACCGCCCGCGCCGCCCCGAGCAGCATCGCCGAGATCGACCAGGTCGCCCGCACCCACAACGAGATGCTGCACAGTCTCTCCGAACTCCTGCGCCGCGAGCGGGACTTCACCTCCAACGCCTCTCACCAGCTGCGCACCCCCCTGACCGGCCTCCAGCTCACCCTGGAAGCGGGCCTGGAACAGCGCGACGACGCCCGGCTGCGGCCGCTTGTCGAGGAGGCTCTGGCGACCACCCGCCGCCTCCACGACACCGTGGAAGAGGTACTGCGCCTGTCCGGCTCCCGCAGCCTGCCCCGGCCGCATCCCGCCGACCGCCCCCTGGCGGATCTGCTGACGGCGTCGGAGGAGCGATGGCACGGTGCCTTCGCCGACGCCGGCAGGCGCCTGGAGTACCTCCGCGGCGACGTGCCGGGGGACGTGGCAGTGCCCGGCGGCCCGCTGACCGAGATCCTCGACGTACTGCTGGACAACGCCCTCGCCCATGGACACGGCACGGTCCGTGTCAGGGTGCGCGACCTCGACGACGCGCTGGCCTTCGACGTCACCGACGAAGGCGAGGTGCGCGGTGACACCGGGCGACTGTTCGACCGGGGGCACACCGGCAGCGGCGCGGGAACGGGCATCGGCCTGGCCCTCGCCCGTGACCTGGCCCTCTCGCTCGGCGGGCGGCTCTCCCTGGCCGGCCGTACCCCCACCACCTTCACTCTGCTCGTGCCGGTGTCCCAGGAGGCTGGAGCCGACGAACCCGGGTGAGACCTCGAGCCGCCCGTCGACACCGTGGCGTGCTAGGGCAAGCAGAGAGACCGCCCGCGCACGCCACAGACGCCGGGCACCGACCGGGACGACACACACCACGCACACCGCCCCCCAGCACCGTGTCTCAGGGCTGGGTCAGCACCACGGAGGACTCGGCCGGGAGGTGGAGCAGGCCGTCCGGGCCCGGGGTGGACACCGGGGTCCAGGCGGCGAGGACCTCCACCCGGGCGGTGCCCAGCGGGATCGCCGCCGGCTGCTTGCCCAGGTTCACCGCCACCCGTACGTCGCCGCGGCGGAAGGCCAGCCAGCGGGCGTCCTCGTCGTAGGCCACCTTGATGTCGGTGAGGTCGGGATCGGTGAGGTCGGGCTGGTCCCGGCGCAGCGCGATCAGCTCCCGGTACCAGGCCAGCACGCGCGCGTGGGGGTCGCGGCCGGGTTCCGACCAGTCCAGGCAGGACCGCTCGCGGGTCGCCGGGTCCTGCGGGTCCGGGACCTCCTCCGCGGCCCAGCCGTGCGCCGCGAACTCCCGCCGCCGGCCCTGTCGTACCGCCTCGGCCAGCTCCGGATCGGTGTGGTCGGTGAAGAACTGCCAGGGCGTGCCGGCCGCCCACTCCTCGCCCATGAACAGCATCGGCGTGAACGGCGCCGTCAGCGTCAGCGTGGCCGCGCAGGCCAGCAGACCGGGGGAGAGGGACGCCGCGAGCCGGTCGCCCTGGGCGCGGTTGCCGACCTGGTCGTGGGTCTGGCTGTAGCCGAGCAGCCGGTGCCCGGCCACGCGCGCGCGGTCCAGCGGACGCCCGTGGCTCCGGCCCCGGAAACTGGAGTAACCGCCGTCGTGGAAGTACCCGCCGGTGAGCGTCTTGGCGAGCGCGGCGCAGGGGGCCTGGGCGAAGTCGGCGTAGTATCCCTGCGACTCACCGGTCAGCGCGGTGTGCAGCGCATGGTGGAAGTCGTCGTTCCACTGGGCGTGCAGCCCCAGGCCCTGCTCCGCGCGCGGGGTGATGAACCGCGGGTTGTTCAGGTCCGACTCGGCGATCAGGAACAGCGGGCGCCCCACCTCCTCGGCGAGCGCGTCCACGGCGGCCGACAGCTCCTCCAGGTAGTGGCACGCGCGCGTGTCGTACAGCGCGTGCACCGCGTCCAGCCGCAGCCCGTCGATCCGGTAGTCCCGCAGCCACGCCAGCGCGCTGCCGACGAGGAAGGCCCGGACCTCGTCCGAACCGGGCGCGTCCAGGTTCACCGCCGCACCCCAGGGGGTGGTGTGCGTATCCGTGAAGTACGGCCCGAAGCGCGGCAGATAGTTACCGGACGGGCCCAGGTGGTTGTGCACCACGTCCAGCACGACGCCCAGCCCCAGTTCGTGCGCCCGGTCCACGAAGCGCTTCAGGGCCTCGGGGCCGCCGTACGGCTCGTGCACCGCCCACAGCGACACCCCTTCGTACCCCCAGCCGTGCCGCCCCGGGAACGGGCACACCGGCATCAACTCCACATGGGTCACGCCCAGTTCCACCAGGTGGCCGAGACGGTCGGCGGCCGCGTCCAAAGTGCCCTCGCGGGTGTACGTGCCCACGTGCAGCTCGTAGAGCACCGCACCCGGCAGCCCGCGCCCCGCCCACGACGCCCGCCACGCGTACCGTCCATGGTCCACGACCGCGCTCAGCCCGTCCGGGCCGTCCGGCTGGCGGCGCGAGCGCGGGTCCGGCAGCACGGGACCGTCGTCCAGCGCGAACCCGTACCGGGTGCCGTCCTCGGCCTCCGCCTCCCCCGTCCACCAGCCCGCCCGCGCAGGATCGCGCGCCAACGCGCGCGTGTCGCCCGCGCACTGGAGCGTCACTCGGTCTGCCTGCGGTGCCCACACCTCGAACTGCACGGACGGTTCCCCTTCGTCTGTGATGGATCGCCTGCTCACCGTGATGTCCCGCGGTCCCATCGTGCCGCCAGGACGATCGATCCGCCTCCGCATTCGATCCCTTTCCCGATCGGTGTCGTGGCAGTACTCGCAGGTGGGCACCGATTCCACGGTTTCTGGACACCAGGGGTTCACTGACCGACAATCACCTCCGTGACGTCGTCCTTCGAGTTCCCCACCTATCCCGCGCGGCTGTCCGACGCGCAGCGCGACAAGGCGTTGCAGGTGCTGCGGGACGGCGTCGCGATGGGCCGCATCTCGCACGACACGTTCGTGCACCGCATGGAACTGGCGCTCGCCGCCCGCCATGCCGACGAACTCGCCGTCCTCGTGGCCGACCTGCCCCGCGAGAACCGCCTCTCCCGGGCGGTCCTCGGCACCGTGGAGGCCGTCTCCGGCTTCACGGTACGGCTGCGCCGGGCCTGGCAGGCCGAGCGGCTGCCCAAGCTGCTGCTGCCGCATCCCGCGCAGCGCGGACCGCTGCGCATCGGCCGCGACCCCGCCAGTGGGCTGCGCCTGACCCACGAGACGGTCTCCCGTGAGCACGCCGAACTCAGGCGCGAGGGCGAGCTGTGGATCCTCAGGGACCTCGGCTCCACCAACGGCACCACGGTCAACGGCCGCCGCGTGATCGGCTCGGTCGTCGTCCGCGAGGGCGACCAGGTCGCCTTCGGCAGAATGGCCTTCCGGCTCGCGGTGAGCTGAGCGCCGCCGCCCCGCATGCCCGTGCCTCCGAGGGGCGGGCGTGTGTCCGGGCCCGCCGGTTCGAACTGGCGCTCCGGCACGCGCGCGTGTGGTCTCCCGATCGGGTGAGGCCGGGAGCGGCGCGCTGCGGAATCCGCGCCGCCGCGCCGATGCTTCGGGGATGACACATCTCACCGGTCTCACCAGGCTCGCCGGTCCCACTTCGCTCCCCGGCCGCATCCGTCCTGTCCGAACGGCCGCGGCCGCCGGGGCGCTGCTGGCGGCAGCCGGTCTCCTCGCCGCCGGCCCGGCCCAGGCGGCGGACCGCGCCTCAGGACCCCTGTCCGGCTCCGGCGACCGGCTGTATCTGACGGTCACCCGGGGCGACGCCTACACCCGCGACACGCGCGGCACGCTGCTGCTGTGCGACCCGCCGCAGGGGCACGCGCACGCGGCGGAGGCATGCGCCGAACTCGCGGCCGCCGACGGCGACATCGGCCGCATCCCGCCCCGCAACGTCTTCTGCACCATGCTGTACGCGCCGGTGACCGCCCACGCGCGCGGGTGGTGGCACGGACGGCCCGTCGAGTTCCGGCAGACGTACACCAACACCTGCGTCATGAACGCGCGGACGGGCTCCGTCTTCGCCCTGGACGACTGAACGCGCCGCCGGGGCCGTCCGCCGTGGCTCAGACGTCCTGCTGCCGGGCCTGCCGGGCCGCCGCGAGCACCGTCCGGGACTGATGCTCCACCTGGTGCTCCAGCGGCACCCAGCGGGCCCGGAAACGCACCGCGAAGGAGTCGCACCAGGAGACGACCAGCCGCTCCAGCCGCGGTGCCGCGTGGTCGTCGGCCTCCCGCAGCACCCGCAGCAGCATCGCCGCCGCCCGCAGCGGCAGCCGCCGGCCGAAGGCGTCCACGCTGCCGATGTACGCCATCGTGCCCGCCGCCGGAGGCGTCTGCACCCAGTCCTCGGCCAGCCCCGGCACCAGCTCCAGCACCCATCGCGCGGCCCGCAGCAGCGGACCGTCCGCGCCGTCCAGGCGGGGCAGCGCGTCGGCGAGTATCCGCTCCACCTCCAGCGCGTCCCGCCGCAGCCGCCCGGCCAGCCGCTGCATCGCCACCGCGGGCGCCGGATGCGGCGCCGGATCGTCCACCAGGTCGCTCGCCCACATCGGCACCTCCACCACGGCCGTCAGACCGCCGTAGCGGTGCGCGTGGTACCAGGTGCTGTGCCGTGCGTCGTCCGGCATGCTCGGGTAGGCGACGCCCGTCTCGGGGCCCGGCATGACATGCACCCCCGGCCCCAGGACCGGCCAGCCCGCGGCGTCCGAGGCGCCCGTCTCCACCGGAATGTGCAGCTCCGCCGCGGACTTGGCGAACGGCTCGGCGAGGCCCGGCACGTCCCGCGTCAACTGCACCCAGCTGCCGCCCAGATCGGTGCCGTGCAGCGTCACCTGGAGGTACGGGCGCAGCTCGTCGATCACCCCGGTCAGCGCCCGTGTCTCGGGCGGCAGCCGGTCCGGAGGCAGCACCGACGGCGACCACTCCGGCTGCTCCGCGCCCGTCGGCCGGTAGAAGCCGAGGTGGTAGTCGAGCAGGCTGCGCGGCGCCGGCGTCACATGCAGGCTCGCCCCGTCCGGGTCCGCGCACAGCAGGAAGTGCCAGGAGACGCCGGCCCGCAACTCCCGCTCGGCCACCACCCGTTCGGCCAGCACGCGCAGGGTGCTGCCGCCCGTCGGCTCGTTGGCGTGGGCGCCCGCGACCACCAGCACCGCCCGGCGCGCGTGCCCCACCGACAGCAGATGGAGCGGCCGTCCCGCGCGCGAGAGCCCCACCTGGCGCAGCGTGCACAGCCCGGGTGCCCGAGTGGTCAATGCCCGGGCAAAGCCGACCAGTTCGGGAACGCTGGGGTAGCGCAGCTCCGGCAGGAGACTCACCCCCGATTAGTCCGCCCGGCTTCGCCCTCCCAGTCCCGCACGGGACGGGTGAACTGTCAAGGAGACGGCGGGGGAGGCGCCCGGGGGCGCCCGGACGCGGGCCCGGGGCGGTGACGCGTCCCCTGCGTTTCCCGGTGCACCTCAGGAGGCGCGGCACGGCCCGCGGGCCTCAGCAGCACCACCCCCGGCGCCTCCGGCGCATCCGACCGCCCCGCTCGCCGCGCCGGGCGGAGCCGCGTCCGCCCTCCGGATCGGCCTCAACGCTGGGTTCAGTCCTCCGGGGCGCGCTCCAGCAGGGCGACCGGCAGCCGTTCGAAAAGCTCCGCCACGCGCGCGTACCCGGAGAACTCCCGCCCCGGAGCGAGCAGACCGGTCCAGCGGCCCGGCGGCAGCGGCAGCCGGGTCTCCCGCCAGCCGCCCGCCTCGGCGAGCCGCAGCGGCAGCCGGGTCACCGCCGTGACCACCTCCCCGGAGCGGGCGAAGGCCACACAGTGCTCCGCCGCCGGGCCCTCGGCGGCCAGCGCCTCGTACGTCGCCGCCGGGCCGAAGGCGTCCGGCCGGCGGGCGCGCAGCCGCAGCGCCGCCGCCGTCAGCGCGTCCTTCTCGCCCGGCAGCCCGGGCGGGAAGGACACCACCCGCCGGTTGTCCGGGTCCACCAGCGCCCGGTACTCGCCCTCCGTGCCCTGGAACACGTCCGGCACGCCCGGCATCGTCAGATGGACCAGCGCGGTGCCGAGGACATTGGCCCGCACATACGGCTCCAGCACCTTGCGGAACGCGGCCACCCGCTCGCCCGGCGGCCCGCACGGCCCGGCCCCGACGAACGCCGTCACCGCCTCCTCGTACGGCGGCTCCTGCTCCGTCCAGCTGGTGTACAGACCGGCCTCGCGCACATGCTTGAGCAGCGCCCCCCGGACCCGCTCCTCCTCGGCGGGGCCCAGCCCGAACACCGTCTGCCAGGCCGCCCAGGCCAGCTGTCCGTCCGGCACGATCGACTCGCCCCGGCTGACCTCGGCCAGCAGCTGCGCCCACCGTCCGGGGCACTCGGTGAGCACGGCCAGTGCGGCACGCACATCGGCGCTGCGCTTGGTGTCGTGCGTGGAGACCACCGTGCCGGTGGCGGGCCAGTCGCGCTGCACGCGCGCGCAGTACGCGTGGAACTCCGCCGGGGACACCCCGGGGCGGCCCGGATCGCCGCCCACCTCGGTCGCCGACAGCAGCGGCACATAGCGGTAGAACGCGGTGTCCTCCACCGACTTGGCACGCAACGCCGACGCCGTCTGCGCGAACCGGGTGAAGAACTCCACCCGGCCGGCGTGGTCGGGGGCCGACGGGTCACCGGGCGGCTCCAGGAGCAGCCGGCGTACGACGTCCACCGCGCCGGCCTCCTCGGGCACCACGAAGGCATGCCGGGCCTCCTCGGCCGCCTCGGCGGTGACGACCTCGGCCACCTCGCCGCCGGCGTACGGCCGGTACACCCGCAGCCGTACCAGCAGCTCCTCCAGCGCGGTGCGCAGCGCCCAGGGCGCCCGGTCGCGCAGCGAGAGGTCCGGGGAGGCGGCGCACAGCCGGGCGGCGACCCGGGTGAGCCGGTCGGCCTCGGTGGCCAGCTCGTGCCGGAGCACCTCGTAGGCGGCCCGGCGGGCGGTGGCGTCCCAGTCGCCGCCCCGGTCCGTCTGCGGGGCCGCGAACCGCCGGTACTCGGTGAGGAGTTCCGCCGCCCCGGCCGGGTCCGTGAACAGGCCGTCGACGTGCCGCAGCGCGTCGTAGCCGGTGGTGCCCGCGACCGGCCAGGAGACCGGCAGCCGTTCGCCGTCGGCGAGGATCTTCTCCACCACCGTCCAGCAGCCGCCGGTCGCCTCGTGCAGCCGGGTGAGATAGCCCTCGGGGTCGGCGAGCCCGTCCGGATGGTCGACCCGCAGCCCGTCGATCACGCCCTCCCGCACCAGCTGGAGGATCTTGGCGTGGGTGGCCTCGAACACCTCCGGGTCCTCGACCCGCACCCCGATCAGCTCCGAGATGCTGAAGAACCGGCGGTAGTTCAGCTCGGTGCGGGCCAGCCGCCACCACACCGGCCGGTACCACTGCGCGTCCAGCAGCTCCGGCAGCGGCAGCTCCTCGGTACCGGGGCGGAGCGGGAAGGCGTGGTCGTGGTAGCGCAGCACGTCCCCGTCGACCACCAGGTGCGCCAGCTGTTCGCCGACCGGCCCGCCGAGCACCGGCAGCAGCACCTGGCCGCCCTGCGCCTCCCAGTCGATGTCGAACCAGCGCGCGTACGGCGATCCGGGCCCCGCGCGCAGCACCTCCCACAGGGCCCGGTTGTGCCGGGGCGCCATCGCCATGTGGTTCGGCACGATGTCCACCACCAGCCCCAGACCGTGCTCCCGCGCGGTCCGGGCCAGCGTGCGCAGGCCCGCCTCGCCGCCCAGTTCCTCGCGCACGCGCGCGGGGTCGACGACGTCGTAGCCGTGCGTGGAGCCCGGTACGGCCTCCAGGACGGGGGACAGATGCAGGTGCGACACGCCGAGCGACGCCAGGTACGGCACGGCGGCCGTGGCGGCGGCGAACGGGAACGCGGGCTGCACTTGCAGCCGGTAGGTGGCCGTGGGCACCTGGGGCCGGGGGCGCGCAGAGGTCATGGAAAGCTACGTACCCCGCCCGCCGTCTTTCGTGTCATCGCCCCCTGCACGGCCCCCCGCACGTGTGCCTAGCGTCGAGCGATGGGAACAACGGGGAAACCGGGCCCGCGCCGCACACGGGACACCTACCGGGACGTGATCGGCCTGACCGGGCCGCTGCTGCCCGGGGTGTCGTTCCTGGGGCGGCTGCCCACGGCCACCGTCCAGTTCGGCAGCGTGCTGCTCGTCGCCCGCACGAGCGGCTCGCTGTCCGCCGCCGGGCTGACCGGCGGGGCCCTCGCGCTCGGCCAGGTGGTCTGCGGGCCGCTGGTGGGACGGCTCGCCGACCGGCACGGGCAGCGTCCGGTCGTGCTCGCGTTCTCGCTCGCCCACGCGCTCGCCACGGCCGCCCTCGTCACCGGTGCGCTCGCCGGGCTGCCCACGGCGCTCCTGGCCCTCCTCGGGGCCGTCACGGGGGCCACCGTGCCGCTCGTCGGGCCGCTCGCCCGCGCCCGGCTGGTCGCCCTCGCCCGCCGCGCGGGCGCCCCCGAGCACACGGTCGGCGCCGCGCTGTCCTTCGAGAGCACCCTGGACGAGTTGTCCTTCGTCCTCGGCCCGGCCCTGGTCGGCCTCGCCGCCGTGCTCGCCCATCCGGCGTACGCGCTGGCCGCCGCCGCGCTCCTCGCCGCCACCTGCGGCACCGCCTTCGCCCTCCACCCGACCGCCCACGCCGTACGACCGACCCCGGCCGGCCCCACCCCCGGGCGCCGCAGCCCCATGCCCCGCAGCCCCATGCCCCGCTCCGTGCACGCCCTGCGGGCCGCACTGGCGCTTCAGGGCGCGATGTTCGGGGCCTGCCAGGCCGGGATCACCGCGCTCACCGCCCGGCTCGGGCAGGAGGACCAGGCGGGGCTCGTGTACGCGGCCATGGGGGTGATGAGCGCGCTCGCGGGGTTCGGCATGGCCGCCGTACCGGCCCGGATCGGGCTGCGCACGCGCTGGCGGCTGGCGACCGGCGCCGCGCTCCTGCTGTCGCTGCCGCTGCCCGTCAGCCACGGCCTGCCCGGTCTGTACGCCGTCGTCACGGTCCTCGGCGCCTCCTACGCGCCGCACCTCGTCACGGTGTTCGGGCTCACCGAACGCGCCGTGCCACCGTCCCGGCTGGCCGAGGCGATGGCCTCCGCGACCAGCTCCCTGGTCGCCGGCCAGGCCCTCGCGGTCGCCGCCACCGGCCCCCTGGCCGACTCCCACGGCCCCTCGGCAGCCTTCGCGACGGCAACCGCGTCCGCGGCCCTCACCTTCACCATCGCGCTGACAGCCCGCCCAGCACCCTTCCTGCCCCCGACCGAATCCACCACCCCCGCACGCGCGGACGCGACCTGACCCAGGACACGGCTGACGACTTAAGGGCGCCCGCCTGCCCACGCGCGCGTGGGCGCGAGCCGAGCCGGGTCGGGGGCCGGCCTCAGTGGACGGGACCGGCCCGGCGGGGTGTCAGGCGGGGCGTTGGAGGACTGTCAGGCTGCGGTCCGGGAGGGTGATGCGGTCGCCGGCCGCCACCTTCTCCCCGGTGCCCGGCGGTACTCCGTCCTCCTGGGCGGTGTCGACCACCAGCTGCCACTGCCGGCCGTGGTCGACCGGCACCACGAACTCCAGTGGTTCGGGGGAGGCGTTGAACATCAGCAGGAAGGAGTCGTCGGTGATGCGCTCCCCGCGCGGACCGGGCTCGGAGATGGCGTTGCCGTTCAGGAACACGGTCAGCGCGGAGGCCCGCCCCGAGTCCCAGTCCCGCTGTGTCATCTCCCGCCCCTCCGGGGTGAACCAGGCGATGTCGGACAGGTCGTCATGGGTGCCCTCCACCGGACGGCCGTGGAAGAAGCGGCGCCGCCGCAGGACGGGGTGGTCGCGCCGCAGCCACACCATCGCGCGCGTGAAGTCCAGCAGCGTGCCGCCCTCTTCGGGCCACGCCAGCCACGCCACCTCGTTGTCCTGGCAGTAGGCGTTGTTGTTGCCGTGCTGGGTGCGCGCGAACTCGTCCCCGTGGCTGATCATCGGCACACCCTGGGACAGCATCAGGGTGGCGATGAAGTTCCGCATCTGGCGCTCCCGCAGCCGCAGCACCCCGGGGTCGTCGGTCGGGCCCTCCGCCCCGCAGTTCCAGGACCGGTTGTGACTCTCGCCGTCCCGGTTCTCCTCACCGTTGGCCTGGTTGTGCTTGTGGTTGTACGACACCAGGTCGTGCAGCGTGAAGCCGTCGTGGCAGGTGACGAAGTTGATGGAGGCGAGCGGGCGGCGCCCGTCGTCCTGGTAGAGGTCGGAGGAGCCGGTCAGCCGGGAAGCGAACTCCGCGAGCGTCCGCGGCTCGCCCCGCCACAGGTCCCGCACGGTGTCGCGGTACTTCCCGTTCCACTCGGTCCACAGCGGCGGGAAGTTGCCCACCTGGTAGCCGCCCTCGCCCACGTCCCACGGCTCGGCGATCAGCTTCACCTGGGACACCACCGGGTCCTGCTGCACCAGATCGAAGAACGACGACAGCCGGTCCACCTCGTGGAACTGCCGGGCCAGGGTCGCCGCGAGGTCGAAGCGGAACCCGTCGACATGCATCTCGGTGACCCAGTACCGCAGCGAGTCCATGATCAGCTGGAGCACGTGCGGGGACCGCATCAGCAGCGAGTTTCCGGTGCCGGTGGTGTCCATGTAGTACCGGCGGTCCTGGGCGAGCCGGTAGTACGACGGGTTGTCGAGGCCCTTGAAGGACAGCGTCGGCCCCAGATGGTTGCCCTCGGCGGTGTGGTTGTAGACGACGTCCAGGATGACCTCGATGCCGGCCTCGTGCAGCGCCCGCACCGCCGACTTGAACTCCAGCACCTGCTGGCCCCGGTCGCCCCAGGAGGCGTACGCGTTGTGCGGGGCGAAGAAGCCGATGGTGTTGTAACCCCAGTAGTTGCTCAGCCCCAGATCGGCCAGCCGGTGGTCGTTCACGAACTGGTGTACGGGCATCAGCTCCAGGGCCGTCACCCCCAGTTCCGTCAGATGTTCGATGACGGCCGGATGGGCGAGCCCCGCGTAGGTGCCGCGCAGTTCCTCGGGCAGCCCAGGATGCCGCATGGTCAGGCCCTTCACATGGGCCTCGTAGATCACCGTGTGGTGGTACTCGGTGCGCGGCGGCCGGTCGTCGCCCCAGTCGAAGTACGGGTTGATCACCACCGAGGTCATGGTGTGCGGCGCCGAGTCCAGGTCGTTGCGCCGCTCGGGCGCCCCGAAGTGGTAGCCGTACACCTCCTCGCCCCACCGGACGGCCCCGGCGACCGCCTTCGCGTACGGGTCGAGCAGCAGCTTCGCCGAGTTGCAGCGCAGTCCGCGCCCGGGGTCGTACGGACCGTGCGCCCGGAACCCGTACCGCTGCCCCGGCATCACACCGGGCAGGTATGCGTGCCGCACGAACGCGTCGCTCTCGCGCAGTTCCACCGCCGTCTCCGAGCCGTCGTCGTGCAGCAGACACAGCTCTACTCGGTCCGCGGCCTCCGTGAAGACCGCGAAGTTGGTTCCGGCGCCGTCATAGGTGGCGCCGAGCGGATACGCCGTTCCAGGCCAGACCTGCATGGACACGACTCTCCCAGGTGTGCCGCCCGGCCGGGGGCCGGTCGCCCAGCGAGTCTCCCGGAAAGTGCGGCGGGCGTCCCGCGCCCGGGGTCAGTGCGGCTCGCGCACGGCGGCTATGAATCCGCTCACTCCCCGCGCACGGCCACGGCGGAACGGCCGTGGAAGGCAGAGGAGTTGAGAAAACCATCCGGGAAACCGACCTGTCCATCCGGCTGCACCGCGTACCGCTCCCGGAGTACCCTTCCTTGATCGTTGAGACGGGGAGAAGCGCGGAAAGCGGAAGGCGGTGCACGGGTGGGCTCGGGAGGGCTGGAGCTGCCCCCTGGTGACGAGGGTCATGAGGGGAACTCCGCGGACGTCCCGCCCGGCGCGGTGTCCCTGGCCCGGCCGATGGACGCGGGATCCATCGGGCCGGAGCTGGACTGGGACGCCGACGCCTGGCACGAGGTGCGCACCCGCGCCCAGCGGGCCGGCCGGGCCTACATCTGGCTGAACCTCGTCGAACAGCGGCTGCGCGCGGTCGTCGCCGCCGTCCTGCGGCCCGTCTACGAACCCGTCCACGGGGACGACTGGGTGGTCGCCGCGGCCGGTCCGGCCGGCCAGGAGTGGGTGCAGCGCGCGGTCGCCGTACGGGAGGTCAGCCGCCGCAAGGGCTATCTGCTCGACCCGGCCGACGACAACGTGCTCAGCTTCCTCACCCTGCCGCAGCTGCGCGAGCTGATGGTGCAGCACTGGCCGTGCTTCGAGCCGTACTTCGACGAGCGCCGCGACCTCGAACTCGCCCTGGACGAGCTGGAGGTGACCCGCAACGTCGTCTCCCGCAACCGTGCGCTGTCCGAGGCGGTCCTCGGCCAGGCCGAGCGGGCCTCGGCCCGTCTGCTGGAGATGCTCGGCGCGGGCGGTGACGTGCCCTCCGCGCGCCGGCTGCCCGTCGACGCGGTCGAGGACCTGGTCGGCGACCGGTACGCCGACGTCGTCGCCGTCCACCCGGACCGGGTACGGCTGCTGCGCCAGTTCCCGGCCGAGGACATCTTCGGCAGCGCCCGGCGCCTGGACGCCATCGGCATCGGCCTCAACCTGCTGGTGCAGAACTTCTCCGGACGGCGCCTGGTCCGGCTCGCCGAGTCCGGCTGCCGGGTGCGGCTGCTCTTCCTCAACCCCGCCTCCAGCTCGGTCAAGCGCCGCGAGCGCGAACTGGGCATGAAGCGCGGCGAGCTGAGCCGCTCGGTCGAGATGAACATCCTGCACATGCGCCGGGTGCGCTCCCGGCTGCGCGACCCGGGCGCCTTCGAGATCCAGGTGTACGACGAGACGCCCCGCTTCACCGCCTACCTGGTCGACGGCGACGGTGCCGACGGCGTCGCCGTGGTGCAGTCCTATCTGCGCGGGGCGCGGGGCATGGAGTCACCGGTACTGGTGCTGCGCAACGGCAGCAAGCTGGTCAGGTCGGACGATGTGGGCGAAGCCGGACTTTTCTCCACCTATCGGGAGGAGTTCGAGCTGGCCTGGGCGGATTCCCGCCCCGTCTCCTGAACGGCCCGCGGTCCCGGGCGGAACGCGCCCCTCGGATTGTCAGTGCCGCGTGCGATGGTGGAGCCCACTGGGGGAAAGCACCACCAAGGAGGGGGATCACCCATGGGCTGGCACCGGGAGCTGCTGATCGGCTTCGACCTGGAGACGACCGGAACGGATCCGCGCGAGGCGCGCATCGTCACCGGCGCGGTGATCGAGGTCAGGGCCGGCGAGCCCGTGGGGCGGCGGGAGTGGCTGGCCGACCCGGGAGTGGAGATCCCGGCCGACGCGGTGGCCGTGCACGGCGTCAGCAACGAACGCGCGGCGGCCGAGGGCCAACCGGCCGACCAGGTCGCCGACGCGATCGCGGACGCCCTGGTCTCCGCCTGGCAGGCGGGCGTGCCGGTCGTCGCCTACAACGCGGCCTTCGACCTCACCCTGCTCACCGCGGAACTGCTGCGGCACGGCCTGCCGTCGCTGTCCGAGCGGCTGGGCGGCCGGGCCCCGGCGCCGGTCGTCGACCCGTACACCATCGACCGCCGGGTCGACCGCTACCGCCGGGGCAAGCGGAACCTGGAGGCGGTGTGCGCGGAGTACGGCATAGTCCTCGGCGCGGCCCATGACGCCACCGCCGACGCTCTGGCCGCGGCCCGCCTCGCCACCGCGATAGCCGACCGGCACGCCAAGATCGCCGCGCTCGGCCCGGCCGAACTGCACCGGGCCCAGATCGAGTGGTATGCGGAATGGGCGGCGGACTTCCAGGACTTCCTGCGCCGCAAGGGCGAGGCGGACGCGGTGGTGGACGGCACCTGGCCCCTGCGAGAGCTGACCGCGGCCCGGCCCGCGTAGCGCCGGCGCGGCCGGTGGCTCAGAAGGGATACCACCGCACGGTCTCGTCCCCGTCCCGCAAGGACCCCACCCGCCGCCTGAACTCGGCCAGTGCCGCCTCATTGCCCGGCGCGTGCTGGGCCACCCACGCACAGCTGGCGGTCTCCCGCGCCCCGCGCAGCACCGCGCACCCCTCCCACTCCCGCACATCCCAGCCGTACGCCTCGACGAAGGAGTCGTACCTCTCGGCGGGCAGCCCGTACCGGTCCCGGGAGAGAGCCATGACCACCAGGTCGTGCTCGCGCAGGTCCATGGAGAAGGTCTCCAGATCGACCAGCACCGGCCCGTCCGGCCCCACGTGCACATTGCGGGGCAGCGCGTCGCCGTGGACGGGCCCCGGTGTCAGACGGGGCGTCAGCGCGGCCGCGGCCGCCGCGAAGCCGTCCCGGCGGGCACGGAGATAGGCCGCGTCCGCGGGGTCGATCGCGTCCCCCGCGAGCCGCAGCCATCGCTCCACCCCGCCCAGCAGATCCCGGGGCGGCAGCGCGAACGGGGGAGCGGGGAGCGTGTGCACGACCCGCAACAGCTCGGCCAGGTCGCGCGGCTCGGCCGGCCGGACCGCCTCGGGCAGCCGCAGCCACACGGTCACCGGATACCCCGCCACCAGCCGCGGCTCCGGCTCGGCCGCCCGCACCGCGGGCACGCCCGCCTCCGCCAGCCAGCCGGCGACGGCCAGCTCGCGCCCGGCCCGCTCCAGCAGTTCGGCGTCGCGGCCCACCTTGACCACCAGATCCCCGACGGCGAACACCGCGTTCTCGCCCAGGGCGAGCAGCCGCGCGTCCCGGGCCGGGCCCGGCAGCACTCCCGCCGCGTCCAGTACGTTACGCGCCCGTGCCTCGTCCATCCTCGTGCCTTTCGCCGCTGCCGTCGTACCGCCGTGGTGCCGCGCCGCCAGTCTCCCATTTCCACAGGTCGGACCGGGTGCGTGGGCCCTCGGTGAGGAATCGGGGCCGCGCGGCCCGTCCTGGAAAACCCTTGGACGAGACGTCTCGTCTCGCCTACGGTCGTCCTCATGAACGCCCATATAGCGATGTTCTCCGTCGCCGCCCACGGCCATGTGAACCCCAGCCTGGAGGTGATCCGTGAACTGGTCGCCCGGGGACACCGGGTCAGCTACGCCATCCCGCCCGTGTTCGCCGAGAAGGTCGCCGCGACCGGCGCCCGGCCCGTGCCCTACACCTCCACGCTGCCCGCCCCCGACGCCGATCCGAGCGCCTGGGGGAGCACCCTGCTGGACCACGTGGAGCCCTTCCTGGCGGACGCCATCCAGGCGCTGCCGCAGCTCGCCGAGGCCTTCGCGGGCGACGAACCCGACCTCGTCCTGCACGACATCACCTCCTACCCGGCCCGGGTCCTCGCCCACCGCTGGGGCGTCCCGGCGGTCTCCCTCTCCCCGAACCTCGTCGCCTGGGAGGGGTACGAGGAGGAGGTCGCCGAGCCGATGTGGGCCGAGCCCCGGCGGACCCCGCGCGGGCAGGCCTACTACGCGCGCTTCGCGGCCTGGCTCGCGGAGAACGGGATCACCGAGCACCCGGACCCCTTCGTCGGCCGCCCGGACCGCTCGATCGTGCTCATCCCCAGGGCCCTCCAGCCGCACGCCGACCGGGTGGACGAACGCGTCCACCGCTTCGTCGGCGCCTGCCAGGGGGACCGCGCGGAGCAGGGCGAGTGGCAGCGGCCGGCCGGCGCCGAGAAGGTCGTGCTGGTGTCGCTGGGCTCGGCCTTCACCAAGCAGCCCGCGTTCTACCGGGAGTGCCTGCGCGCCTTCGGCGAGCTGCCCGGCTGGCATCTGGTCCTCCAGATCGGCAGCCAGGTGGATCCGGCCGAGCTGGGCGAGGTGCCGCCCGGGGTCGAGGTGCGCGACTGGGTACCGCAGCTCGCGATCCTGCGCCAGGCCGACCTGTTCGTCACCCACGCGGGGGCCGGCGGCAGCCAGGAGGGCCTGGCCACCGCCACGCCGATGATCGCCGTACCGCAGGCCGTCGACCAGTTCGGCAACGCCGACATGCTCGAGTCGCTCGGTGTCGCCCGGCGGCTGGACACCGAGGAGGCCACCGCCGAGCGGCTGCGCGAGACCGCCCTCGCCCTGGTGGACGACCCGGAGGTCGCGCACCGGCTGGCCGGGATCCGCAAGGAGATGGCGCAGGAGGGCGGCACCCGCCGGGCGGCCGACCTCATCGAGGCCGAACTTCCGGATCGCATACGGCCGTCGGAGCGGTGACGGATCGGCGGGCCGCGCCGGACCCACCCCCGTGTCCGATCCGACGCCAGAGATCCACTTTGTGATTACGAAGGCTTGTTGAACAAGTCACAGCTGCGCGTAGAGGTTGATCCGCACCCCGCCGATCGGCCAGAGTTTCGCGCAGCCCGCCTGCCGCGGGACCCGGCCGTCGTGCCCGCCCCCACGGGGCACGACGGCCGTTCTACGCTGGCCGGATGACGACCTATGCGGCGCTGCTGCGCGGAATCAACGTCGGCGGCAGCCGGAAGCTCCCCATGGCCGACCTGCGCGCGCTTCTGAGCGACCTCGGCCACACCGGCGTACGCACCCATCTCCAGAGCGGCCAGGCCGTCTTCAGCACCGGCCGAGGTGACGAGGGGTCGCTCGCGGCGGAACTGTCCGGGGCGATCGAGGAGCGGTTCGGCTTCCCCGTGGACGTGATCGTGCGCGATCACGCCTATCTCCGGGCGGTGGCCGAGGCCTGCCCCTTCCCGGCCGCCGGACTCCAGCCCAAGCAGCTCCACGTCACCTACTTCTCCCAGCCGGTCACCCCGGACCGTTACGCCGGCATCGACCCCGCCGTCCACCTGCCCGAGGAGTTCCGGCTCGGTGACCGCTGCCTGTACCTGTACGCCCCGGACGGCCTGGGCCGGTCCAAGCTGGCCGACGTGCTGTCCCGGCCGCGGTACGCGGCGGGCGGTCTGATCGCCACCACCCGCAACTGGAACACCGTGCTCAAACTGGTCGAGCTGACGGCCCAGGACGCCTGAACATCCGCGGGCGACCGGCGCGCGGGCGGAATTGGGCCAGGGAAAAGGGCTGCCATTGGGTCGGGATTCCGCGCCACCGCCCGGGTAGCGTCGCGACCATGACGTACAGCGACACCCCCGCCGAACCGACCCGCGTCGACTTCTACTTCGACCCCGCCTGCCCCTTCGCCTGGATCACCTCCCGCTGGATCCTGGAGGTCGAGCGGCTGCGCCCGCTGGACCTCCGGTTCCAGGTGATGAGCCTCTACCTGCACAACACCGGCAACGAACTCCCCGACTGGTACCGGGATCTGGTGGACCGTTCGATCGGCCCGGTCCGGGTGGCCACGGCCGCCGCCGAGCAGCACGGGGACGCGGTGCTGCGCGATCTGTACACCGCGTTCGGCACCCGCATCCACGAGAAGGGCATCAAGGACTTCGACACCGTGGTCGCCGAGTCGCTGGCCGAACTCGGCCTCCCGGCAAGCCTGTCCGAGGCCGCGCACGACCCGTCGTACGACGCCGCCGTGCGCCGCCGGCACGAGGCCGGGACCGAGCCGGACTCCGGCGGCTATGTCGGCACCCCCACCCTGCACGTCGACGGCACCGTGTGGTTCGGGCCCGTGCTGCGCGCCGTACCGCGCGGCGAGGCGGCCGCCGAGCTGTTCGACGGCTTCCGGCTGCTGGCCCGCAACCCCGACTTCTTCGAGCTCAAGCGCACCCGCACCGGCTCCCTCCGCTTCGACTGACCCGCAGGGAAGGCCGGTTGGCCGATAATCGTCGCTCCCCGGCGCCGGACGCACGCCGCGTGTGACATCGGTGTCCTGGGCGACGCAGAACGAAGAGCCGCCGCGGTCCGACGTCGCAGGGGAGCGCCGGACCGCGCGGCCGCTACCACGCATCCGCCTCCCATGCGCCCCGGTTGCCGAAGCTCGCGACAAACTCACCGTCCTGTCCCTAGGGTGAAGCGCGCGGAACGGCCGGAGCGGAGCGAGCGGGCGGGAGCAGGCGAAGGATGATCGGTACGGGCGGACCGGTACCCGGGTCAACGGGTCCGGATCACCCGGATGGGTGGCTGTTCTCGGCCCGCTCGGGCACGCTGCACGGTCACGATCGAGCCAACCTCCTCGCCCGCGCCCGCCTGCCCGTTCGCGACCGGGCCGTTCGCCGGCAGTGGCACCCCGAGCCCCCACCCGACCACGGTCACCGGGAGCTTGACGTCACCGTCGGCAGGCACACCCACCACATCGGTAACGTCAGCGGTCCCGCCATCTTCGGCAGCCAGGGCCTGAAGCGAGGACAGGACATGAGCACGTACAACTACGGAAACGTCGGCGGCCCGGGCCAGTTCGGTATCGATCCCCGGCGCGGCACAGTGGATCTGGCGACCCTCATGGAGGTCGCCGAGCGGCTCACCGAGGCGCTGCACGCCGAATACCCGGGCCTCGTCGACCGCGGCGAGACCATCGAGAGCGAGCTGGCACTCTCCGCCGAGGACGGCCTGCCGCCCAACCGCGGCCGGATCCGCACCGCGCTGGAGGCCGTCGCCATCGCCGCCTCGGCCGGCAGCGCCAGTCTCACCTTCACCCGGCACCTCACGCAGGCGCTCGATCTGTGAGCGCAAGCCCGGCGTCAGGCGCCCAGCGCCGTCAGCGCCGGCCGGGCGGCGGCGTCGTAACGTTCCAGCAGCACCCGCGCCACCTCCGGCGCGGGGCCCAGGACGTCCGCCAGCACATCGGCGCCGGCCGCCCCCCGCGCGATGCGGTCCGGCAGAAAGCCGGGCGCCAGCACATACGGCGCCACGGCCACCCGCGCACAGCCGAGGGCCCGCAGCTCGGCCACGGCGTCCTCGGTGCGGGGGAAGCCCGCGGCGGAGGCGAACGCAGGCCGCACGGCGCACCAACCGGTGTGCCACCACTCCCGCGCGATATCCGCGATCACTGCGATCGCCTCCGGGTCGGAGGACCCCGCCGAGGCCAGCACGACCCCGGTCGAGGACTTGTCGGCGGGGCTCAGTCCCGCCTCGTACAGGCGCCGTTCCAGCGCCGACAGCAGCAGCGGGGACGGGCCGAGCACCTCCGCCTGCCGGATCCGCAGCCGCGCCGGCGCCTGCCGCAGCACGGCCGGGATGTCGGCCTTGGCGTGAAAGGCGCGGGTCAGCAGCAGCGGCAGCGCCACCACGTCCCGTACCCCCTCGGCCGCCAGTGACTCCAGCACCCCGTGCACCGACGGCACGTTGAAGTCCAGGAAGCCGGTCTCCACCCGCAGCCCCGGCCGCAGCGACCGCACCCGCTCCACCAGGGCGTGCACGGTCGCGGCGTGCCGCGGGTCGCGGCTGCCGTGGGCGACGAGGAGGAGAACGGACTCGTTGCGCATGGTCAGCCCTTCACCAGCAGACCGCGGCTGCGCAGCACCCACCGCTCCAGCGGACTGAAGATCAGCAGGTCGATGGCGATACCGACGAACAGGATCAGGAAGATCGCCTCGAACACCATCGACATGGAGCTGGCGTTGCGGCCGTTCTCCAGCAGCGCGCCCAGACCGATGCCCAGGTCCGGGGAGGAGGCGATGATCTCCGCGGCCATCAGCGACCGCCAGGAGAAGGCCCAGCCCTGCTTCAGGCCCGCCAGGTAGCCCGGCAGCGCGGCCGGCAGGACGATGTGCCAGGCGCCCCGCAGCCCCGTCGCGCCCAGGGTGCGGCCGGCCCGCAGGAACAGCGGCGGCACCTGGTCGATGCCGGAGACCAGGCCGTTGGCGATCGACGGCACGGCGCCGAGCAGGATCACCGCGTACATCATCGAGTTGTTCAGCCCCAGCCAGATCACCGCGGGCGGCACCCACGCCACCGACGGCAGCGACTGGAGCCCGGACAGCACCGGCCCGATGGCCGCCCGCAGGAACTTCACCCGGGCCACCAGCAGCCCCAGCGGGGTACCGATGGCGAGGGCGAACAGAAAGCCCAGCAGGCCACGCGAGACGGAGGTCCAGATGTAGCCGAGGAGCTTGCCCTCCAGCCAGGCGTCCCGGAACTCGGCGCCGACGGCGGCGGGGGAGGGCAGCTTGGCCGGATCATCGACGATCTTGAAGGAGATCAGGCCCTGCCACACCGCCAGCACCACCAGGGTGGCCACCAGCGGCGGCAGGATCTTGCCCACGAAGGTCTGCCGGAGCGAGGGCCGGCCGGTGACCGTGGTCTCCAGCGCGTCCAGGCCCGCCTCGACGCTCGCCAGTTCCCCGGCCGTCTCGGTCGTTTCAGTGCTGGCCATGGCGGCGGATCTCCTCACGCAGTACATCCGTGATTTCCAGGGACAGTTCGGCGACCGGCGCGTCCTCGATGCGCCGGGGCTGCGGGAGGTCCACCCGCCATTCGCGGGCCACCCGGCCCGGCCGGGACGACAGCAGGACGACCCGCTGCGCCAGCCGCACCGCCTCGCGCACGTTGTGCGTCACGAACAGCACGGACAGACCCGTCTCCGCCCAGATCCGGGTCAGCTCGTCGTGCAGCAGGTCCCGGGTGATCGCGTCCAGGGCCGCGAACGGCTCGTCCATCAGCAGCAGCCGGCTGTCCTGGGCGAGCGCGCGGGCCATGGCGACACGCTGGCGCATACCGCCGGACAGCTCGTGCACCCGCTTGCCGTGGGCGCCCTTCAGCCGGACCAGTTCGAGCAGCTGCTCGGCCCGCTCGCGCCGCTCGCTCTTCGGCACACCCCTGAGCTTCAGGGCCAGTTCGATGTTCTTGCCCGCGGTCAGCCACGGGAACAGGGCGTGCTCCTGGAACATCAGGGCCGGGCGGCCCTCGGTGGTGATGCTGCCGGCGGAGGGCTCGTCCAGCCCCGCCACCAGGTTGAGCAGGGTCGACTTGCCGCAGCCCGACGCACCGAGCAGGGTGACGAACTCGCCCGGCGCGACATCGAGGCTGATGTCGTCCAGGACGAGCTGCCGCCCGCCGGGGGTCGGGAAGGACTTCGAGACATGGTCGATGCGCGCCGCGTGCTCGACGGACCGGGCGGCCTCGGCGAGGGTCGTGGCCATGGACGTCACCTCCTGGGAACTCATCGGCTACAGGGCTACTTGACGCCGAGACCGGCGTCGCTGACAGTGCTCTCGCCCTCGGCCTTCAGGACCTTGTCCAGGAGGGTGAGGTCGTAGATGCCGTCCAGCTTCGGGCGGTCCAGCAGGCCGGCCCGGACGGCGTGCTGTGCCTCGGTGCGCAGGGTCGAGGCCAGCGGGTCGTCGGTGAAGCGGATGGACTTCCACGCCGGGTCCAGGACGCCGGCGGGCAGGGCCTTGCCGCTGTCGAGGGCCAGCTGCCTGTTGGCCGCGGCCTTCGCCTGCTCCGGCTCGGCGTTGATCCACCTGTTGGTCTCGACGGAGGCCCGCAGCACCGCCTCGACGGCCTTCGGGTGCTCCTTCAGGAAGCTCTGGCGTACGACGATGTTCGTGATCACGAACTTCTTGTCCGGCCACAGCGACGCCTCGTCCAGCAGGACCTTGCCGCCCTCCGCGACCAGCTTCGACGCGGTCGGCTCCGGCACCCAGGCGCCGTCGACGGAGCCGGACCTGAAGGCGTCCGGGGTCACCTTGTTGTCCGTGCGGACGACGGAGACATCGCCCTGGCCGCTCTGCGCGTCGACCTTCCAGCCCTGCCGCGACACCCAGTCGAGGAACGCCACGTCCTGGGTGTTGCCGAGCTGCGGGGTGGCGATCTTCTTGCCCTTGACGTCCTTCAAGGACCTGATCTTCTTCGGGTTGACGACGAGCTTCACGCCGCCGGAGGCGGAACCGCCGATGATGCGCAGGTTCGTGCCGTCCGACTTGGTGTAGCCGTTGATCGCCGGGGAGGGGCCGATCCAGCCGATGTCGATCGAGCCCGAGTTGAGCGCCTCGATCTCGGACGGGCCCGCGTTGAACACCTGGTAGGAGGCCCGGGTGGCGCCCAGCTCCTTCTGGAAGAAGCCCTTCTGGTTGCCGACCAGCGCGGTCGCGTGCGTCAGATTGCCGAAGTAGCCGATCCTGACGGAGTCGAGTCCGTCGATCTTCCTGGCCCCGGCGGCGATCTTGACGGTGCCGGTGTCGGCGGCCTTGGAGCCGTAGCCGCAGGCGGACAGGGCGAGCAGGGGCAGCACGACGAGCGCGGCAGCGCCGCGCCGAAGGAGCTTCGAGCTGGCAGGCACGGGAGGCGTTCCTCTCGTTGGCCCGGCGGTCACGTCTGTCAGGTCGTGGCCGGGAGATCGGCAGGTCTTCGTCTACGACGGGGAGCGAGGGCGCGCGAGCGGTGCGCGTACGTCAGCGCGCACATCGGGCCACCCCGCCCTCTCCGCTGCCGACGGCGCCGCTGCCGACGCGGCCGCCCTCCTTCGCGAACGTCCCGTAGACATCGGTCGGCCGCATGCTCAGAAGTCCCAGCCGTCGTCGTCGGACGGGTCCGTGACCGGCTCCGGGGAGGCGAAGGACTCGCCGACCATGCCCGCGGTGAGCGTGGTGCCGTCGGACGGGTCGATCAGGATGAACGAGCCCGTGCGGCGCGAGTCGGCGTAGGAGTCCACCGGCAGCGGCTCGGCGGTACGGATCTTCACCCGGCCGATGTCGTTGGCGACGAGCCGGCCTGGGTGCGGGTGCAGGGACAGGTCGTCCAGGGTGAGCCGGGACGGGATGTCCTTCACGATCCCCTTGACCGTGCGCGTGCCGTGCTTGACGAGCACCCGGTGGCCCACCGTGAGCGGCTGGTCGGCGACATGGCAGACGGTCGCCTCCACGTCCTGCGTGGTGGGCGGCGCGTCCTTGGTCGGGACGATCAGATCGCCGCGGGAGACGTCGATGTCGTCCTCCAGCAGGACCGTCACCGACTGCGTCGTCCACGCCACCTCGACCGGCCGGCCGAGCAGGTCGATGCCGGAGATCCGCGTGGTCCGCCCGGACGGCAGGACCGTCACCTCCTCGCCGACCCGGAAGGAACCCGCGGCGATCTGCCCCGCGTAGCCCCGGTAGTCCGGGTGCTCGGCGGTCTGCGGCCGGATCACGTACTGCACGGGCAGCCGTGCGTGGCAGTGCGCCAGGTCGTGGCTGACCGGCACCGTCTCCAGGTGCTCCAGGACGGTCGGGCCGCCGTACCAGTCCATGTGCGCGGAGGGCTCCACCACGTTGTCACCGGCCAGCGCCGAGATCGGGATCGCGGTGACCTCGGGCACGCCCAGCTCGGTCGCGTACGCCGTGAACTCCTCGGCGATCGCCGCGAAGACCGTCTCCTCGTAGTCGACCAGGTCCATCTTGTTGACCGCGAGGACGACGTGCGGCACCCGCAGCAGGGCCGCGATCGCCGCGTGCCGGCGGGTCTGCTCGACCACGCCGTTGCGGGCGTCGACCAGGATCACCGTCAGCTCGGCGGTGGAGGCACCCGTCACCATGTTCCGGGTGTACTGCACATGGCCGGGCGTGTCGGCCAGGATGAACCGGCGCCGGGGCGTCGCGAAGTAGCGGTAGGCCACGTCGATGGTGATGCCCTGCTCCCGCTCGGCGCGCAGGCCGTCGGTGAGCAGCGCCAGGTCCGGGGCGTCCTGGCCGCGGCTCTCGGAGACCCGCTGCACGGCCTCCAGCTGGTCGGCGAGGACCGACTTGGAGTCGTGCAGCAGCCGCCCGACCAGGGTGGACTTGCCGTCGTCGACGGAGCCGGCGGTGGCGAACCGCAGCAGAGTGGTGGCCGAGAGCGCCTCGGTCGTCGTCGTGCTCATGCTTAGAAGTACCCCTCGCGCTTGCGGTCTTCCATCGCGGCCTCGGACAGCTTGTCGTCGGCCCGGGTCGCGCCCCGCTCGGTGAGCCGGGAGGCGGCGATCTCGGCGATCACGGCGTCCAGCGTGGTGGCGTCGGAGTCGACGGCACCGGTGCAGGACATGTCACCGACGGTCCGGTACCGCACGAGCCGCTTCTCCACGGTCTCGCCGTCCTTCGGGCCGCCCCACTCGCCCGCCGTCAGCCACATCCCGCCGCGCCGGAACACCTCGCGCTCGTGCGCGAAGTAGATCTGCGGCAGCTCGATGCCCTCGCGCGCGATGTACTGCCAGACGTCCAGCTCGGTCCAGTTGGACAGCGGGAACACCCGGACGTGCTCACCGGGCGCGTGCCGGCCGTTGTACAGGTTCCACAGCTCGGGCCGCTGCCTGCGCGGGTCCCACTGGGAGAACTCGTCACGCAGCGAGAACACCCGCTCCTTGGCGCGGGCCTTCTCCTCGTCCCGGCGGCCGCCGCCGAAGACGGCGTCGAACTTCTCGCTCTGGATCTTCTCCGTGAGCGGCAGGGTCTGGAGCGGGTTACGGGTGCCGTCGGGACGCTCCTTGAGCACACCCCGGTCGATGTAGTCCTGTACGGAGGCCACATGGAGCCGCAGCCCATGTGCGTCGACCACACGGTCCCGGTACTCAAGGACCTCCGGGAAGTTGTGTCCCGTGTCCACATGCAGCAGCGAGAAGGGAACGGCGGCCGGGGCGAACGCCTTCAGCGCCAGGTGCAGCATGACGATGGAGTCCTTGCCACCGGAGAACAGGATCACCGGGTTCTCGAACTCGCCCGCCACCTCGCGGAAGATGTGCACCGCCTCGGACTCCAACGCGTCCAGGTGCGACAGGGCGTACGGGCTGTTCGTGCCGCTCTCGGCCGTGGCCACGGTCGTCATGCCAGTCCCCTCTCGCTGAGCAGGGCGTACACGGACGCCGCGGACTCCTGCACGGTCTGGTTCTGCGATTCGATCCGCAGGTCGGGCTTCTCGGGCTGCTCGTACGGGTCGTCGACCCCGGTGAGCCCGGTCAGCTCGCCGGCGGCCTGCTTGGCGTACAGCCCCTTGACGTCCCGCACCGAGCACACCTCGACCGGGGTCGCCACATGGATCTCCAGGTACGGCGTCCCGTTGTCCGCGTGCCGGGTGCGCACCGCGTCCCGGCTGTCGGCGTAGGGCGCGATCACCGGCACCAGCGCCTTGACGCCGTTGCGGGCGAGCAGCTCGGCGACGAAGCCGATGCGCTGCACGTTGGTGTGCCGGTCCTCGCGGGAAAAGCCGAGGCCCGCCGAGATGAACTCGCGGATCTCGTCGCCGTCGAGCACCTCGACGCGGTGGCCCTCGGTGCGCAGCCGGGCGGCCAGCTCGTACGCGATGGTGGTCTTGCCGGCGCTCGGCAGACCCGTGAGCCAGACGGTGGCTCCGGTGTTCACGTCGTTCTCCAAAGAGGTCTGATGATGCGTCATCCGTGCAGCCCGCACTCGGTCTTGGCCCGCCCGGCCCAGCGGCCGGCCCGCGCGTCCTCGCCCTCGAGGACCCTGCGGGTGCAGGGGGCGCAGCCGACGGAGGCGTAGCCGTCCATCAGCAACGGATTGGTGAGGACGCCGTGTTCGGCGACGTAGGCGTCGACGTCGTCCTGGGTCCACCGGGCGATCGGGGAGATCTTGACCTTCTGCCGCTTCTCGTCCCAGCCGACCACCGGGGTGTTCGCCCGGGTCGGGGACTCGTCGCGGCGCAGTCCGGTCGCCCAGGCGTCGTACCCCGTGAGGCCCGCCTCCAGGGGCTGCACCTTGCGCAGCTTGCAGCACAGGTCGGGGTCGCGGTCGTGCAGCCGGGGGCCGTACTCCGCGTCCTGCTCGGCGACCGTCTGGCGCGGCGTCAGGGTGATGACGTTGACGTCCATCACGGCCTCGACGGCGTCCCGGGTGCCGATGGTCTCCGGGAAGTGGTAGCCGGTGCCCAGGAAGACGACGTCCACGCCCTTGCGCACCCGCGAGGCGAGATGGGCGACCACGGCGTCCTCCATGGAGGAGGTGACGCAGAACTTCGCGCCGAAGGTGTCCACCGCCCACTGGAGGATCTCCAGGGCGGAGGCGTCCTCCAGGTCCCGGCCCGCCTGCTCGGCGAGCGCCTTCAGTTCCTCGGTCGTACGGTCCTGCCGGGCCGTCGTCATATCCGGTCGTCCCCTCCGTTGTCGGCCCGCTGGAGCCCCCGGGCGAGCAGTCCGAGGAACTTCAGCTGGAATGCGCGGTTGCACGCCCCGCACTCCCAGGCGCCGTGCCCCTGCTCACCCGGACGCAGGTCCTCGTCGCCGCAGTAGGGGCAGTAGAAAGGCGCGGCCCGCTCGCTCACGACAGGGCCTCCTCGGAAGCGCGGGCCGCCCAGGTGGCGAACCGCTCGCCGTCCTCGCGCTCGGCCTGGAAGCGCCGCAGCACCCGCTCGACGTAGTCGGGCAGTTCCTCCGCGGTGACCTTCAGACCGCGCACCTTGCGGCCGAAGCCCGCCTCCAGACCGAGGGCGCCGCCCAGGTGGACCTGGTAGCCCTCGACCTGCCGGCCCTGGTCGTCGAGGACCAGCTGGCCCTTGAGGCCGATGTCCGCGACCTGGATACGGGCGCAGGCGTTCGGGCAGCCGTTGAGGTTGATGGTGATCGGCTCGGCGAAGTCCGGCAGCCGGCGCTCCAGCTCGTCGATGAGCGTCGAACCGCGCTGCTTGGTCTCGACGATGGCGAGCTTGCAGAACTCGATGCCGGTGCAGGCCATTGTGCCGCGCCGGAAGGAGGACGGCCGGGCGGTGAGGTCCAGCGCCTCCAGGCCCTCCATGAGGGAGTCGACCTGGTCCTCCTCGACATCGAGGATGATCATCTTCTGCTCGACGGTGGTGCGCACCCGCCCGGAGCCGTGCGCCTCGGCGAGGTCGGCGACCTTCGTCAGCGTGGCACCGTCCACCCGGCCGACGCGCGGGGCGAACCCGACGTAGAACCGGCCGTCCTTCTGCCGGTGCACACCGATGTGGTCGCGCCACTGCTGCACCGGCTGCTCGGGGGCGGGCCCGTCGATCAGCTTGCGCCCGCCCAGGTACTCGTCCTCCAGCACCTGGCGGAACTTCTCCGCGCCCCAGTCGGCGACGAGGAACTTCAGCCGGGCCCGGTTGCGCAGCCGGCGGTAGCCGTAGTCACGGAAGATCGAGATGACGCCCTCGTAGACGTCCGGTACCTCGTCGATCGGCACCCAGGCGCCGAGCCGCACGCCCAGCTTGGGGTTGGTGGACAGACCGCCGCCGACCCAGACGTCGAAGCCGGGGCCGTGCTCGGGGTGGCGTACACCGACGAAGGCCACGTCGTTGATCTCGTGCACCACGTCCAGCACCGGCGAGCCCGAGATGGCCGTCTTGAACTTCCGGGGGAGGTTGGAGTAGGCCTTGTTGTTCAGGACGCGGCGCTTCATCTCCTCCAGCGCCGGCGTGCCGTCGATGATCTCGTCCTCGGCGATGCCCGCCACCGGCGAACCGATCATCACACGCGGGGTGTCACCGCAGGCCGTGACCGTGGACAGGCCCACGCCCTCCAGCCGGTTCCAGATCTCGGGCACGTCCTCGATCCGGATCCAGTGGTACTGGACGTTCTGCCGGTCCGTGATGTCGGCGGTGCCGCGCGCGAACTCCTGCGAGATCTCGCCGATGACGCGCAGCTGACGGGTGGTGAGGGCACCGCCGTCGATGCGCACCCGCAGCATGAAGTAGCGGTCGTCCAGCTCCTCCGGCTCCAGCACCGCGGTCTTGCCGCCGTCGATCCCGGGCTTGCGCTGGGTGTACAGACCCCACCAGCGCATCCGGCCGCGCAGGTCGCTCGGGTCGATGGAGTCGAAGCCGCGCTTGGAGTAGATCGTCTCAATGCGTGTCCGCACATTGAGACCGTCGTCGTCCTTCTTGACCTGCTCGTTGCCGTTGAGCGGGGTGAAGTGGCCCACCGCCCACTGGCCCTCACCGCGGTGACGGCTCACCTTGCGGCGGGGCGCGGAGGCGGCGGGGTTCTGTGGGCTGGCGGCCATGGTTGTACGTCCTTCGGGACCGGAGGAATCGGCTCTGACCTGCGCATTCGAGCGCACGCGGGCATGGTTGCGCATCATTGCGCAGGCGGAATCAGCTACGGGGAAGTCGGCGGTGCTGGTGGGATCAGCTCGCCGGACAGATGGCGCTGGACATGCGGCCGAGGTCGACGTGCCGCCGACTCACCAAGGCAATTCCAGTTCCAGACATGACGGAAGCGTGTCATGGCGATCTGGACACAGTCCAGCTTTGTCCATCATGCGGACGTCTCTGTCTCGTACCGCGAGACGAGAGTGTCGTCGCTCACATGTGCCGTGCGAAGGCTTGTCCCGGCAGGTCAGGCAGGGTATGCGCCGGGCCACGGTCCCGGGGTGGGCACATCCGGCTCAAGCTCCACCTTCGTGTCGAACAGGGTGAAACCGCGGCGCTGGTAGTTGGCCATCGCGAACTCGCCGTCCAGGCTGCACGTGTGCAGCCACACCCGCTTGGTCGGCGGACGCTCCTGCCAGCGCTCGGCCAGGTCCCAGGCGCGGGCCGTGCCGTACGACAGCAGATGACCGCCGATGCCGCGACCGCGGAAGGCCGGGAGCAGCCCGAAGTAGACGATCTCCACCACGCCCTCGTCCTGCGGGTCCAGCTCGACATAGCCCGCCGGGGTGCCGCGCTCGTACGCCACCCATGTCTCCACCCCGGGTCGCTCCAGGTGCTCCCGCCACCGCGCATGGGTCCAGGGGAGCCGGTCGGTCCACCGGAGGTCGCCGCCCACCGAGGCGTACAGGAAGCGGCTCAGCTCGGGGGAGGGCACCTCGGCGCGCACGATCCGGACGTCGCCGTCGGGCACGGCGGCGGGCAGGAGGTCGGCCGGGGAGGTCTGCTCCAGGGACCAGGTGGTGACGGGCACGCTGCTCATGCGAGCCAGGGAACCATCCCGGCACCGGATCTGTCGATCGACGAGGGCCTTTCTTTCGTCGGCAAGATCCGAAAGAGAGGCCCTGGGTCACGTGCGGGGGCTGCCGGCCGGACGCGTCATTGCACCGTGCGGTCGAGTGCGGCGAGCGGCAGGCAGAACAGCATGCGGTCCGACAGGGACCAGACCTCGCCGGTCTCCTGCCAGTAGGACAGGGAGCCCGCGGACGCGGCCCAGCAGCGGTGCGAGGCGTCCGCGCCGCAGCGCGCCGCCTTCGCACCGCCGACGTCCTGCCGCCACAGCCCGCCGTGCCCGTCCCGGTAATCGGGCAGGTGTCCCACATACCAGGACGAGACCTCCGCCCCGGCCTGCCGGTACGACAGCACCCCCCGGATCCCGGTGGCCCGGGTCCGGTACGCCTCCACCGCCTCCACCCGGCCCCGGGCGTCCGCGGCGAGCAGTCCGCCCCGCCCGGGCGCGGTGCTGAACGCGTACCGCCACAGTCGGCTGTGCCCGTCCCCGGGATCGGTGCGCTCCGCGGCGACCAGGCTGTCCGGGACCGTGCCGCGGTCGACGGCGAGCGCGCCGGGGCAGGGTGCGCCGGAGGAGGCGCAGCGGCCGGCCGAGAAGCGGTACGAGCCGACCGCCGGCATCACATACCGGTAGCCGTCGGCGGACCAGCCCCCGGGCACCCGGCCGATCGCGGACCCGTCGACCGTGGTGCGCTCGATGCGGTCGACGTCGTAGACATAGAGCGCGTCGGCGCTGCCGGCCGTGGTGGTGACCAGCAGCTTGTCCTGGTACCAGACCATCCCGGAGATCCCCGAGGCCAGTCCCCGGTAGTCGCGGCCGCCGTCGACCGGCACCACCAGCAGCACCCACCGGTAGGCGAGGCGGGCGGGGTCGTCGGCGTTCACGAAGGCGACGCGGGCGAGGCCCTGCCCGGCGGCCGGGCCGTCCGCGGCGCCGCGGGTCCAGCCGCTGAGGACGACCCGGTGGGTGCCCCAGACCCCGTCGTCGTCGGCGTCGCCTGAGGTGGTCACCGAGGCCGGCCGCCACGCGGTGGAACCGGTGTCGGCCGGGTCCCAGCAGTAGGCGTGGTCGGTGGCCGGTGCGACGGGCAACGAGGTGCGGTCGGCGGTGGAGCAGTCGGCGGACTCGCGCATCCGGAGGTCCGCGCTGCGCAGTACGGCGTCCACCCCGACCGGGCGCCCCATCCCCGCGGCGAGCCCGTCCAGCGTGCGCTGCGGGACCAGCTGTTCCCGCAGCCGCAGCGGGGCGGTGTCCGCCGGGGCGGTCAGCGGCCTGAGCGCGCCGGGGTTCTCGGCGACCTGGGCCTGGGACGTGCTGATCAGGGTGGCGGCGGCGGTGAGCGCCAGCGCGGCCCCGGTCAGGACCGCGCGCAGGGCCGCGCCCCGTCTGCGCCGGCGGTGTCTGCCGCGATGCATCATCCCGACCCCTCTTCCAGGCCCTCCGCACGGCCCTCCGTCACCAACTGCGTCTTCCGGTCCGTAGGTTGAACCGAGAAGCGGGTGGGGAGACCGCACAGCGATGCTACGGCAGTGACGGGTCGCGCCGGGTGAAGACCCCGCAGTTGGCCCGTAGACACCCCGTAGACACCGGGCGGACGGACTCAGGGGGCCTCGGGGCTGCGGGCGGGCTCGGCGGGCCTCAGGGCCGTGCGGCGCCGCGCCACCGCCGGCGCCGTCGAGCGGGGCAGCAGGTCACGCGGGTCGGCCGGGAGCACCACCTCGACCTCCGCGGTCTCGCAGAATCGATACGGCCGATGGCACAGCAGTTCCCCGAGATACCGCCGGATCCGCGACATCTCGGCCCGTACCGTCACCGTGCGGGCGGGATCCCCGAACAGGTCCTCGGCGAGCGCCGCGGCGCCCCGCCCGGCCCGGTGCTCGGCGAGCAGGAACAGCAACTCCGCGTGCCGCGGGCTCAGTTCCCGCGACCAGGAACCCGCCGTGGCGGAGACCGTCAGCGCACAGCGGTCCGGCCGGGCGAGGTCCACCACGATCCGGGTGGCCGAGGCTCCGCGCGGCTCCTCCTCCGCCCGCAGCAACCAGCCCCCGGCCAGCGGCTCCACCGCGCACGAGCCGAGCCCGGGCAGCCACCGGCGCCCCGGCGCCGGCGACTTGGGCAGCGTCACCCGCCGGACGTACGGCATGCCCGTCACCGCCGCCGCCCAGCCGTCCCGGTCCACCACCAGCGCCCGCCCGTCCAGCCGGGCCAGGACCGGCGCCGCCACCGCCCGCAGCCGCTCCAGCGAGGCCAGATGCAACTCCCGCAGCCGCGCCTCGGCCAGCTTGGCCACCGTGTCCACCCAGGCGAGCGTCGCCGGATGCATGGTCTCCAGCGGGCCGCTGACATCCACCACCCCGAGCAGCCGGCCGTCCCTGGGATCGCTGATCGGGGCACCCGTACAGGTCCAGGAGAGCTGCGAACGGACGAAGTGCTCACCGGCGAAGACCTGGACCGGCTGCCGTACGACCGCCGGGGTGCCCACCCCGTTGGTGCCGACGACGTCTTCCCGCCAGTCCGCGCCGAGTTCGAAACCCAGGCCGTCGGCCTTGCGCAGCACCGGAGCGGCCCCCTCCCGCCACAGCACCCGGCCCTCGGCGTCCGCGACCACCATGATGTGCTGGGCCACGTCGACGACCGAAAGCAGTCCCTCCCGCAGCACCGGCAGCACATGGCGCAGCGGTGACTCCGCCCGCCGGCGCAGCACCTCGTCCGAGGGCAGCAGCCCGGACCGGCAGTCGCGATCGGGGTCGACGCCGCGCCGCAGCATCCGCCCCCAGGACTGCTCGATCACCGGCCGCGGCGCGATCCGTGCACGTCGACCGGCGAGCGTCGCCTCGCGCACCTCGCACAGCACCCGCGCCGCCTGCGCCGCGTCCACGGCGGCCAGACGCGCCACGTTCATCGGCGGGTTCACCACAGGGGTCCTCCCGGAAAGGGCATCGAACACATTTGTCAAGCCGTCCGGGCGGCGGTTTCCGGTCCGGCTGTGCCTCACATACTGCCGTCAGGGGCAGGCCGGAGGCACAGACTCCGCGCATGTGCGCCAACAAGTTGCAACCCCCTGCAACCCTGGTGAACCGTACGGGATCGGCCGAGACTTGACCCTGAGCGGGGGTGGTGCCGTGTCGGCGCAGCACCACCCCCGCCGGGAGTCCGGCCGCCGCACGGCGGCAGCGCCCCGCGCGCGCCGCCGGCGTGCGCCGGAGCACCCGGGCCGGCCGGGCGGCTCCCCGTGGCCCCCGGCCGGATCAGACCGGCCGTGCCCGCTCCACCACCGAGGCCAGGTCCAGGCCTGCCGGCAACGTGCCGAAGGACGCCCCGTGGTCGCCGCCCAGGCGTGACGCGCAGAACGCGTCGGCGACCTCCGGCGGGGCGTGCCGGACCAGCAGCGAGCCCTGGAGGACCACCGCCAGCCGCTCCACCAGACGGCGGGCGCGGCCCTCGATGCCGTCCAGGTCGGCGAGTTCGGTGAACAGGTCCTTCACCGCCCGGTCCAGACGGTGGTCGGCACCATGGGCCCGGCCGATCTCGGTGAGGCACGCGTCCAGCGCACCCGGCTCCCGTTGCAGCGCCCGCAGCACGTCCAGCGCCTGGACGTTCCCCGCGCCCTCCCAGACCGAGTTCAGTGGCGACTCCCGTACCAGCCGGGGCAGGCCGGAGTCCTCGACGTAGCCGTTGCCGCCCAGGCACTCGGCGGCCTCGACCGCCACCGGCGCACAGCGCTTGGTGATCCAGTACTTGGCGGCCGGCACCGCCAGCCGCAGAAAGGCGCGCTCCTGCTCGCCGCCGTCGTCGTACGCCGCCGCCAGCCGCAGCGCGAGCGCGGTCGCCGCCTCCGACTCCAGCGCGAGATCTGCGAGGACGTTGCGCATCAGCGGCTTGTCGGCCAGCCGCCCGCCGAACGCCTCCCGGTAGGTGCAGTGGTGGATCGCCTGCGCCACCGCCTGCCGCATCAGGCCCGCCGAACCGAGCGCGCAGTCCAGCCGGGTCGCCGCGACCATCCCGATGATGGTGCGCACCCCGCGCCCCTCCTCGCCCACCCGGCGCGCCCACGTGCCGTCGAACTCGATCTCGGCGGAGGCGTTGGACCGGTTGCCGAGCTTGTCCTTCAGCCGCTGGATCCGGAAGACGTTCCGGGTGCCGTCGGGGAGGACCCGGGGCACCAGGAAGCAGGTCAGGCCGTCCGGGGCCTGCGCCAGCACCAGGAAGGCGTCGGACATCGGCGCCGAGCAGAACCACTTGTGCCCGGTGAGGGTGTAGGTACCGGCCTCGGCGAGCGGGCGGGCCTCGGTGGTGTTCGCCCGTACGTCGCTGCCGCCCTGTTTCTCCGTCATGCCCATGCCCATCAGGGCGCCGGCCTTCCGGTCGGCGGGCCGCAGCTCCCGGTCGTAGATCGTGGAGGACAGCCGGGGCTCCCAGACGGCGGCCAGCTCGGGATCGGTGCGCAGCGCGGGCACGGCCGCGTGGGTCATCGACAGCGGACAGCAGTTGCCCGCCTCGACCTGCGTCCAGATCAGGAATCCGGCCGCCCGCCGCACATGCCCCGCCGGCCGGCTCCAGGCGCCCGTGAGGCCCGCCGAGACGCCCTTGCCGAGCAGCCGGTGCCAGGCCGGGTGGAACTCGACCTCGTCGATCCGGTGGCCGTACCGGTCATGGGTGGCCAGCCGGGGCGGGTTCTCGTTCGCCTGTGCCCCCCACTCCTGCACCTGCGCCGATCCCGAGGCGCGGCCCAGCGCGGACAGCTCCGCGCGCACCTCGTCCAGCACGGCGGGATCGGTGTGCCGCTCGACCGCCTCGGAAAGGGCCCGGTCGGCGGTGAAGAGGTCGTACCCGACCAGCGGCGGCGGCTGGTTCGTCACGGTGTGGGTGGAGGTGCCTGCCATGACTGCGAACCTACCCGGGACGGTACCGATGATGACCTAGGGCCGCTTGATGACGGCTCATGACGGCTTATGGCGGCCTGGTGACCGTCTGGTACCGGCCTGCCGTCGGCTTCCAGAGTGGCACAGCGCCGCGGGCGGGGGGGGGGGGGGGCGCCGCCCCCCCCCCCCCCCCGCGGATCCCGTCCACCTGCCCCGCAAGGTGAGCCGGGCGCGTCGCTGCGGATACCTTTGGGTCGTGCAGCCAGCAAGTGACACCCCCCAGCGACCGCCCGGGCGGCTCCACCGGGCCAGAGCCCTGTACCGGAACGTATCCAAGCGCAGGACCGCCTGGCTGCTGCTGAAGGACACCGTCAACTCCTGCATGGAGTACCGCATCCTGGGCCTGGCGGCCGAGGCCGCGTTCTTCACGCTGCTGTCGGTGCCGCCGCTGCTGCTCTGCCTCATCGGGCTGCTCGCGTACGTCGACACCTGGACCGGCGCCCACACCATCCGCAGTCTCGAGACCAACATCCTCGAGGCCTCGCGGACGGTCCTGTCGGACAAGGGCGTCAAGGAGATCACCCAGCCGATCCTGCACGACGTGATGAGGGGCGGCCGGCCCGACGTCATCTCCATCGGCTTCCTCTTCGCCCTGTGGTCCGGCTCCCGCGCGGTCAACGTCTTCATCGACACCATCACGGTCATGTACGGCCTCGACGGCGTCCGGGGCATCGTCAAGACCCGGATCATGGCCTTCCTGCTGTTCATCGTGGCGCTGCTGATCGGCTCGGTCGCGCTGCCGCTGATGGTGGCCGGGCCGGACGCGGTGGTGCGGGTGGTGCCCTGGTCGGCGACGGTGGTCCAGGTCCTGTACTGGCCGGTGGTCATCGTCCTGTCCATCGTCTTCCTGACCACGCTGTACCACGTGTCCGTGCCGGTCCGCTCACCGTGGATCGAGGACGTCCCCGGTGCCCTCGTCGCTCTCGCCATGTGGGTCCTCGGCAGCTTCCTGCTGCGGATCTACCTCACGAACACCATCGAGGGCGCCACCATCTACGGCTCCCTCGCCGCGTCCGTCGCCGTCCTGCTGTGGATCGGCGTAGCCGCCTTCGCCGTGCTGGTCGGAGCGGCCGTCAACGCCGCCATCGACCGGGTGTGGCCGGCCGCCGCCACGGCCACCGCCCGCGCGGCCAACGAGCGGATGCGCGAGGCCCAGGTCGCCGAGTACGTCGCCCGCGCCGCGGCGGCCCGGGAGAGCGACTCCGACGATCCCGACGACCCGGACGACCCCGACATGCCGTCGGAGTTCCCCGAGCGCTGGTCCCGCTTCCTGCCGCCGGAGGACGTGACGTCCCGCCTGCGCACGCATGTGAAGAGCCAGCACGTCCACAAGGGGCATGTGGGCAACGGGGTGAACGGGGTGAACGGCGTGAACGGCGTGAACGGGGTGAACGGAGGCAACGGGGGGAACGGGGGGAACGGGGATACGGCGGGCCCGCAGAGGTAGGTCCGACTCCTGGCCCGACCCGTGGTCCGACTTCTGGTCCCCGGGGAGCGCTCCACCGTGGGGTGGAGTGCCGGACGGAGATCGCGGACCTTGGCCTCCACCTGTTTTCCACCCGGCTCTCCACCCCTGCTCCGATCCGCCGGACCCCGCCCCGCGCCTAGCGTTTTCCCAGGCCGGCACCGCCCGGCAGGGAATCCGCTGCGGAGCGAGGAGGACCCATGGCGCACCCCACGGGCAGCAGGACGGACGACAGGACAGGCCGCGTTGCGGACAGCACGACGGGCCGCACGCTGGACACCACGACGGGCCGTGCTCCGGACAGGACGGCGGGCCGTCCACCGGACAGCACGGCGGATGTGGCGATGGGGCACGCGCCGGATGACGCGGCGCGGTCACACCGGCCGCGTGCGCGGGGGAAACCGGGCGGGGCGGCCCGCGGCCCCCTGCTCTCGCTCGCGGTCGACATCCTGCTGCCGCTCCTCGTCTACTACGCGGCCCGGTCCCTCGGCGCCGGCCAGGCACCGGCGCTGCTGCTGAGCGGCGCGCCTCCGGCTCTGCGCCTGCTGTCCGGTGCGGTGCGCCGGCGCCGGGTGGACGGCGTGGACCTGTTCTTCACCGTGCTGCTGGCTGCCGCCGCGCTGGCGTCCCTGCTGGGCGGGGGCACCCGGCTCCTCCTGTGCAAGGACGCGGCGCTGTCCCTGGTGGTGGGCGCCTGGGTCCTCGGCACCGGACTCACCCGGCGACCGCTGGCCTTCCAGCTGGGACAGAGACTGCACCGGGAACCGGCGGCCCTGGCGCGGGCAGGGTTCTGGCAGGACTCCGCGGAGTTCCGCCGGGGGCTGCGGGTCCTCACCCTGCTGTGGGGCACCGAGCAACTGCTCGACGGCGGCCTCGGCACGCTCGCCGCCCTCACCCTGCCCACCGACACGGTGCCGCTGCTCGTCCGGGCCCAGTCCCTGCTGCTGCTCGCCCTGACGGCACTGGCCAGCTTCGCCTACGCCCGCCGCTTCCGTACCCGCCACGGCATTCAGCTCTTCGGTGTCCCCTCCGGCGCGGCGGACCGACGTCAGCACAGGTCGAAGGGCGGCCGGGCCCCGGGGTCAGCGGAAGGTGACCGGTCCGTTGGGTGTGTCCAGGGTGAAGGAGAGTCCGGCCGGGCCCGGGGTGAGCGACAGTCCGGTGCCGAGGGCCGCGAGCGGGCCGTGCACCTCCTCCGGGGCGGGCAGGGTGGCCGTGACCTCCAACGGCGGGGTGACCGGCAGGCCGGAGGCAGCGGGATGACGGGAGCCGCCCCAGTCGATGAGGAACGGCACCAGACCCGACGGGTGGCCCGCGGCGCCGTCGGTGAGCCGCCGGCGCAGCACGGTGCCGTCCGGGGTGCGGCGGCTCATCGGCCGGGCGGGGCCGGGGTCGTAGCCGCGCGCGCGGGCCGCTTCGATCGCCGCGTCGAGGTCCGGCGGGCTGATGGCCCAGGTGAGCGTGCGCGGCCCGGTCAGCCGGTCGACACCGAACGGCCGGGGTGCGGGCTGGTCCGGGTCCGGGCCGAGGATCTCCAGACAGCTGCGGCCCCGGAGCCCGACCAGATGGTCGCGCAGCTCGCCGAGTGACGTTTCTGCGGTGAAAGCGTTCCACCATTCAGGTGAGTAAAGCTTGTCTCAGTAGAAGGTCACATGAGTATCTAGAGATGCTCTTGGCTTGGTAAAGGGCGTCGAGACGCGGCGGGGCCCCCGCTCCGCGTCACCCACCCACAAAAGGAGCCGGACCTTGACTTACGGGAAGAAGCTGCGCGACCGGATCGCCGGGCCCGGGACCACCCCGCTGATCGGCGTGTACGACATGTACTCGGCGTCGATCGCGGCCAAGCACTACGACGGCATGTTCGTCTCGGGCTTCGGTTTCGCCGCCTCGTACTACGGCCTGCCGGACATCGGATTCATCGCCTGGCCCGACATGGTGGCCTTCGTCCAGCGGCTGCGGGGCGCGTTCCCGCACCACCACCTGCTGGTCGACATCGACGACGGGTACGTCGACCCGGAGGTCGCCTGTCATGTCGTCGAGGGGCTGGAGCGCATCGGTGCGTCCGGCGTGATCCTCGAGGACCAGAAGCGGCCGCGCCGCTGCGGTCACGCCGACGGCAAGCAGGTGCTGCCGCTCGAGGAGTACCTGGAGAAGCTGCATCAGGTGCTGGAGACCCGCCGTGATCTCGTCGTGGTCGCCCGTACCGACGCCACCGACGAGCGGGACATCCTGCACCGCGCGGAGCGGCTGGCCGCCACCGACGCGGACGTCGTCCTGGTCGACGGTGTGCGCAGCGTCGAGTGGATCAAGCGCATCCGTGAGGTGGTCGGCAGCAAGCCGCTGCTGTTCAACCAGATCGCCGGCGGCAAGTCGCCCCGGCTGTCCCTGGGCGAGCTGTCCGAACTCGGCGTCGACGTCGCGATCTACAGCACCCCGTGCCTGTTCGCCGCGCACCAGGCGATGGACTCCGCGCTCTCGTCCCTCAAGGAGGCCGACGGGCGGCTGCCGGAGGTCGACCCGGCGAGCGGGGTCGGCGTGCGGGCGTCCACCAGCCTGCTGGAGCGCAACATCGCCCGCGAGCGGCTCATCCCCGAGGGTGTGGGCGTGTGACCGGCGCCCTGCCCCGGCTCGGGGTGGCGACCGCCGTGGCCGCCGCGCTCCTCGGCGCCGGCGCCGGTCCCGTGGCCGCATCCGACAGTCTGATCACCGTGATCGACAACTCGCACGCCGACTCCTGGCTGGAAGTGGACCGTGCGGCCAACGTCCAGACCGGCAGCGGCACCGCGGGCAGCGACCACGACGGCAGCGCCGTGGACGTGGTCGAGGCCATCGTCGGGGCCGCGCACCGGCACGGCGTCGCGGACTGACCCGGCCCACCGGCCCCACTCGCGGACAACGGCGGGGGGGGGCCCCCCCCACCGGGGGGGCCCCCCCCCCCCCGCCCGCGCCCCCCGGGGGGGGCGGGGCGAGCCCACCCCCGGGGAGGGCGGC